>NZ_JABSUZ010000029.1:0-81537 GCF_013284345.1 Brevibacillus sp. MS2.2
AGTATTCTTATGATCTTGGCCCGTTGGTGAAGCGGTTTAACACAGCAGCCTTTCACGCTGTCATACAGGGGTTCGAATCCCCTACGGGTCACTTAAAAACACCTTAACAGTGGTTAAGGTACCTGCAGAGTTATCAGAGTATGCTCCTTAGCATACTCGTCACTTTGTCAGGGATTTGGAGGCTTAGCTCAGCTGGGAGAGCATCTGCCTTACAAGCAGAGGGTCGGCGGTTCGATCCCGTCAGCCTCCACCATAAAAAATGGGGAGATAGTGAAGTGGCTAAACACGGCAGACTGTAAATCTGCTCCCTCCGGGTTCGGCGGTTCGAATCCGTCTCTCCCCACCATTTTTTTATTTTGCGGGTTGTTGGGGTATAGCCAAGCGGTAAGGCAACGGACTTTGACTCCGTCATTCCTAGGTTCAAATCCTAGTACCCCAGCCATTTTGCGAGCCATTAGCTCAGTTGGTAGAGCATCTGACTTTTAATCAGAGGGTCGAAGGTTCGAGTCCTTCATGGCTCACCAGTTTTTTAAAAATCAAAATATGTGCCCTTAGCTCAGCTGGATAGAGCGTTTGACTACGAATCAAAAGGTCGGGAGTTCGAATCTCTCAGGGCACGCCACTTATCGGGAAGTAGCTCAGCTTGGTAGAGTACTTGGCTTGGGACCAAGGGGTCGCAGGTTCGAATCCTGTCTTCCCGACCATTTTTATATGCGGGTGTAGTTCAATGGTAGAACTCCAGCCTTCCAAGCTGGTCGCGTGGGTTCGATTCCCATCACCCGCTCCATATGCTTTTTAGAAACGAGAAACCGACATGGTTGCTCGTTTTTTTGTGTTTTTGATAAAGCATGTCCGACAGGTTATTTATGCAAAATCATGTCGAGTTGAGTCATTTTACTTTCCGGGGCTACAATATAGGAGTAGAGAATGATGAACGAAGGAAAGGGTGGCACTTTTATGAACAAAAACATGAGCATTGTTGGTGTACCGATGGATCTAGGTGCAGACCGCCGTGGAGTTGATATGGGACCTAGCGCTATCCGTTATGCAGGTGTTGTAGCCCGCCTGGAAAAGATGGGTTTCAACATTGAAGACCGAGGAGATATTTTTGTAACGCGTCCTCATCACTTCACCGAGACGGAAAACCATAAATACCTGGATGAAGTCGTGGAAGCCAATGAGAAGCTTGCCAATGTTGTAAGCGATATCATGACTGCTGGTCGATTCCCGCTTGTATTGGGTGGCGATCACAGCATTGCCCTGGGAACCATAGCAGGTGTGGCTAAGCACGTAAAAAACCTGGGTGTGATCTGGTTTGATGCTCACGGTGATTTGAATACGGGTGCCACTTCTCCATCGGGAAATATTCACGGTATGCCTTTGGCAGCGAGCTTGGGGTATGGACATGAGCGTCTGACGAACATTGGTGGATATACACCAAAGGTGAAGGCAGAAAACGTGGTCATCATCGGTGCGCGTGATCTGGATCAAGGTGAGCGTGAATTGATCAAGCGTATTGGCATGAAGGTTTTCACCATGCATGAAATTGATAAATTGGGTATGGCTCGAGTGATGGATGAAGCAATTGCGCATGTGTCCAAAAACACAGATGGCGTGCATTTGAGCCTCGACTTGGATGGACTTGATCCACACGATGCTCCAGGAGTAGGGACGCCCGTAATAGGCGGTATCTCCTATCGCGAAGGGCATGTCTCATTGGAAATGCTGGCAGATGCAGATATTCTTTGCTCTGCTGAATTCGTAGAGGTCAACCCGATTCTTGACCGAGAAAACATGACAGCTCGCGTTGCAGTCGCTTTGATGAGTTCTGTTTTTGGTGATAAATTACTGTAAACTAAATAAAGAAGATCATGAAAAAAGAGAGGCTTTTGGCCCTCTTTTTTTGTTTTACCGCATCTTTACATTGATGGGGGAAAGCTGTACATTCTAAGGATGGAGTCGAAGTTTATTTAATAGCTGGTCCAGTTGTACGCTTAGCGTAACTAATTCTGGAGTAATGCAGGCTTGTTTTTTGTACTGATCGTTCAGTTCTTTTCGCAGCATTTCAATCTCGAGGAGAACGTCTTTTTTTGACAATCGTTGCACTCTCCTTTCCACCCGTGAGATAAATGAGCTATCATTACTTATATATAGAGGAAAGCCATACGCTTATTCCTCTATTTCCCAACAAATTATCCGCACAAACACAAGATTAAAAATGAAACCATATGCAGTATCATCCGTATATAGGATTACGGTATTGTGGGGAGGATCGCATGGATTTTGTAGAGAAACGGTTGACTCAGCGGGCAAAACGTGGAGACCGTGAAGCTTTTGCGGAGTTAATCGAGATTTATAAAGACAAGATATTTCAGCTCGCATATCGTATGGTGGGAAACCGTCAGGATGCAGAGGACATCGCGCAAGAAACATTTTTGCGTGTCTATGCCAATTTGCATTCATACGATGACAGCTATAAGTTCTCCACGTGGATCTACAGGATCGCGACCAATCTATGTATCGACCGTGGCCGGAAAAAACGACCTGACTTTTCATTGGATGAAGAAACCGAACCAGGGCAAGGCCTGGACTGGTATTCACGCCTGTCTTCTAACGAGCGAACACCGGAGGACAAAGTCGTAACGCAGGAGCTGCAGGAGACGGTGCAAGATGCTTTGTCTCACTTACAGCCCAAATATCGCTCGATTATGATCTTGCGTTATATCGAGGATTTGTCGTTGCAGGAGATCAGCGATATCGTAAAGCTTCCCATAACGACAATCAAGACGCGTATTCACCGAGGAAGGGAAGCATTACGCAGCAAGTTGCGATTGATGTGAGAAAGGAGAAAATCACGATGGAATGCCGGGATATGATCTGCCTCATTCACGAATATCTAGATGGGGACACTGATGAATTAGCCAATCTGCAATTGCAAACACATATAAAGTCTTGTGTGAGTTGTCGTCAGCATATGCATGAGTTGCAGAGAGCCATCGCTTTTGTTCAAAGCGCTTCACATATTCATGTCTCTTCTGATTTTACAGCTCGTGTACTTGCGCAATTGCCTGCGCCGACGAAAGCGAATCTGTTATCAGGATGGCTTCGTAATCACCCGTTTTTGACAGCTGCAGCGGTATTTCTCTTTTTGATGACCGGCAGTGTATTCAACAGTTGGTTTGATCGGGATGACACTCTACAGGTATCCTCTGCTAATTTGGATAAATTAAAAATAGATCGTGAACGCAATGTCGTAGTTGTGCCAGCAGGAACCAATATTGATGGAGACTTGGTTGTCCGCAACGGAAACGTAGATGTTCGAGGTCATGTAACAGGAAATGTTGTGGCTATTGAAGGAAAAGTGTTCGTGGCATCTACCGCCCAAGTCGTGGGAAATACCGAATCAATCGAAGCGATCGTAGATTGGATTTGGTATGAGGTGAAAAATATTGGAAATGACTTGCTTCCGATCTTGCCATAAGAGAAAATAGAGAGTACAGCTATCAGAGCACGGCAGTGGAGCCGTGCTTTTTCCGCAGAAGATAGACTGACTTCATTAGATGGAGCGAGATATGGGGGCTTCGTT
The DNA here is from genome assembly GCF_013284345.1 of Brevibacillus sp. MS2.2. Classification (NCBI taxonomy): domain Bacteria; kingdom Bacillati; phylum Bacillota; class Bacilli; order Caryophanales; family Paenibacillaceae; genus Brevibacillus; species Brevibacillus sp. MS2.2. The sequence continues at coordinate 3,587 of NZ_JABSUZ010000029.1, forward strand.
ATGATATCGATATCCATGGATTATGGGGATTTGCTACGGTATGCAACGGATATTTTACTCGTTACATACGTGTTCTATAAAATCATTATGCTTATACGCGGGACGCGCGCTGTACAATTGCTGAAGGGGATTATGGTCATCGTCATCACATGGTTCCTCAGTAAATATTTTCAGCTGACGGCACTGCACGCGCTGATGAATCAAGCTTTTACATTTGGGGTTTTGGCGGTCGTCATCATCTTCCAGCCGGAGTTGCGTCGAGCACTGGAGCAGCTTGGTCGAGGCAAGCTTTTTTCCCGTTCAAGCAGTACGCAGGATGATGAGGCGGTTAGCCGCTTGGTTCAAGAAGTGGGCAAATCGGTTACGTACATGGCCAAGCGTCGCATTGGTGCATTGATCGTCATTGAGAGAGAGACGGGTCTAAATGACTACGTGGAAACGGGTATTGGCATTAACGGGCGCGTCAGCTCGGAGCTGTTGATCAATATTTTTATCCCGAATACACCGTTGCATGACGGTGCAGTCATTATGAGAAAAGACATGATTATGGCTGCTGCCTGTTATCTTCCACTGTCTGAAAACAATTCCATCTCGAAGGAGTTGGGTACGCGCCATCGAGCGGCAATAGGGTTAAGTGAGGTTTCCGATGGCATTGCGATCATCGTATCCGAAGAGACTGGTCAGGTGTCCTTTGCCGCGCATGGAGCAATGAATCGGAATCTGACGGAGGCGCAACTGGCAGAGATGCTGACAGAACAGCTTCAGCCTCTGTCCAAAGGCAAATCCATGGGAAGTCGTTGGCAATGGAGGCGAAAACATGGATAAATGGTTAAACAGTCACTGGTTTGCACGTGCTGTTGCGTTGCTTTTGGCTATCATGACGTGGATGATTGTCAATCTGGAAGCCGAACAAACGACGACTCCTGAGGCAAGTCAGCCAACTTTTATTGATAGTGTCAATTTGCATGTGAAATACGATACTGATCGTTACCAGGTGGTTAAGCAGCAACGAACGGTAAAGGTCGCCTTGGAAAGCAATAATCCTTTTTATCGACACAATTTCTTCCCGGAGGAATCGTGGGAAGTGTATGTCGATGCGACGAACCTGGGCAAAGGAACACATCGTGTACCTGTCCAGTACAAGGGATTCCCGGATGAAGTCAAGGTAGGGATCATCCCGAATATCGTGGAAATCACCTTGGAAGAGAAGAAGACCGTTGAGCGTGAAGTTTCCGTGGAGAAATTGGGACAGGTCGCTCCAGGTTATACGGCTGGAGAGCCTATTGTAAAGCCGTTTAGAGCACTTGTAAGGGTACCTGAAAGCCAAGTGAATAAGGTAGCAGCAGTTAAGGCTTCGGTTGACCTGGAAGGGGCTACTTCCGCAATCAAAACAACGGTTCCACTCAAAGTCGTGGACAAGTCTGGTAACGTGATTCAAGGGGCGGATGTGGTGCCACTTACGGTAGAAGTCAACATCCCCGTAACGAGTCCGTTTGCCAAAGTGCCAATCAAATTAAACTTGACGAATGAATTGCCGAATGGATATAGTTTGGCTAGTATGGGTATGAATGTGGAAGAGGTCACGGTCTATGGACCGAAGGAAGTCATTGATGGCATCAAATCCAACACATACCCAGGGCCGGAAATCGATCTCGGCCACATTACATCAGATCGCGATATAGAGCTAAAGATACCGTTAATGGATAATATTGTGAAGGTAGAGCCGGAGTATTTGACCGTATCGCTGAAAGTCGTTCCATCAACGACCAAGCGTTTGGATAAGATTCCGATTCGCATTAGCGGGCTATCAGAAAGCATGGAAGCAAAGGTACTATCCACCGATGGCCAGGAGATGTCTACAATCGACTTCGATGTGATCGGCGCACCAGAAGTGCTGAATCAGTTGAGTCATGAAGACTTGCAGGTCGTAGCAGATGTCAGCAATATGCCGGCGGGTGTATACGAAGTACCATTGAATTACATCTTCAATCAGTCGGAGTATATCAAGACTTCTGCGAGTGCACCGAAAAAGGTCACAATTCAAATCACGAACAAGCAAAGGTAGACATAAGCTGTTGTGTGCACAAGGAAGGAAATGAGGGACAATCATGGGGAAGTATTTCGGAACAGACGGTGTACGCGGTGTAGCAAATACACAACTGACACCCGAACTGGCATTTAAAATCGGACGCGTTGGCGGTTACGTTCTTACCAGACACAAGCAGGAAGGGAAACCAAAAGTGGTGATTGGGCGCGATACGCGCATTTCCGGACAAATGCTGGAAAACGCACTTTTGGCTGGGCTGTTATCGGTTGGAGCAGAAGTGGTCAGATTGGGTGTTATCTCCACCTCGGGGGTAGCGTATCTCACACGTGCACTTGGTGCAGATGCGGGTGTTATGATCTCCGCCTCTCACAATCCGTTTCCGGATAACGGAATCAAGTTCTTCGGCAGCAACGGTTTTAAACTGTCCGACGAAGTGGAAGCTGAAGTAGAACAGTATTTGGACGCGACAGAGGATACTATGCCTCGACCAACAGGCGAACAAATCGGGACGGTTCTGGAATTCCTGGAGGGTGGTCAAAAGTACCTCTCTCATTTAAAGAGTACCGTATCTGAGCGATTTGACGGTCTGAAGGTAGTCCTGGACTGTGCAAATGGTGCTGTCTCATCATTGGCAGCTCGTCTGTTTGCGGATGTGGACGCTGAAGTGATCACGATTGGTGCGAACCCGAATGGAATCAACATCAATGACCAATGCGGTTCAACGCATCCTGAACGTCTAGTAGAAGAAGTTTTGAAGCATAAAGCTGACTTGGGTCTATCCTTTGATGGGGACGCGGATCGCTGCATTGCTGTAGATGATAATGGTGAAATCATCGACGGCGACTATATTATGGCGATCTGTGCACGAGCACTTAAGGCAAAAGGAAAGCTCAACAACAATACAGTTGTTACGACCGTAATGGCCAACATGGGCTTCTTCAAAGGGATGGAGGAGTGCTCCATCAATACGACGAAGACTGCTGTAGGGGATCGCTATGTAGTTGAAGAGATGCTGCGCGGAGGTTATAATCTCGGTGGCGAACAGTCCGGTCATATTGTCTTCCTGGACTATAATACGACAGGAGACGGTCTGTTAACGGGTCTGCAGCTCTTGAACATCATCAAGGAGTCTGGCAAGCCGTTGTCCGAGCTCAAACAAGTGATGGTCAAGTATCCGCAGCTTTTGATCAATGTCCGTGTAGAGGACAAGTCAAAGCTGAATGGCAATGAAGCTATTGCGCAGGCCATCCGTGACGTGGAAGAAGATTTGGCTGGCAATGGTCGCGTTCTGGTTCGTCCGTCCGGAACAGAGCCAATCGTACGTGTCATGGCAGAAGGCCCAGATGCGTCACAGTTGGAAGGGCTCGTGAATCGGATCGTTGACGTGGTCAAACAAGAACTGGTGTAAAATTAGTGTAAAAAGTTGCAGGGAGCGGTTTCGATGCCGCTCCCTTTTGCATACAACTAAAATACGGCGACGAGATGTTGTCGCTCTTCATAATCTGTGGTACAGTGTTCATGTGCGCTAGCACCAAGAAAGAAAAAAATGGGAGGGGTTGTGCAAAAAAGAACAAGCATCGTAAATCAAATGCAGACCATTGAAAAGCGCCAGCACTGAGGCTGCCCGACATGGAGCCCAGTGGACGAGGTGGAGGTTTATCGAAGGATTCGGCGGATACCTCCCGGCAGCAGTATCACTGCCGCAGAGCGCAGGGACAAAACATCAGGGTGATCTGGTGGACAAAACCTTGTGTGTGATACGTTATTTGCCATTGCCGAAATAGATGAAACAGTATGACCATATAAAAACATGGAATGGCGGGGGACTCACCCCCGTACCATTGTTCGGGTGGAAGTCCCTCGCCAAATTGGAAGGGGACCATACACTTATGTGCGGAATCGTTGGATATATTGGAAATAAACAAGCGCAAGATATCGTAATCGGAGGACTTCGCAAGCTGGAGTATCGCGGCTATGATTCAGCAGGGGTTGCTGTCGTGAACGAAAACGGCTTGGAGTACTCAAAAGCTCAGGGACGTCTGGCTGTTCTGGAAGGTCGTTTAGAGTCGAAGCCATTGACTGGTTCTATGGGAATCGGGCATACACGTTGGGCAACACACGGAAAACCGTCTGACGAGAACTCCCACCCACATACAGACGAGAAATCGGCTTTTGCAGTCGTTCACAACGGGATCATCGAAAACTTCCTGCCATTGAAAGAAGAGCTGCTGGCAAAAGGCTACACGTTCACTTCTGAGACAGATACCGAAGTTATTGCTCACTTGCTCGCGGACATGTACGATGGCGATATCGTTTCTACAGCTCGTCGTGCTGTTCAACGCATGCGTGGTGCCTATGCATTGGGAATCATGACGCAGCACGAGCCAGAGAAGCTGGTAGCGATTCGATTGGCTAGCCCGCTGGTAGTTGGTGTGGGTCAAGGCGAGAGCTTTATCGGTTCGGATATCCCGGCTATTTTGGAGCATACACGTGACGTGTACATTTTGAACGAAGGCGAAATGGCTGTGTTGACTCGCGATGGTGTGGAACTGATGAACGCGGAGACCGGCGAGAAAATCGAGCGGGAACTGTTCCATGTCGAGTGGGATTTGGTACAAGCAGAAAAAGGCGGATATGATTCCTTCATGCTCAAGGAAATGCACGAGCAGCCTCAAGCTGTTCGCGATACCATGGGTGCCCGCATTGACGAGGACAATAAGCGAGTGATTTTGCCTGAGCTGAAAATGAGCGATGTGGAATTGGCTGCATACGATCGCATCTACATCGTGGCATGCGGTACTTCCATGCACGCAGGTCTCGTCGGTAAGGATGTTATCGAAAAGTGGACTCGCGTACCTGTAGAGGTAGCAGTCGCTTCCGAGTTCCGTTACCGTGATCCGATCTACACAGACAAGACACTGATGATCGTCATCAGCCAATCTGGTGAGACAGCAGATACGCTGGCTGCGCTGCGTGAGGCGAAGAAGAGCAGCGTGAAGGTATTGGCTATCACCAACGTGGTAGGTAGCTCTGTAGCTCGTGAAGCTGACGAAGTGATCTTTACGTGGGCTGGTCCGGAAGTAGCGGTAGCATCTACGAAAGCATACACCTCCCAAGTCGTTGCCCTGTACTTGTTCAGCCTGTATCTGGCTCAAGTAAAAGGCACCATGGCGGCTGCTGAGGTTGCTGAAGTCGTTGAACACCTGAGCGAGATCCCTGGCAAAATCGCTTCCATGCTGAATAACGATGATCAAATTCGTCGCTTTGCGGAGGGCACAAAAGAGGTAAGCAGCCTGTTCTTCATCGGCCGCAGCCTCGACTATGCGGTTTCGCTGGAAGGCTCTCTGAAGCTGAAGGAAATCTCCTACATTCACTCTGAAGCGTATCCAGCTGGTGAGCTGAAGCACGGTACACTTGCGCTGATTGAAGATAATGTTCCAGTTGTAGCTTTGGCTACGCAACCAGACATCTACGAAAAAACGGTAAGCAACATCGTGGAAGTAAAAGCTCGCGGCGCTCATGTACTGGGCTTTGCGACTGAAGGCAACCACGACCTGGCGAAGAGTGTGGATGAGGTCATTTACATGCCAGCCACTCTGCCAATGCTCACACCGATTCTGACCGTCATTCCATTGCAATTACTTGCTTACTACGCTTCTGTCGCTCGCGGCCTTGACGTGGATAAACCACGGAACTTGGCGAAGAGTGTGACGGTTGAGTAGGGTTGAAGGGAATAAGAACATCGTGTTCAGTGATAAAATAGTCTGTCACTAAATAATAGACACTGTCACCGAATAATAAAGTTTGCCACCAATTAATTATGTCTGTCACAGAAAAAATATAGAACGATAAGTGCCCCATTACCAATGAAATTGGTTATATGGGGCTTTTTTTCTTTAGTAATAGTAGGGGCTTTTATCAACGGAGAGTTGATTCATTATAATGAAGTATTGTTCTGAGCAATAAACTATTGTTTCAATATGATTTCTAACAATAAAGTTATGTTTTAGAGGAATAAAGTTGGTAGTCAAAAAAAGTAGTTAATAAGTGCAAAGCTTGTAAATAAGTTTAGTAGCGTTAGTAAAGAACTAACGCTTCTTTTTAATGATTCTGTTCAGTGATAATAAAGTTTTGGGCTGGTGGCTATGTGTTCAAAGAAAATATTGTTGTAGACTGAGAAAATATACTTTTAGACTTACCATGAGTCATTACGCTACGGGCAGGATAATGCGATCTGTTGCTATATGGATCTACATACAGTTGACTACCACTAATTGTAAATGTTACTTTGTAATAATACCCATTTTATGGGTCACTATTTAAGGAGTGCTTGGCATGAGGTTACCTTTACATGATCGATTTATTGAGCAAGCAATTGAGTATGTAAGCCAAGATCAACGACTTTTAGGTCTCCTCGCAGGCGGATCTATGGTGTACGGAGAAATGGATGAGTATAGTGATCTGGATTTAATAATCGTCTACAATTATGCTTTTCGAAATGAGATCATGGAACAACGCTTCCGAATTGCCGAAAGACTCGGTAATTTACTTTCTGCATTCACAGGCGAGCATGTCGGGGAACCGAGATTGCTTATTTGTTTATATGGCCCAGCCCCTCTTCATGTCGACCTTAAATTTGTACAACTGGAAGAGCTCGAATCCCGAGTCGAGAACCCACTGATTCTTTGGGAGAGAAGTTCTGGTATTGCAACGATATTCAGTAAAACAAGTCCATCTCTCCCTTTCCCTCAGCCTCAATGGATCGAAGATCGCTTCTGGGTATGGGTGCATTACTGCGCTACAAAATTAGGGAGAGGTGAATTATTCGAATTAATCGATACGCTAACTTTTATGCGCAATGTAGTGTTAGGGCCGTTGGTACTCATTCGCAACGGTCATTCCCCGAGAGGGGTTCGAAAGCTCGAGAAATACGCTCTCAAGGAACTGGGGGAACTAAAAGGTACGATTCCCATCCACAGCTTTGAAAGTTGCTACCACGCGCTAAAAAATACGATCAAGATGTACCAACGTCTACGCCAAGGTTCGGAAATTGTACCTAGGAAGGAAGCAGAACGCGTCTCAATCGAGTTTCTCGACGGTATATATTCAGGACAATCCCAATAGCAACTTGTTAAACAAAAGGGAACGATAGTTCAATAACAATGTGGAAAGGCAGTCGAAATTAATCGGCTGCCTTTTCGACGCTAACGGTAGGGTATGTATGGCATTATAAACGAAAAAAGCAGACATAGGCCTTCATAATGAAAGCGCAAGATCTTGAAACGTAATTTCCCCTATACTAAAAATGCAAATTTGAATGGCAATGGGGGAACGAGCATGAGTAACAAGGTGGAAGGATTGTTAACTAACGCAGATTTTCGCAGGCTCTGGATTGGGCAAACTGCATCACAGTTTGGGACTCAGGTTGCATTATTAGGAATGCCATTAGTGGCAGCTCTCTATTTAGGGGCCAGTCCCATGCAAATGGGGTTGCTTGGTTTTGTCGAGTATGCGCCATTTATCCTTTTCGGTTTGCTTGCTGGTGTATGGATAGACAGATTTCCCCGGCGACCAATTCTTGTCGCCGCTAACTTTTTCAGGGGTGCATTACTGCTCATTGTGCCGCTGACAGCCTTAACTGGATTCCTGAATATGACAGTTCTATATTTGGTAGCCTTCATAGTGGGGATCTGTACTGTCTTTTTTGATGTTGCCTATACATCCTTTTTGCCTTCCATTGTGAGCAAGGAGCAGCTTGTTGATGGGAATAGCAAACTAGAGACAAGTAAATCTACCGCACAAATTGCTGGGCCGGGTTTATCAGGTGGACTGGAACAGTTAATCACCGCTCCTTTTGCAATCTTGTTTACGGCGGTATCCTTTTTTGTATCCGCTGTATACATAGCCCGGATTCGCAAGTTGGAGACAGTCGTGACAGATGCGAAAAAACAAAAAAATATGTGGCTGGAAATTAAAGAAGGGCTGCATACAGTTTACACAAAACCATTGCTGTGGGGAGTGGTGCGCTGCTCAACAGTCTTTAACCTTTCCTGGAATGTTATTTTTAGTGTTTATGTTCTATATGCATCGCAAGAACTCAAAATCAGTGCGAGCATTCTTGGCATCATTTATGGAACGCTAGGAGTAGGGTACCTATTTGGCTCTCTGCTTGCCCAAAGGGCTGTACGTCGTTTTGGAGTAGGTCCAACAATTGTAGGTTCCGCTACGATCGCAGCAAGTGGCGGTTTGCTTGCTCCATTAGCAGTAGGATCAGAATTAAGTATGGCGTTGATTATGATGCTCGGACAGCTTCTTTTCGGAATGGGTGTCTCCATGTTTAGCATTAGTACCATCAGTTTACGTCAAGTAATTGTACCCGATGCCCTGCAAGGTCGCGTGAATGCTACGTTTCGATTTATCTCGTGGGGTTCTTTACCGCTTGGTTCGTTAATGGGAGGGATGATCGGGGGGGCAATGGGTTTACGGTTCGCTTTATTTGCGGGTGGCATTGGATTGTTAGCTTCGGCTTGTACATTATTGTTCACCCCATTTTTACAACTACGTGTGAAATCATTTCATGAATTAACATTGGAAAAAGATGTGTTTATAAAGAGCTAAGGAGTGCCTTAAGAAGCATTAAACTAACAGGTTCGATAGCATAATATAGCAGCGGTGAGTCTAAGACTTTATTTTCTGGTCTTAGGTCACCGCTGATTCATTTATTGGGTTCAGTCCCCTTCGGCGTGCAGCTCTTTTGGTTTATATAGATCCGTTTAGCTTGACCTTCTCCCGAGTGGTCCATAGTATCTCTGTTATGTCCCAAAAAGAATCCCACAATTATTAAAGCCGGTAATCCTTAGCGTACAAGATACCGGCGTTTTAGTGTTAAAGAGGTGTTTTTAAGTTACTTTGCGGTCTGTGTCAGCTACCCTTGTACTGGGACGTTTTGCTTTGGGACTCCGCTCTTCGTAAAAAATCAACGGCACGGTCAGGGAAGTCCGTAAACACCCCGTCAACTCCTGCTGTGAAGTAGAACTGATCGAGCAGTTCCTCAAAGTTTGCTGCATAGGCAGGGATTTGTCCTTTATCCGCTCGGAAGGTGTATGGATGCACTTCCAGGTCAGCTTCATGAGCCTCTTTGACAAGATTGGTAATGATGAGGTGGTCTTTCGTCGACTCTTCTTTGATGATCATCGGCTTCCATGGCCCTACGCCGTCTGCGTATTTCGCAATTTCTTTCATCGCCCCTTTTTCAAACATCCAATCGTAGTTGTAGGGAACGCCCTTACCGTTTTCATAGATCATGGTTTCGTTCCAGCCGGTTTCTGCCATGAGCTGTACAAGCTTCACGTTCATATTCAAATGTGGATAGAGCTCCGTGCGAATCCGTTTTGCTTCATTGGGGTCGAAAGTCTGTATGTACGCTTTGTCATTCTTGGACACATAGCCGTACTTTTTCAACACCTGTAACACTGCGAGGCTGATGTCCTTTCCTTCGTGTCTGTGGAACCAGGGAGCTTTGATCTCCGTATAGATCCCTACGTTACGACCTGTGCTTTTGTTCATACCCTGGATCAGTTCAATCTCTTCTTCCAAGGTGTGAACACTGAAGCTGGATTTCCAGAGAGGGAAGCGATCCGGATAGTCTTGTACCTGCTTGCCGTTTTCTACTGTGAAGACCTCTGTCGTTTTCAGTTTCTTGATCTCGTCAAGAGTGAAATCAATAACGTAGTACCTGCCATCTTTTCGTTTTCGATCAGGGTAGACCTCCGCTACATTGGTTACGCTGTCCAGATAATGGTCGTGCATGATGACCAGTTTGCTGTCCTTTGTCATAACCACGTCTTGTTCGATGTAGTCGACTCCCATCGCGTAAGCCATCGCTTTTGCGGGCAGCGTATGTTCCGGCAAGTATCCGCTCGCTCCGCGGTGGGCGATGACAATCTTATCCGCTTCGGCAAAGGATACGCTTCCAAAGCTTGTTGTAATAGCGAGAGCGGCTGCCAAGGATGTAACCAGTTTTTTCATGTTCTTCCTCCTCCATTTGGATGAAAAAAAGATCCACAAATTTCACTGGTAGGTTATACCGTACCAAATGAAATATTGTGAATCTCCTGATCTCCATCACAAAAATATTATATTGGTTACTAATGTAAGGGATAAAGAAAGCGCTGTCAATAAATTGTTAGCGGCAGCCCTTTTAAAGCAGTTCATGATCCTATTTGCTTGCTATTACCCATTTCATGTATTGCTGGACAAAAAAACAGCAAGGCTGATCACAGGACCAACCTTGCTGTTTTTCCGTACATCACGAATTACAACTTCACAGGCTCTCCTGCGAATACTTCCAATTCCATAGCTGCTGCAAAAAAGGAGGGAGCTAGCTTCACAAAAGCTTGAAAATGAGCGCTTGCATTGTGCGCCGCTACTGCGTCAGCGTCCTTCCACTTTTCTACCATGGTGTAGTGATATTCTTGCTCTGTGCTTTTCAGAAGGGTGTATCCCACATTTCCTTCTTCAGCTTGGCTTGCAGCAACCAGGGCTTTGGTCGCTTGAAGGAAGGCTTCTTCCTGTGAGGGTATCACTTGCAGATGGGCATGTATAATAAGCATGGTTTTCTACCTCTCTTCAACGAATTTGAATTATTTCCAGGTTGTCACTGTCTCAACAGGGAGACGGTAAGATGGGTATCCTTCCTTGGCTGCTTTCCCGATACTGATCAGCATGATCGGTTGATAGCGATCCTTGTCCAAATCAAGCGCTTCTGCTATTTGATCTTTTTCATAGCCGCCGATTGGGTTCGTGTCATAGCCGAATGAACGGGCAACCAGCATCAATTGCATGGATACGAGCCCGGCATCGATAAAATTGACGTCGCGCAGGTCAGAGGCTGGTATATTGGCGTAGTAAGGCTTTACGGCTTTCAACTGCATGTCCTTCACTTCCTGCGGCATGTATCCGAGCTCGACAGCTTTTCCAAATATCTCATCCATATATTCTGCATTTTTCATGTCGACGAATACGGCAATAACGGCGGAAGAGGTGAGTACCTGCGTTTTGTTGAAGCGTGCCAGCTCTGCAAGTTTTTCTTTCCCTTCTTGACTTTCGATAACCACAAAGCGCCAAGGCTGCATGTTGACTGAAGATGGAGCGCGTGTAGCTCCCGCTAGAATCTCAATCATTTCCTCGCGGCTGATTTTTATTTCAGGATCATAAAGTTTGACAGAACGACGACCAAACGTGATTTCACGAAAATCATTTGTTCTTTGTACTGTGTTTATCATGTAAAAACAGACTCCTTTCTTGAACAATCAAATGTTGTTTTGCATCCGTTTGAGAAAATCAGTTAAGACCTGCGTTTCATCCTCGCTAAAGCCTTCCAGAATCTGTTGGATAAAATTTCGTTTCTCGCTTTTGTACCCTTCAATCCGATGATGTCCTTCTTCAGATAGACGAACGAAGGTTTCGCGGTTATCATTTGGATTTTTGTGTCGGGTCACCATACCATCCGCTTCAAGTTGCTTCAGGTGGCGTGTAATGGCAGCACTGTCGATATTGATGTGCTTTTGTAGCTGGGATTGATTGATTTCGTTGCATTCGCAAAGGATTTGCAAGATCGCAAGGCGAGTAGAGCTGATTCCGGTACAGCGTTCGAACTTGGGACTTATTTTATTGGTTAATCCGATGAGCAGATTCAGTATGTGCTCCTCTTCAAATTCCTTGCGTGTCATGAAAAATGCCTCCCGGGGGCAAGATGAGTAGGAACTCAGTCATATATCCACAAGCAATGACAACATACAGTCAGTTGAGCATGATGACTTGATATTAATTGACGTATCAATAATTGATACGTCAATTAATATAACACCTTATTTCAACGTTTGCAACATATGATCCCTGCAAAAGTCGCTGGGCAAACGGATATGATAGCAATTTCTTCAGGGTATCATCATGTTCTCCCTCAAAAAAAGACGGGACGGATTGGTCTTGGGAAGTAAATGAAGTAGGGAAATTGGTGATGGAACACAAATGAGGTATGGCACAAGACCCGAGACAAGTGAATAAATCAAAATAAAGGGAAATGATCTGTAGAATTATACCTAAGGAGAGATGTAGAGCTTGGGGCTAATACTTACGTAATTTTGTCTGATCTCTGAGCTGGATACTAGGAAAGAACTGGTTATTCATGCCATAAAAAAAGAAGGATAAAAATCACAACGATTTTCATCCTTCTTTTTACTATTTTAATGATTTTTAACGACTTCCTGCCCCCGCACATTCCATGTAAGGGCAAAAACAAGAGCAGCCAATGCGCACGAAGCTGTCAGCAACATAAATCCTGCATCCCAGCCGGAGGCATCAACGATAACCCCCATCAATGCATTCGCTGTGACGGTACCGCCCAGGTAACCAAACAGACCCGTCAGCCCTGCAGCGGTTCCAGCAGCCTTTTTTGGTACAAAATCAAGGGCTTGCAAACCAATCAGCATGACTGGACCGTAAATCAGGAAACCGATAGCGATCAGGCAAATCATATCGACTACGGAATTTCCAGGTGGGTTGAACCAGTAGACCAGAACAGCAATCAATACCCCGAGCATAAAGACAAACCCTGCGGGTCCACGGCGGCCTTTGAACAATTTATCGGACAGCCAGCCGCACAGGAGCGTTCCCGGGATACCTGCCCATTCGTACAAGAAGTAGGCAACGCTCGACTTGCTCATATCAAAGCCTTTTTCCTCACTCAAATAGGTCGGAGCCCAGTCCAAAACGCCGTAACGGACGAAGTAGACGAAGATGTTTGCAATTGCGATTGCCCAAACCCATTTGTTGTTCAATACATATTTGAAAAGGATTTCTTTTGTGGAGAACTCTGTTTCAAACGTTTTCTTCGCCTTGTTTGGATAGTCATTGCGATATTCTTCGATAGGCGGCAGGCCGACTGACTGCGGAGTATCGCGAATTAAGAAATACGTAATGAATGCAAAGACAATGGCAACCAGAGCAGGCAGGATAAATACGCCTTCATACCCGGAAGCGGTATTACCCGAAAGCCCGGTGAACATCGCTGCACCTGCCACAGCGAGGGGGGCCATCAATCCTCCACCAACGTTATGGGCTACATTCCAAATGGCTGTTTTGTTTCCTCTTTCACTTACACTAAACCAGTGTACAAGGACACGCCCGGATGGAGGCCAGCCCATTCCCTGGAACCAACCGTTCAGGAACAGCATCACAAACATGATCGTGACGGATGAGGTGAAGTACGGAACAACGCCCATCAATAAACTAATAAGTGCAGAAAGAATCAAACCGGCAGGCAAGAACATTCGCGGGTTGCTTCGGTCTGAAAAAATGGCCATTACAAACTTGCTGATCCCGTAGGAAATCGAAATGGCGGATAATGCAAAACCGAGCTCTGATTTTGTATATCCTTCTTCAATCAAATAAGGCATGGCGAGCGAAAAGTTTTTGCGGATGAGATAGTACGCCGCATAACCGATGAAGATTCCGAGAAACACCTGAAGCCTGAGCTTTTTATACTCAGAATCAATTTGTTCGTCAGGCAATCTGTCAATAGGCGGTGCAGGCTTAAACAGTTTGAGCATCTTAATCCTCCCCCTAAGTTATTTCTAACTAGGATGGCGATATACGTAAAAAAACCCATACCTTAATGGCGCTTTCAAAAATGAAAGTGCCAAAAAGTATGAGTCTCCGAATCTCCATCATAGTTAACTTGTCGTAAATGTATTCTATTATTCTGTGAAAACGTTGTCAATGCCGAGCCACTGGATCACGCTTAAAAATTCTGGAGCGTAAGAAAATTTTCCGCAAAAACGCGGTCGCACCTCTTCGAAAAGCCTCGAAAGAGGTTTTTTTATGCATATATAAATCAAAAAAATACATCTTTTCCAAATATAAGGATATCTTTATATTAGCTCATCTGTATGAGGGGGGTTAAGCAAAGATGTAAAGGACACTCTTTTTTATTGCAAGTAAAAATGAAGGAGGATTTGTTTGATGTATTTGATAAGAAAAACAGGATTTTTGGTAGTACTGTCGCTTATCTTAATCTTTTCTATATTCCCGCAGTCTTCTCACGCCATGACACCGTGGACTCCTAACACCGCATACAACTTAGGCGACATGGTTACGTATCAAGGGCAAGATTACAAATGTACATTTGCTCATACATCGCTTGTCGGATGGGAACCGCCTAACGTACCGACACTGTGGCAACTGCAAGGTCCGTCTGCTCCCGATACCATTCCACCTACGTCCCCCACAAATCTTAGTGAAGTAGGGATATCAAGTAGTTCGGTCAGCTTATCTTGGACAGCTTCTACGGATAACATGGCTGTTCAGGAGTATCTCGTCTACAACGGAGATACACTCGCTGGTACAGCGAATACAACATCCTATACCGTGACAGGGCTTCTAGCAAATACGACCTATTCATTCAAGATACAGGCAAAAGATGCCGCAGGTAATGTATCCCCACCCAGCGCTTCGCTAACGGTAACCACTTTATCCAAATCCCCAACTGAACCGGTGTCCAAACGAGTTTTGATCGGCTACTGGCATAATTTTGACAATGGTTCTACGGTACTCAAGCTAAGAGATGTCTCAGATAAATACGATGTAATCAATGTTGCATTCGCAGAACCAGTCGGTGGCGATCATGCGACAATGGGATTCGTGCCGTTCAATGCATCCATTGAGGAATTTAAGTCGGATATCGCCTTTTTGAAATCAAAGGGGAAGAAGGTCCTTATCTCGATTGGCGGAGCGAATGGGACAGTCGAGCTAACGACGGAAGCTGCCAAACAAAATTTTATTACCTCGATGACCTCGATCATTCAAACGTATGGTTTTGATGGTATGGATATTGATCTGGAAGGAAGCTCCCTGTCGCTCAATGCGGGGGACACTGATTTTAGAAATCCGACAACACCAAAAATTATAAACTTAATCTCAGCGACTCAGACGATCACGGATACATTTGGCCCATCTTTCATTTTGACAATGGCACCAGAAACGGCTTATGTCCAAGGAGGTTACGCTTCCTATGGTGGGCCGTGGGGCGCTTATCTACCTGTGATTCATGCTCTTCGCGATCGAATGAATTATATCCACGTGCAACACTATAATTCTGGTGCGCTAGAAGCATTAGATGGTCGTACGTATCAGCAAGGAACGGCTGATTTCCAAGTAGCGATGGCAGAAATGCTATTGAAAGGATTCCCTATCGGTCGTAACCCTAACAACATGTTTCCAGCTTTGAGAGAGAACCAAGTCGCTATCGGGCTACCTTCTGCTCCAAGTGCTGCCGGGGGAGGCTATACGTCTCCAGCCGATATCCAAAAAGCCCTTCAATACTTGGTAAAAGGCACGTCATTTGGAGGAGCTTACAAGCTCCAAAATCCAGCAGGTTATCCGCAGTTCCATGGAGTTATGACCTGGTCTATCAACTGGGATGCTAAAAATAACTATTCGTTTGCCAATCATGTTCGCACTTCGCTTGATGCACTGAACCAGTAAGGACGAAATCTTGTGAAAAAACCCACCCGCTCTCACGGGTGGGTGTCATTGTTATTCATACAAAAGTCTGGTGTAGCGGTTGGAATGACCCAACCTGGAGGAATCGGAGTCGGTTGATTTATTTTGAAGTAACGTTTCCTGAGAAGATGTTGTGAGTTCAGCAGTCTGGTCCATTTAGCGGTTTTGGTTCTTTACTCCCCACTCACATAACTCTTCCAAAACAGGTAATAGTGTTTCCGCTTTATGTGTGAGACTGTACTCGACTTTAGGAGGAACTTGAGGGTATTCTTTCCGCGTCACCATACCATCTGCTTCCAATTCTTTCAGTTGGGAACTCAATGTTTTATAAGTAATAGCTCCAATCTGTCTTTTCAGATCATTAAAGCGAACCGGCTGGTTTTCTGCCAGGAGGTAAAGAATAACCATTTTCCATTTGCCACCTATGACGGACAATGTATAACCAAAAGGTGTATCTTGAATATTCTTAACTTTTCCCTTATATTCAGCCATGCTCATTTTTTACACTATCCTTTCTGGTAGTAGCTATCAATAAAGTGCGTACTGTTTTTTTATTTGATCTCATTTTATTCTAACCTTACTTTGAGAAAAGGAGAGAATAAAATGACTCATGGTAAAACCTACAATCACGGTGTTGCTTGGGAAGAAGGTTTCGGCGTCACACAAGGTTATAGCGTCAATGGTACCATCTACATTTCGGGGCAATTTTCCCACGATATGCAGGGTGTGTTCGTTGGCGAGGGCGATATCGAGACACAGACCCGGCAGACGCTGGAGAATCTCGATCGCGTGCTGGCCGGATTTGGTGTCACAAGGTCGAACATCGCTGAGATGGAGGTCTTTCTGACAAATCCGCAAGAGCATTTCGAGCAGTGCGTCAGTATGTACAAAGAGTATGTCGGTGACCATCGTCCGGCTGCTACCCTCATCGGCGTGTCGGGTCTTGCGTTTCCTCACCAACTGATTGAAATCCGCGCTGTCGCACACACCAACTAACTCGGCTGCCGCTCTACAGCATGCGGTGTTATGGCATGAACTCTTGACACATCGACAATTCTCGATATAATAATGCGTATGGATCCAATTGAAATTTTTAAAGCGCTGTCCAACGAGTCTAGACTCCAAATTCTGCATTGGTTAAAAGAGCCTGAAAAACATTTTACACCCCATGAAGGAGTTGATATGAGAAAGATCGGGGTATGCGTCAGTCAAATAACAGAGAAATTGAATATGACCCAATCAACTGCGTCCCAATATTTGTCCATTCTCCAACGCGCTGGGCTGATCAAGACGGAGCGTATTGGAAAATATACGTACTATACCAGGGACGAAGAAAAAATACGTGAAATAGGCGCTTTTTTTAGCAATCAAATATGATCGAATAAAACTGAATGCTTCATGCAGTATTCAGTTTTATTTCAAGCTTCATATCGACATATCTTAATATGTTTAAATTTTGAGGGGTGCTATTCATGTCGAATACATGGAAGGTTTACTTTTTGTCATTGGTCAGTTTTCTAGTGGGTACTTCAGAGTATGTGATCTCAGGCATCCTGGATAAGATCTCGGATACTATGGGCATCTCCATTACAGCGGCAGGACAGCTGGTTACTATATTTTCATTTGTTTATGCCATTGTAACTCCTGTGATGATGGCCATAACGGCAAAAATGGATAGGCGGAGGCTTCTTGTTAGTGCACTAGGAATTTTCGTAGTTGCCAATATACTGTCGTTCGCTCTTCCGGGGTTTGAATTCTTTATTATAGCCCGTGTGATCATGGCTGTAGGTGCTGGAATGGTGGTTGTGACTGCGTTAGATATCGCGGCCAAGATCTCTCCTGAAGGCAAGCAGGCAAGTTCGATCGCAACTGTCATTATGGGATTTACAGCATCTTTAATTATCGGTGTTCCCCTTGGACGAGTAGCGGCAGCCGCATTTGAATGGCAATTTGTATTCGGGTTTATTGCACTGGCAGGACTTTTGGCAATGTTTGTCCTGTCCCGCACGATCCCACGAGTAAAAGGAGATGAACCCGTACCTCTTTCGAAACAATTATCATTGTTGAAAAATCCGAAAGTCGGGCTTGGTTTATCGGTTACGTTCTTTTGGCTAGGTGGATATTCCATTGCCTATACTTATATATCTCCTTATCTTCTCGAAGCCGCTGATATAAGTGAAAATTTGTTGAGTAGCGCTTTATTGGCATTCGGTTTAGCTAGTCTGATCGGTTCCAAATTCGGTGGTTACAGTACGGACAAATGGGGAGTATTTTCTACATTACTTGGTGGAATGGTTCTGCACGTTGCAGCTCTCATTTTGCTCTCGATTACCGTATCTATCTCACATGAACCGTTTACGGTGATGGCGATATTGGTATTATGGTCCTTCGCTGCTTGGTCTTCCGGGCCAACACAACAGTATAATTTGGTTCGGATTGAACCGAATAATTCAGGGGTAATGCTTGGTCTGAACCAATCTATGATGCAACTGGCGATGGCGGCAGGGGCTGGAATTGGAGGCATCGCTGTTGATCAAGTATCCTTATCGTCAATCACTTGGTTAGGTATGTTTGGCGTGGTGATTGCTATCGTTGCTGCACTGATTTTACAGGCGATGTTAAGAGAAAAAGTTAGACATAAACCAGGCGCATACGAAACACGGTCCAGCAACCGCTGATTGCCAGTCTCAAAAGACACAGGCTCGAAGGAACGGTTCCGTCAGTGACGCGATCTTAACAACAGGCCATCCTTTAAGGGTGGCCTGTTGTTTTGAGGAAACTAATCATCCGGGTTTTCATCTGCACTAACTAAGAACAGCCTGCTTCTGAAATCCACTCATAATCGCAAGTAACATCTCTTTATCCATCTGCAATTCGCTTTGACCCACTTTTTGCAGCAGTTTCTTGGTGTTGTCATTCGGGAAAGAAATACTCCGCTTCCAATACGAATGGAACAAGCTCATAGAAGCATTAAAGGCTTTCTCTTCTTCAGATAACAGCTCGGTTGTTTCGAATGGAACAGGAACTAAATTAGGAAAATCCAAGACTTCTTTGATACAATCCACCACTAGCTGTTGGGTCGGTGGAACAGGATTGGTAGCGTGATAGATTTCCTTATGCTCACCATGGGTAAGTGCAGCGAGCAAGACAGAAGAGACATAATCAACGGGGACGAGGTTCGAGTTCACGTCGACATCCACCAAAATTCGGTACTTTTGATTTTCCCAGCCTTCTGCTCGGGACGCTCTTCTTTTCAGAACGCGAAGACCTTTTAGTAATCCATACAAACCAAAATTGGTATCGGCTTCGCCTGTTTTGGAATCACCGATAATGATCGAAGGTCTGACAATGATGGTCTCCATTTTGTCGCTGTAGGAGAAGACGAGGTGCTCTGCCAAGCATTTTGTCTCTTCGTAGTTGTTCACGAAGGAGCGTTCCGGGTTGTACAGCGCTTCTTGTCCTTCTGTTTCAGTGCCGATAGTATAAGCCGTACTCACATAGATAAAGCGGGGGGAGCGAATGGCTTCTGCGAATTGTAATGTATTTTTTGTTCCCTCTACATTTACCTCGTACGTCTGCGGTTTCTGAGCGGGATCGAAGGAAAGGTATGCGGCAATATGGTACATTGCCTCTATTTTTTGGTTGAGCTGTCCCAGATCATTTTCAGAGACGCCCAAGTCTTTTTTCGAAACATCACCTAGCAAAATATGTACCTGTGCCCGGTGCTTTTCGGCAAAGCTATGTAACAAATCGTTTGCCTTTTTTTCATTTCGAGCGAGTAAGTAAAGGGTATGACCCTCGTTTAATAGATCATGGGATAGTTTTTTTCCGAGAAAACCTGTTGCTCCGGTTACAAGGATATTCATATGGTTAACCAGCTCCGTATGTTTGGTAGGTAGGGAGTTGCTGATATATCAATAATTCATTATATGATGAAAAATGTAGCTGTGACGAGTGTGGATGAAACGGTATCGTGAACAACTGAGTAGTTTCAAACAACTGTTTAACAGCCACATGAATAGCCATTTGCCCTAGATTTCCCGGTATTTTTCCTCTGAAAACCAATCGAAAAAACCTCCAGAGCTACTAATGTGTAGCGGAAGGAGGTTTTTCGCTTACAAGTTATGCAATCCAATCGATGGTAGATCCAGATACATGTTGGTTTTCCATTCGCTGTTGCAGGTAAGGATTTTTCTTTTGCTCATCTAATTGCTTGTCGTTAGAAGAACGCTCTACCTGATTAGCCTCTTGAGAATTCTCAAGCTTTTTTTCGATCTCGGCCGTCATCTTCAGCAGCTTGCCGTTTAAGCCCTCGGCTTTCCGCTTCAGTTCTTCTGACCTCGTAAAATCTCCGTCCTTTGATGCAGGTTCCCACGCCTTAGCCTCTAATTCCAAGGTAATCTGAGCGCGTTTAACACTATGTACATTCTTGAGATCGTGGGTTGCCGTTAAAACAGCGTGGAGGGTAGGTGAGGAATGTGGTGAGTCATCTTGTTGGGGGGCGGAATCAGAAGCTTTCTGTTCCCTGCTCTCTTCATCTGTGCCTCTCGCCTTGCGTTGTTCTTCCAACTGAATTTGCTTCATCTGCGTATCGATTTCCTCGATCTGTTTGTCCATCTCATCCAGTCGTTCTTTCATGACTTTCGGGTCTGTCAGTTTTTCAACCGCATCCGCATAATAGTTGTTCCGTCTCTCCAGCATCGCTTGCTTTTGTTCCATGAGGCTTTGCAGCATCTTATTCTTATTGAGGGCGTTGTTCCCATTGCTTAGCTGTAGGCCTTGCTGGCTAATCGTTACATGATCCTGCTTTTTGTTACTGTCGTGCCCCAGTGCTTTCGTCTGTGGGTGATTTCCTGCGCTTCTATACTGGACAGACGAGCTTACGGCGTATCTAGTTGTAACAGACAACATGAATGAGGTTACCTCCTTTCATGAATCGAGTCGTTGGCCAAAACGGCAGCCAATCCGGAATGCGGATTACTGATGTTTGGCTATTATTTGTATCGGATAGTAATTTACCAAATATTACTTATTTAATGCCGTGAAGTTTCAAATAGGTACTAACAGGGAAAATATACTTTGCAGAAATGTCCATATGGAAAAGGTGGACATAGGGATGAATCTGGCCTGATAGGAACGCGCCTTCTGACAACCGGTGAGGCGTTGTTTGCGTTGCAACTCGTTATTTTAATTCACTAGAGAGGAGTCATCACAGATGATTAAGAAAATGATTACTGGTTATAAAGCATCGCTATCTAAGCAGATCCTGTTATTACTCGTCTTGCTTATTGTTGTTCCTTCTGTCGTTCTGAGCCTGACCTTGACACAACTGGCACGCAACCAGTTAGAGCGCGAATTGTTGTCTCAAATCGAATCGGTTACTACGATGATTACACAAGTACTGAATAATTCGTACCAGGATTATTCTGTTACGATCGATAGCTTTGCGGATGTTCAAGTTTCGCCGGGACAAAGTGCGGATACGTATATTTATGATCGCATCCGCAATATAGAGAAAGATATCGACAATGTTTTGGCTGCATTCATGTACTACGACAATCGATACTACAACTCGGCGAAAAAGGAAATTGACCCAACTACCCGTGAATGGTACAAGCAGGCGATACAGCATAAAGGGCAGGTCGTTGTGACGCCACCTTATATCGACGCGATAAGCGGAAGCTACGTGATTACGTTTGCCAAGACGCTCCCGGACGGTAAAGGAGTAGCGGGAATCGACGTTTCTATTGATCACTTAAACGAGCTGGTAAAGACGTACAAGATTGGAGAAAAGGGATATGTGAGCTTGTTCGATCAGAACAACATAACACTGTCGCATCCGCGATTCCCGCAAGGTAAGCCGCTTGAAGACGAGCGCTTCCAAGTGATGCGTGATCAAGCGGAGGGTTCTTTCGAAATGGATGATAACGAGCTTCGTGAGTATTATCATTTCAACAAGCAAAATTCGCTCGGCTTGAACGTCGTTTCCGTAATTGATTGGAGTGAAATCAATCAAAAAACGGGGCCACTGATGCGTACTTCGTTCTTGTTCATCGTTCTTTTGCTTGCCCTCATTGCCCTGTTCGTTTGGATATTTATGAAACGCACGGTGCGACCAATTCTGCAATTAAAGCAACTGACCGACTCGATCGCACAGGGGGATTTGACAGTCCGGTCTATTGAAAGTGGAAGAACGGATGAGATAGGGCAGCTGCAATCCAACTTTAATACGATGTCGCAATCGTTGTCGGATGTCCTGCGTCAAATTACCGATCATTCCGAGCAAATCTCTGCTTCCTCCCAGCACCTGTCTGCGAATTCGGAGGAGAACGTGCAAACGATTGAACAAGTAGCTGCCTCTATGCAAGAAATAGCGTCCATGTCTTCCGATATGAATCAGAGTATAGATATGGTGAAGCAATCGGCGACGCAAGCGCAACAGGAGCTGGATGATGCCATCCGCATTCTGCGTGAGAGCACGGAAATGTCGCAGCTCATTACAGGTCTGGCCAGCACTGGAGAGGAGTCCCTCGGAGCGGCGAGACAACAGGTGAATATGATTGTGGAGCATTCCACTCGTTCAAAAGATGAGATGGAGGAATTAAAACGGGTTGCTGGAGAAATTAGCGGGGTGACGAATTTCATCCAGGATATCGCCTCTCAGACGAATTTGCTTGCGCTGAATGCTGCTGTTGAAGCAGCGCGTGCCGGGCAAGAAGGCCGCGGGTTCGCTGTCGTCGCTGATGAGGTACGCAAGCTGGCTGATCAGACAGGCTCTGCTGCTGAAAAGATCGACAGTCTGATCAGCGACGTTCAGAATCGGGTCCTTCACATGGTTAGACGCACGGAGGAAGGCGTGGATTCTGCTACAGCGGGAAGTGATTTGACACAATCGGTTGAGCAGCGTTTTACGGAGATGTATGAGGCCATTAACCGCATTGACGCGCACCTCGCGCAAGTAGCTCGCGTCAGCCAAGGACTGATGCAATCAAATACATCGATGCTTGTTGCCTTTGGTGAATCGAGCGCCATGAGCCAAGCCACTGCCCAAGAGGTCGACCAAGTCGCAGCAGCCAGTGAAGAACAGAATGCTTCGATGGAGGAAGTGGCGGCTTCGGCAGCGCATCTTGCTAACATTGCGGAAGAGTTGCAGTCTTTGGTACAGCGTTTTAAATTGGAGCGCTAACAGTAGTTGTAGTGATAAAGAGAAAGAAGACCAACATATGTTGGTCTTTTTTTGTCCAAGTTGATCCATATGGTTACCTAAGTAATGTAAGTGTAACTTCTATCGAATTATCAACAAATGATCGATTTGGGCGAGATTTCATGATTACGGTCAGTCCAATTAACGATACGATAAGCGCTTGTGCGGTAGCTTTCGCGTCTATACTCGAATCCAGTTCACCTGTTTGGATACCTCGCTCGATCGTTTCTTGAAAGATAACAGAGAGGTACATTTGGTGTTCCCTTGTCAAAATCTCAAATTTTTCATCATGAGGGGCAAGTTCGACCATGGTATTAATGCAAAAGCATCCTCGGCTGAGACCTTCCGTATATTCCTCGTCGGCTACCTCTTTAAAAAAATGGCGAAATGCCTCTTTTACGGATGGCTGGTTTTGAAGCTTCGTTCGTATTTCGGAAGCACGAGACATCGTGTATCTGCGTAGTGCGGCTTCGAACAATTCTTTTTTGTCACCAAAGGTTGAGTAAATACTGGGGCGCTGGATACCCATACGGGAAGTTAAATCACTTAATGAGGTAGCTTCATACCCCTTCTCCCAAAAGAGCTGCATAGCTGCTTCTAGTACTTTTTCTTCGTCAAATTCGCGTGTTCTTGCCATAAAGAGTTCCTTTCATTACTCATGTATTTGAATCTATGTAACGACCAATATTTTTTGTACTGAATGGTATTTTATATTTTATTGTTTTTCATCTGCTTTGTCAATTTCAGGGCGGTTTATCCTAGTGTAAAAAGAATGGTGTTGACAGAAAAAGAAATGGTGGGATATATTTACTGGGCAAAATAACGTACTGATCGGTATGTTATTTTGCCCGAAACGTAAACTAAAGGAGGTAAGGTGAAATCAGATGGAGGAAGTTATTGAAAAAGTAACGGCCAAAGCCGATAGAAAGGCGGATTCAGTGCAAGGCTCTCCCATGCCTCGCTATGTAACACTATTGTTTGCGGTTGCTTGCGGGATGTCCGTTGCGAATATCTACTTCGCGCAGCCACTACTTGATCGTTTGTCGAGTGAGTTCGGAATTGACTATTCCATCATTGGGCTTCTGATCACCCTTACACAAATCTTTTATGCAGTAGGACTGTTATTGCTTGTGCCACTGGGCGATTTATTGAACCAGCGCCGCTTGATTATCGGTCAGATGTTTTTATCTGTGGTAGCGCTGGTTATCGTAGGGACTGCCTCCACCAGTAAGGTATTATTCGCAGGGATAGCTGCAATAGGATTGCTTGCCGTTGTGACGCAGACGATTGTTGCATTCGCGGCGACAATGGCTGCCCCCGCTGAGCGAGGACGAGTGGTTGGAGTAGTTACAAGTGGAATCGTGATTGGCATACTTCTAGCGCGAACCATTGCAGGAGTTTTAACAGATCTTGCGGGGTGGCGTTCTGTATATCTGGTCTCTGCTGCATTTCTATTGATAATGGTTTGCGTATTATTTCGGGTATTGCCAAATAGAGAGCGGGAGGTAAAACCGCTATCCTATCTCCAGTTGCTTAGGTCGGTACTGATGTTGTTCGCACAAGAACGGCTATTACGTATTCGCTCTGTTCTGGCTATGCTGATTTTTGCTGCTTTTAGTATTTTGTGGACGCCATTGGTACTGCCTCTGAGTGCACCTCCATTATCTTTGTCGCATACGGCAATCGGGGCGTTTGGTCTCGCAGGAGTTGCCGGAGCGTTAGCTGCAGCAAGGGCAGGGAAGCTTGCAGATCGCGGTTACGGACAGAGAACGACGGGCATCGCTTTGAGCCTATTGCTACTTTCGTGGCTGTTAATCAGCTATATAGAACAGTCGTTAGTTGCCTTGGTGATCGGTATCGTTTTGCTTGATTTGGCGGTACAGGCCGTGCATGTTACGAATCAAAGTATGATCTTCACCTTGGGTGCAGAGGCGCGGAGTCGGCTCACGGCCGGGTATATGGTTTTCTATTCGATCGGCTCTTCTGCTGGCTCTATTGCCTCGACCTATACATATGCGCATTTTGGTTGGGAGGGAGTATGCTTGCTCGGAGCCGCAGTCAGTGCTTTGGCTCTGGTGTATTGGGCAGTGACCAGACGCTAGTTTGCAAAGGGATGTGCTAATAGTTCGAAGTGAAGATAAAGGAGAGATTGTCTGTGGAGATCGGGATTACTTCGTTTGTGGAAACGACACCGGATGTTCAGACAGGTGAAGTGATAAGCCACGCACAGCGATTGCGTGAAGTTGTCGAGGAAATTGTCCTCGCTGATCAGGTTGGGCTTGATGTATTTGGCATAGGTGAACATCATCGCAAGGATTATGCTGCTTCTTCTCCAGCAATGGTGCTGTCTGCGGCTGCGCCATTGACAAAAAGGATTCGGCTGACCAGTGCAGTGACAGTGCTTTCTTCGGCTGATCCAGTGCGTGTTTTTCAAGATTTTGCTACACTCGACGGCATTTCAAATGGAAGGGCAGAGATTATGGCGGGACGGGGTTCCTTTATCGAGTCTTTTCCCCTGTTCGGCTATGACTTGAATGACTATGATGAGCTGTTTGAAGAACATTTGGAACTGCTCCTGAAAATACAGGCGTCCGAAAAAGTAACCTGGAGGGGCGGTCATCGTCCAGCTATTCAGAACTTGGGCGTGTATCCACGGCCCGTTCAGAAACCTTTACCCATATGGATTGGCAGCGGAGGTAATCAGGAATCTGTTGTTCGTGCAGGTCTGCTGGGATTGCCGCTGATGCTGGCGATCATTGGTGGAAGTCCGCGGCAGTTTGCGCCACTTGTACAGCTTTACAAGAAGGTGGCCATGCACGCTGGTCATGACGTATCGCGATTAACAGTTGGGTCACATTCACTCGGATTTGTTGCAGAAGATACGGAACGGGCGGCAGATACATTCTTCCCTTCTACCCAAGCAGGAATGAATAAAATCGGAAGGGAGCGGGGCTGGGCGCATTATAACCGTGCTAGCTTCGATGCCGCACGCAGCTTCGAAGGAGCATTGTATGTGGGTGATCCGGAGACGGTTGCTCAAAAGATTATCCACCTTCGCAAACATGTAGGCATGACGCGCTTTATGATGTATGTGCCGATATCCACGATGCCGCATGAACTGGTAATGAGAGCGATTGAGCTCTTAGGAACAGAGGTAGCCCCTCGGGTGCGAGAAGAAATAACCAAGTGGGAAGCAGAGACGCAGCAAGAATCAGCATTTGCTTAATGGAGGGATTTACGTGGATTTTCATCGTCGAGTACTGCCGGAATTAAGGCACACATTAGCAAAATTCCCTGGTTTTCAACTCAAAGAAAATTTGGATTCGAGCAGGGACATGCTGAAAAATCCGCCTATTGTGAAGTCGGAGCACGTCCGTACCACAAGTCGAATGATTCCGGGCGCAGCAGGAGAGATGCTAGTTAAAATATACGAGCCCGTCCAGCGAACAGGTAGTAAACTTCCTGCTATGCTGTGGATTCACGGAGGAGGCTATGTGATGGGGCATCCCGACATGGATGACGTTCTGTGCGAACGTTTTGTACAAGCGGCTAATTGTGTCGTCGTATCGGTTGATTATCGTCTGGCTCCCGAGCATCCTTATCCATCTGCCATCCATGACTGTTACGCCGGTTTAACGTGGATGACAGACGAAGCTGAGTCACTCGGCATCGATTTAGAGAGGGTTGCGATTGCTGGTGCAAGCGGGGGAGGGGGGCTGACCGCAGCACTTGCTTTAATGGCTCGCGACAAAGGCGGACCAGCCCTTATCTTCCAGATGCCGTTGTATCCGATGATCGATAACCGTAATCGTACAGCGTCGAGTTATGAAATTGAGGCGGAAAATGCAACCTGGAACCGGACAAACAATTTGGCTGCTTGGAGCATGTACCTAGGCAAAGATGCCGAGGACAGTCAGGTATCCGCATATGCGGTGCCGTCGAGAGCAGAAAGCTTGGCGGGGCTGCCGCCGACTTATACGTGCGTAGGACAGCTCGATCTGTTCCGAGATGAGACGATCGAATATGTGACGCGCCTTGCGCAAGCGGGTGTAGACGTAGAATTTCATCTGTATCCCGGCTGCTACCACTGCTTTGAAGTATTTGTTCCCGAAGCAGAAGTGAGCCAGCGCGCCAGCCAAAGCTATATAGATGCGATGGCAAGAGCGCTTAATCCTAAATAATCGAGGAGACAAAAAGCACAACAACCGATCGAGAGAGATCTCGGCGATTGTTGTGCTTTCAATCATGTAACCCAGTTTAGAAGAAAATGTTTTTTCAGTAATATATTTTTGGTTATATTTTTCTCGAATATATCGATTTACAAATTGTTTATAAAGTGAATATAATAATTAACGTTAGGAAAATATATTTTACAAATAAACAAACAATTCGGAAGTGAAGCACAACGCAAGGCAGAGGAATAATTTTACTAACCATTAGGAATGCTTTCTATGATCGCTTTCCTAAAATACCGCCAACAGCAGAGAGGAAGAGGAAGCTTACGTGGGAAACAAGGAACTGAAGAGAGGTCTGGAAGCCCGTCATATTCAGATGATTGCTTTGGGCGGTACGATTGGTGTTGGGCTATTTATGGGGTCGGCCAGCACGATTAAGTGGACAGGCCCATCCGTCATGCTAGCTTATGCAATTGTAGGAATTTTTATTTTTTTCATCATGCGTGCAATGGGTGAAATGTTGTATATGGAACCGAGTACGGGTTCATTCGCGACCTTTGGACATAAGTATATCCATCCGTTAGCAGGTTATATGACGGCTTGGAGTAACTGGTTCCAGTGGGTCATTGTCGGGATGGCAGAGATCATTGCCGTCGGGACGTACATGCAGTATTGGTTCCCGGATTTACCGCCTTGGATTCCAGGCATTATTGCGATGGTGATTCTCGGTGCAGCAAACCTGGTTTCGGTAAAATCATTTGGTGAATTTGAGTTTTGGTTTGCCATGATCAAGATTGTAACGATCGTCTTGATGATTATTGCAGGATTTGGATTGATCTTCTTTGGTATTGGAAATGGTGGAAACGCAATCGGATTATCGAATCTGTGGGAGAATGGCGGATTCTTTACAGGCGGTTGGACAGGCTTTTTCTTTGCTCTTTCCTTGGTGATCGGGGCGTATCAAGGTGTCGAGCTCATCGGGATTACAGCAGGGGAAGCAAAAGACCCGAAAAAAACATTAAGAAGTGCGATCCAAAGTATCATTTGGCGCATTTTGATTTTCTATATTGGTGCGATTTTTGTTATTGTAACCGTTTACCCTTGGGATCAATTGCAGGCAATCGGCAGTCCGTTCGTTGCTACTTTTGCGAAAATTGGTATTACCGCAGCGGCAGGTCTCATTAACTTTGTCGTGATTACTGCTGCCATGTCTGGCTGTAATAGCGGGATTTATAGTGCAGGGCGTATGCTGTATACCTTAGGTGTAAATGGCCAAGCCCCGAAAGTTTTTACGAAGCTGTCTTCGAATGGTGTACCGTTGTTAGGTACGATTGGTGTTCTGCTCGGTCTAGGTATTGGCGTTATCTTAAGCTATATCGCTCCAGAAAATCTCTTCGTGTATGTGTACAGTGCGAGTGTACTACCTGGTATGGTTCCGTGGTTTGTCATTTTGATCAGTCAAATCAGATTCCGTAAAGCAAAGGGAGCTGAAATGGACAACCATCCATTTAAAATGCCTTTTGCCCCAGTGACCAACTATTTGACCATTGCTTTTCTCATCACGGTACTCATCGGTATGTGGATCAATGATGAGACACGCGTCTCCCTGATTGCCGGGATTGTCTTCTTGGCGATTGTGGTCATCAGTTTCTTTGCACTAGGAATAAACAAGGCAGTACCGCTGGACGAGCAAGCAAACAAGAAATAGCGAAAGGGACCAACAGTAGTTGGTCTTTTTTTTGTTCATCAAATCGCCTTTGTACGGCATACCTACTTCGTTTATCATTAGGATGACTGGACTGGTTAACCGTCTTCGGCTGCCAATGTCCGGGCTCGTCAATGGGTAGACTAAAGCGGGATACTCATTCATGATCTGAGAAAAAAGGAGCATAAGAATGAAACAACGCAACTATACACCGATTATCGTTATTCTCACCATAGCGATTAACACGCTTATCGCCATCTTGTACTTCATGCCGAAGAACAATGATTTCAGCCATCTCGACCTGACGTTTCTGCCGTTTTTTAATGCGGTCATGAACAGCTTCACCTTTGTATTTTTGATTGCCGCGCTTGTTTCCATCGTGAAGTACAAAAACATTAAGATGCATCGAGGATATATTTTTGCAGCCTTCTCCACAACAGCGCTTTTCTTGGTTTCGTATGTGATCTACCACGGAATGGCACCTAGCACTTCTTTCGGGGGAGAGGGGATTCTGCGTCCGATTTATTACTTCATCTTGATTACACATATTTTGTTGTCGGCGATTATCGTTCCATTTGCGCTGATTACGACTGCACGTGGACTCAACATGAAGGTGGAAAAACATAAAAAAATCGCACGCTGGACGATGCCGATGTGGTTGTATGTCAGTGCGACGGGTGTCATTGTTTACATCATGATTTCTCCGTATTATTAATCAAAAAAAGAGCATTAGCTGCTATAGCTAACGCTCTTTTTTTATGGACGAAGCCTTTATATTTTCGATTCACGTTTCTTAAACCAGCGTTTGGGCAGGAAATAAATAAGCCCAGACACGACAAGAAAAGCCGTTAAGATGGAGATAATCTCTAACACAGTCACATAGTTAAGATCTTCCCATTCGCCCACATGCAATCCGTAGAAGAAATCTAAAATGGGATCTTGTTTCAAGGCAGTGATATGCCCTTCAGAAGAAACAGTCAGCCGCAGAATCGGATCTCTGTTGACGTACACTTTGAAAGAGTCACCTGATTTTGCGATCGATCTGATTTCATCCCAAGAATATTCCCCCGTTTCTACTAACTTCTCCCCCACATAGGCAATGGTTAGCTTTTCTGATTGGGCAGGTACCTCGATCATTGTGGTTTTCAAGTCTGTGGCTTTTTCCTGATACCAAGGGACATTTAACAGGAGAAAACCAGTAATGGCCCACATCAGCAAGAAAAGGCTAACGATGAGTCCGATGTAGCGGTGGAAGTTACGGTTCCACTTCTTAAATAGCATGCAGGGTTACTCCTCTCGATGACGTTCTAGATGATTATATAAACTTCGTTGATAAAAGGAGATGGCTCAGATTAGCTATTTTCCTTGAACAATTCGTGAAAACGGGGCGTAGTGCATCTACCAATCCCATTGGCTTTGTTTGATTCCGAGATTTACGGCGAGTATGGAAGCAATCGGTTGCTTGATGGGGGCAAGTGAATTTGCCGTGCAACTGGACTCTGGCTGATAATTCAATTCTTGTGCTTTTTGAATATCGGCCTCGGCTAGATTGTTGGTTTTGTTTGCTTGCTCATAACAGGGAGGTGAAATATACGTCTTGTTCGTATGCTCCAATATGATTCGTGTATCGGGTGAGGGGCCTGCCTCAACAGGAATGGAAAGCACGCCTGCTACTACGATTACAGCACCAATGCCAATAAGAAGTCCTCGCTTCATCCTATTCACTCCATCTATTTAGTAAAGGATTGTCCAAATAAGCCGATTTATTGTAACACCTTATCTCCAAGTCAGTAATGGCTCAATGTAGCTATTTACATAAAAACCACCGCCTCCAATCTGGGGCGGTGGTTCGTTTATCTATGAAGAGATCTCTTTGCCGTTTTCGTCGACACCCAGAGCTTGTCGTGCCATGATCTTGAATTCTTCCAGCCCTGATTTCAACGCGAAGGTGGCAAGAATGACGGGATACACGGATGTCATTTCTACGATATGCTCATGCATACGCGGCCATACATTGCCTCCTGCTTTTTCGTAGCGTTTGATGAAGTCAGCCAAACCAGAATCGCCAAACAACATGTAAAAGACCGTAAAGTCCGTCGCCGGATCAGCTACCTCGGCCTCCGTCCAATCGAGGAGCCCCGTTACCTTGCCGTTTTCAGCAACCAGGATATGCCCCGGATGGAGGTCACCATGCACAAGAGCAGAGTGAGCAGGCCAGAATGTATCATCCGCAAGCCATTCTTGCCAACGATCCCATAGCGCCCCGGAAACGCCAAAGACGCGTTTGACTTCATTCATCTTTTCTCGAAGGCTTGCTCGTGCTTCGTTAGGCTGTTTGACGCGGATACCAGCATCTCGAGCAAGATCATGATGAATACCATGTAATTCCACCAATGCTTCCACCCATGTTTGGATGCACAATTCAGGTAGAGATTCAGGATTCAAATACCACTCATAATTTTTTGTTTCCATATTGATCGTCGCCATCGGTGTGCCACCCAGGATCGGATAAGCGATGAATTCAGAGGTGTGAACCTGCCAATCCGGTACTTCGACACGTAGATGTTTGGCAACGAGGTCTAACACCTTTTTCTCATAACGAGCTGTCTCCACGACATCGGTTCGTCGCGGTTGGCGTAATACCCATGGAACACCGTCTATCGTACTTGCAAAAATCGCAAGGAAGTCTAAGCCGGATGCATTCACCTTCACGGTAGTTGGGTCTACAAGGATTCCGTTATTTTTCGCGAGTGCAAGCATGTGCTCTACATTGTTTTTTGACATAACAAAAACACCTCATTTATGAATAGTTAAAATCAATCAAACACAAATAAACTCATCCCATTCCTTTTTTGAAAATGGTTGAGCCTACATGGGATCTTGTCGATTTTAACGAAGTCTCATGAATGCGATGCCCATTGCGATGTCCATCATCGTAACCTCCTATAATTGAAAACAAAGATAGTGTACCATGGAATCTAACGAATAGCGACGAGGAGATTAGCGATGATGAAATTGATTTCTTGGAATGTAAATGGACTTCGCGCATGCGTGAACAAAGGGTTTTATGAGTACTTCAAAGAAGTGAATGCCGATATTTTTTGCTTGCAGGAAACGAAGCTGCAAGAAGGTCAAATCGAGATGGAGATCGGCGAGGAGTACCATCAATATTGGAACTACGCAGAGAAAAAAGGCTATTCCGGGACGGCTGTTTTTACAAAAATGGAACCACTATCTGTGCGTTACGGCTTGGAAGAAGACCATGAGCCTGAGGGACGAATCATTACGCTGGAGTTTCAGGATTTCTACCTGGTCACCGTATACACCCCGAATGCGAAGCGTGATCTGTCGAGATTGGATTATCGGCTGGAATGGGAGGAGCGGTTTCGGAGCTACTTGTTGCAGCTAGATGCGAAGAAGCCCGTGGTGGTTTGTGGGGATCTGAATGTCGCCCATCAAGAGATAGATTTGAAAAATGCGAAGTCGAATCGCAATAATTCCGGCTTTACTCCTGAAGAGCGTGAGAAGATGACGAGATTGCTGGCAGCCGGGTTTGTGGATACCTATCGATATTTTTATCCGGATCAGACAGATGCTTATACATGGTGGTCTTTTATGCCGAAAGTAAGAGAACGAAATATCGGATGGCGTATTGATTATTTTCTCGTGTCTGAGAGACTGGCTCCATCGTTGGTCGGGGCGGGAATTGACTCACAGGTGATGGGAAGCGATCATTGTCCGGTCGTGTTGGAGCTGGGGACCATCGAATAAACAGTGGGAGCCAGGGAAGGATATGAGTGAGTATGCTATGCCTGTAGTCAGCAATTGTGAGGGTGAGAGACCTGAAATAGCAAAACTGCCTATAATCAAACAATTAAGACGAAATTGGATATAAGCGAACGTTGATGTGGAGGAGCGGAGTTTCGTACAATGAAAACGTATGACTTCTAATGAAGAGGGGATAGGATATTGCTAACCATGAATTTGTTACTAATTGCTTTTCTGATTGTTGCTACTGCTTTTTTTGTGGCAACGGAATTCGCAATTGTAAAGCTTCGCCCAAGCCGTGTAGACCAACTGGTCATGGAAGGGAGAAAGAATGCTCTTGCTGTTCAGAAAGTAGTTAGTAACCTGGATGGATATTTGTCAGCGTGTCAGTTGGGGATTACGTTGACAGCCATTGGCTTGGGGGTATTGGGGAAACCGACGATTGAAAGTATCATTAGCCCTTTTCTTACGCCGTATTTACCCGAACAAGTCGTTGCAGTTCTGTCGTTTGTGATTGCATACTCGCTCGTTACGTTTCTACATGTGGTTGTCGGGGAGCTGGCACCGAAAACAGTGGCGATCCAAAAGGCAGAAGCGGTTAGCTTACTGTGTGCGAAACCTATTATTTGGTTCTATAAATTGATGTACCCTGCAATCTGGGTGCTGAATGGCTCTGCTGCTCTCCTCGTGCGTTCATTCGGTATGAAACCGACCAAGGAGCACGAAGAAAGTCACTCAGAAGAAGAGCTGCGAATCATTCTGACGGAAAGCTATGAGAGCGGCAAAATTAATCAGTCTGAGTATGGATATGTAAGCAATATCTTTGCTTTTGATGAGATGCTTGCACGCGAGATTATGGTTCCGCGAACAGATATGAGCTGCTTGCACAAGGAATATACCCTTGAGGAAAACCTTCGAATCATGAAAGAAGAGCAATACACCCGTTTCCCGGTTATTTCGCAAAACAAAGATCATATTATCGGGATGATTAACACGAAAGAGTTTTTTCTGAATTATGCCGATGATCCGAATTTGGACATTTCCAAGCTCATCCGACCGTTTTTGACGGTTTCAGAAGCTACTCCTGTAAAAGACCTTTTGAAAAAAATGCAGAAACAAAGAACGCATATCGCTATCCTGATCGACGAGTATGGCGGTACCTCCGGAATGGTTACGATCGAAGATATTTTGGAGGAAATTGTAGGAGAGATTCGTGATGAGTTCGATGCGGAGGAAAAAGCCGAAATCGAAATCGTGGAAGAGAATAGCCATGTGATTGTAGACGGAAAGGTACTGCTCTCCGAGGTTAACGATTTGCTTAACGCCAATATTAATGAAGAAGAGCTCGATACCATCGGGGGCTGGCTATACAGTCAAAATCCGACACTCAAAGAAGGTATCCAATGGCAATACGTTGATCTTGTCTTTACGATCAGAAAGAAAGACAAGCATCGCATAAGGAAAATTGAAATTCAAAAAGCAGCAGAAGTTCCAACTCGTGAGCTGCAGGATGTAACGTAATCAAAAGATGGGGAATTCCCCATCTTTTTTTATATGACAGAAGGTAAGGAAGCTCTTAGTAGGCAGGATTATATATAAACAATGTTGTAAGTAGGCTTCGTTACGCCGTTCGCGTACTGCTTCATGTCCACTAACTCGAGTTTGAGACGTGGCTTCACACTTCCAAATAACGGGATACCTTCACCGACCATCACCGGATTCACTTTCAGCACTAATTGATCAATCAGTTGATGTGCCAGTAACGCTCCTGCCAATTCACCGCCCCCACATAGCCATAGCTTGCCGTTTTCTTGCTGTTTGAGATTTTTAATAAATTCGATGGCATCGCCTTTGACCAGCTCGACTTCCGCATTGGATTCAAACTGCATGGAGTTTGAGAAAATATAATGCTTGATTCCCTTATAGCCTGGTTCGCCCGGCTTGGCCCCGAATTTAAACCCAAACTCGTAGGTTTTGGCGCCCATCAACACGGCATCATATTCCTGAATTTCAGATAAAAAGTCCGGTACATGTTCTCCCTCAAATAAAAAGAGAGTGTTTTCAATATTTCCATCCATGATTCCTTGATCGGCAATGAAATTGTCTAACGATACAGCAACATGATAGATTAATGAGGCCATTTGGAAATCCCTCCTCTTTTCTCCATTCCATTTTATGTGAAACGCTATAGGGCTTGCACGCATTTTTATTCTGATCATGAATACAACGGTTACGTCGGAGGATATAGCTGAATCCGTCGAGTCACTCCTTGCAAAAAATAAGGAAGGGGCACCCTGATAGGTGTCCCTCTACTTCGTATTTTCAGTTTGTCCCCAACAGTTCTTTTAAGGTGGCATCAATAAACGCGGTATCGGCAGGGTTTAGTCCAAACCCAGCCAAGTGTCCCCAGATTGATTCAATCGGTTTAAAGGTAGCGTTAGGGATGTGCTTGGTCTCATATTCACTGTCTTCTGGCGTGAAATACAAATCAGTCCGTACAGGCATCACAACCGTTCGTGCCTGGATGCTTCGTAACGCCGCCTCAAAGTCTCCCTTGTATTTATCATTTTGGCTAATGTCGGCATGCTGCCACGTCCACATCATCGCCAGCAAATCATTGGCATCCGAATGAACAAAGCTCTCCTCCCAAAATCCCGAGATAAATTCGGAAAGTGTCTCATAGCCCAAAGCTTTATAGCATTCCTCGCGATAAAATGGCTGTGAAAACCCCCAACTCGCATAAACGCGTCCCAAGGTACGCAAGCCAACCTCGGGAGATGCTGTATACAGCCCGTTATTCCAAGCTACATCGGCCTGCAATGCTGCTCGAATCCCTTCGATCAAGACGATGTTATGCGGCCATGTTTTTGCGGTTCCGGCAAAAGGAGCCAATCGTTCAACCATATCTGGGTAGCTCGCTGCCCAATGAAAAGCCTGGATGGCCCCCATCGACCAGCCGGTTGCCAGCGCAATTTTTTTGATGCCAAACCTCTCCGTAATGAGTCGATGCTGAAGTACGACATTATCGTAGATCGTAACGTGTGGAAAATGGGCCTGATCATACGGGCTGGCTGTATTGCTCGGGGAGGACGATAGCCCGTTGCCGAACATGTTGGGAATGATGATAAAATATTGTTTCGGATTCAAAGCCTTATCCTCCCCGATGAGCCATTCGTTTTGGTAATGCTGGTCTCCAAACGATGTAGGAAATATAATGACGTTATCCTTGGCTGCGTTGAGCGTGCCATACGTTTTGTAAGCAATAAATGCATGTGGCAGTGTCACTCCTGACTGCAAGCGAACATCTCCCAAGTGAAAAATGTCGTAATCCATCTCGCATTGCTCCTTTGTAAGCATGATTTTTTTCCACTATAAACGTTCCCGTACAGGGGAAAGTCAAGGGAATGATAGATTGGGGTTTTTCCATGTTTAAGATCAGTGAATTTTCCCGATTGAGCAGAGTGTCCTTAAAGACGCTTCGCTTTTATGACCAAATTGGCATTTTGAAGCCAGCGGCTATCGACAAAGAAACTGGCTATCGGTTTTATGCAGCAGAGCAATTGGTTACACTCAATCGAATCCTTATGTACAAGGATTTGGGGTTTACGTTGCAGCAAATTCAGCAATTGCTTCATGAAGAGATGTCCATGGACCAACTACAAGGCATATTCAGGCAAAAAGAAAGGGAAATGGAACAACTACTTGAGGAGGAGCAAGCACGATTGAATCGAATCAAGGAACGTCTGCTGTCGATCGAGCAAAAGGGGTACGTAGAACAAGAAGTTGTCTTTAAACGAGTCGAAGCCCAAAAAGTTGTCTCGTTCCGTGC
Organism: Brevibacillus sp. MS2.2; assembly: GCF_013284345.1. Taxonomy (NCBI): domain Bacteria; kingdom Bacillati; phylum Bacillota; class Bacilli; order Caryophanales; family Paenibacillaceae; genus Brevibacillus; species Brevibacillus sp. MS2.2. The sequence goes on from NZ_JABSUZ010000029.1 coordinate 39,875, forward strand.
GGAAGGTACGGTGGAAGAGATTCCGCTGCTTTTCGATCGGCTTGCTCATTATGCAGGCAAGCAGCAGAGAGGGGTGCTTTCTCCCATCGTTTTGTGGAAGGAATCGGAGAGAGATGAGACGGCATTCGAAATGGAGATCGGCTATGTGCTCAAACAGGACATTCCCTTGCCATCCGACATGCTGGAAATACGTATGCTGCCAGAGGAGCCGATGATGGCCACCCTGGTTCAACGCGTAGAACCATTCGTTCCTTCGACAGCCTGTATTGACTTGGCAAAATGGATAGAGGGCAATCAATACCGGATCAAAAAAGATCAGCCAGGCAGAGAAAACTATCTACAATCCTCGCATGGGGGCGATACGTATGTAGAAGTACAAATTCCCATAGAATCGCCATGAAGAAGGCCAGTACCTGTATAACGACGAGGTACTGGCCTTTTGCTACGTATGTTCATTTGACGCTGGTAGAGGCAGGTAGTACATTGAAAATACAGAAAATTCAAAGGTAGAAAGAAGGGAATCCTACGATGAATAGAAAAGCGCGTCGGTTCATTGATCTGAGTGTGCCTCTTGATCGTCTGGCAAAAGAACCGTTTCCGCCTGAGATTCAATACAATAGCCATGAAGAAGGGGCTGTCCAGGCTGCCCAGTATTTCGGATTGCAACCAACGGATTTTCCCGAACAGAAGGCTTGGGCGAGTGAAACGGTGACACTCACGACACATACAGGAACACATGTAGATGCGCCATGGCATTACTGGCCTACTTCAGAGGGAGAGCCAGCGAAAACGATTGATCAGTTGCCATTGGAGTGGTTCTACGGAGATGGTGTCCTGCTTGATTTTAGTGAAAAGCCGTCTGGCTATGAAATCACGGCGAATGATGTAAAACAGAAGCTCGCCCAAATCCAATACGAACTGAAACCGTTCGATATTGTCCTGATCAGGACGGATGCGGATAAAAGATACTATGCAGAGCACTATTTTCAATCACATGCAGGAGTATCCGCCGAAGCAACACATTGGTTGATCGATCAAGGAATCAAGGTCATGGGAACCGATGGGTGGGGGTGGGATATTCCGTTTTCCGTTCAAGCCGCTGATTATAAACAAAATCCGCGCGATGGCGTTTTATGGGCAGCTCACTATGTGGGAAAAGAGAAAGAGTATTGCCAAATTGAAAAGCTGGCAAATTTGGAGCAATTGCCGAGGCCCTACGGGTTTACCGTTTCTGTGTTTCCTGTAAAAGTGAAAGGAGCGAGCGCGGGATGGGCGCGTCCTGTTGCGATTATCGAAGAAGAGGAGTAGTTGCATAGGCATGAACAAGCGAGCAAAAGTTTTGTTCCTCCTACTTTTCTTGGGCTTTTGTTTCATCATGATCGCGAATGTTTCTCTGATCGGGTATCCTGCATTGCCATTCGATTCCAAGTCAAAAAGAGAAGTGACGGAGCTGTTGGACGAAAACACGGGAGCCATCGTCAAATTGACGACGGAGGAAAACGTCGATTGGTATGGGTATGGGCCGCAAGCGAATGAGGCTTCAGCGGCAGAAGCAATGAAACGAGCAGTGACAGAAAAAGGCTGGACCTTTATCCAGCAAGAAGGGGCCGGATACTTTTTTGAACGGGGGAAAGAGAAGCTGATCATCACGTCACAAATGTGGACGGGCAACTATGTACTCTTTCGAATCCCCGCAGGTGTTCTAAAACCTTAAAGGGGAAGGACTTTCCACAGCAAATATTTCTCCCGCAAACAAACAGCACAAGGCCGATATCCCGCAGCAATAGCAGTAGCTTCATCTGCAAAAAATACGCGATGACGGACATAACCGCCTCGCGTAATAGCTCTGATGGCAGAGGGGCAATCCAGTCGGCCGTATATTTTGCGTGGCCGGTAGCCCCCCAATGTACCCGGAGTATCACTTTGATAAAAGGAGCGATCAGCTCCGAGCAGGGTGTATGTTTTGGCAGAGTCAGCATCTTGGGGTGCTGGCTTTTTCGGCGTAGGCATATGGCTCCCTCCTTTATTGGTAGTGTGTCGTGTTCACTCCAAAAGGAGGAAGTCACAGTCAGCCTACATAAAGTGTTTCTTACCTTACGAGTATTTCGGAATCGCGAAGTAGGCGGTCAAGCGGTGGTTGATCTGCTCTTCGTTGAGTTCTGGGAACAATCTCGCTTCCTTCACCATATCGTATAGGCGCTCCATTGGCTCGCGGCCATCGGCTTTCTTTGCCTTCGCGTCGTTTTTGAGCAGCTCCCAAATCCCAACCACATACTCGCGTCTGGTGATATCTTGTTTGCGGAAAAAGAAATCGAGGCGCTCCACATGATCCATGAATTCGCCGCCGAAGCGCTTGTCCACTTCCCCGCGCAAGAGGGCGATTTCTGCTTCGTACATCGGACGCTCATTGCCTTTTTCCTTGCTGATCCAAGGTGTCTCCAGTACAAGTGGCAGGTGGCGGATTTTCTCGTGGTTCACGATGTAATTCATCGCATCAAAGCCGATGAGTCCCGCACCGATTGGCGCGTGGCGGTCTTTGCCTGCTCCGCGGAAGTTTTTGCTGTCATTCAAGTGAACGACAGCGAGACGATCCAAGCCGATTGTCCGGTCAAACTGTTCCAGGACGCCATCGAAGTCGTTGACGATATCGTACCCGGCGTCGTGAATGTGACACGTATCCATGCAGACGGTCAGCCTGCTGTTGTCTTCTACTTTCTCGATGATGGCCGCGATTTCCTCAAAGCTGCGACCGATTTCCGTTCCTTTACCAGCCATAGTTTCCAGTGCGATGTTCACGTTGGTGTCTTTGACACCTGTCAGCACTTCATTCAAGCCTTCTGCGATCCGGGCAATGCCGTACTCTGCATCCTTGTCCGTGTATGCGCCAGGGTGCAGCACGATATTCTTGACGCCAATGTAGTCGGTCCGGCGAATCTCTTCTTGCAGAAAACGGACAGCGAGCTCATAGGTATCGTCCTTGTAAGAGCCCAAGTTAATAATGTATGGGGCATGTACCACAATTTCATCCACGCCTTGCTTCGCCATTACTTCTTTGCCTTCCGTAATGTACTGGTCCTCGATCGGCTTGCGGCGGGTGTTTTGCGGTGCACCGGTGTAGATCATAAAGGTACTCGAGCCATAAGTGGCTGCTTCTTCGGCGGCATTTAGCAGTCCTTTACCGGAGAATGATACGTGCGAACCTATTTTTAGCATAGGATAGAACCTCCTTTGATTAATAAAGAAAACGCCATAAATAAAAAGTAGCGTACGACTCCCAATTCGTCCAAGCCTTTGACAGCTCTCGTATTTCTGCTTTTGTCGGCTTTTTTTCTTTGCCTAGTAAAAATTTGATTGCATTGTGCAGGCCGACATCATCGATGGGAAAAGCAGAGGGCATTCGCAGACAACGCATGAGCACATAGTTGGCCGTCCACGGTCCAATCCCGCGGATGCTGGTCAATCGTTTCTCCGCGGTTTGATAATCTCCTCCGTCCCATAATAGCTCTTTCGATAGTTTCCCTTCAACGATGAGTTGTGCGACGTCAATCAAATACTCGCATTTCTTGGTCGTCATGCGCAATTCATCCAGATCAGCGACGGTCAATCCGGCGATTTTCTCCGCTGTGGGAAAAAGCCAATACGTCTCTTCTTCGAACTCTACCCGTTTTCCAAATGTCTCTACCAACCGCCGCTTGAGGGTGTACGCATAGGTCAGGTTAATTTGCTGTCCAATGATTCCCCAACTGAGCGCTTCAAACAGGTCGGGAATGCCCATGGTCCGCAGCCCGTAAAACTTTTCAACGGCCTGCTTTAGAAGAGCATCCCCTGCGGCAAGCTCATAAAACGGAACCAGGTCTCGATCGAGATCGAACCAATCCCGGACATAGCGAGCTACCTCTATCCGGACTTTTTCAGTGGGCAAAGAAGGGCTGAGAAAACGCACAGTCAATCCTTGTTCGTTATCTGCGTGAATTTCGACCACTTGTTGATCTTGTTCCATCGGGATGGCTTTGTAGAGGCGCCCGTTTTGAATGTGAAACATGCATTCGTTGGATGCTCTGGACAAGTATTGAAGATTTTGCGAAAAACTGAATTCCGTAGGCACGGACAAGATTATTTCTTCTCTATTATCGACCCAAGCCGAGTGGGATAGACTGCTTGTCATGCGAAAACCTCCTGTCTGACTTCCTCCTAGTTTTATAATAAGAAAAGCGATATTGTCATTTCGTTATCTTGCTATTTTAATCTTCTAGCAGTACGGATCACGTAGCGCGGGGGTATACTGTCGGTAAGAGCAAGCGATTCGAAAACGGCTATGGCAAAGGAGATGACATGTGTTGGAGGAACGGGTAACCGATGAGCGATGGCATGCCATTATTCATAACGATGCGTCTTACGATGATCAATTTTTTTATGCGGTAAAAACGACGAAAATCTTTTGTAGACCGTCGTGCAAGTCGAAGCCGCCGAAGAGGGAGAACGTGCGGGTTTTCCAACATGCAAGCCAAGCCCTGCGGGAAGAATTTCGTCCATGTAAACGTTGCAAGCCCACGGGAGAGAGGTTGCCTGATCGTGAGTGGGTGGCACAAATTACACAATATATTGATTCTCATTATAACGAAAAGCTGACGTTGGAGCATTTGGCTGATATGTGCCATGGCAGTCCGTTTCATTTGCAGCGGACGTTTAAGCGACTCATGGATATGACGCCCGTGGAGTACATCCAGAAAAAGCGGATGGAAAGGGCGCGGGAGCTGCTGGCTCATTCGAACAACCAGATCGCGGATGTTGCGCAATTGGTAGGAATGCCGAATACGCCGTATTTTATCACGTTGTTTAAAAAAATGACGGGCAAGACGCCGAGTGAATATCGTCATCTGTACGTCAAACAACAAACGACATAAGCTGCTTGTGAAATGTGATATCTTTAGAAGTAAGAAGCATCTGCATCCGAGAATAACCACCACTTCCATGAGAGTTTTTTGAAAACGGGACGGAGGGGTTAAGGGATGAGCAAGGGAGCATTTTCTTTAGACAGACTCGGACGCATGCATGACAGGCTGAGTGGCTATGTCGAGCGCGGAGAACTGCCAGGACTGGTCTCACTGGTTTATCGGAAAGGTGAGGTGCATGTCGAGGCGATTGGTACGCAATCACGCAACGTCTGATGGATTCACCACAACCACCTGGTGCTTTCCTTGATTTCTGGACTACTGCCTATCAAGCGATTGAAGATGAGAAAGAAAAAGGAGCCCTGCCAAGATGAACGATACGAAAACCTTGCGAGAAGTATTTAAAAAGACGACTTATCAAATCGCTGGGCACAGCAAGAGAGACATCCATCAATTGCAGCAGGTCCTGTCCAGGGTGGATGGGCATGTAGAGGGTGATATGTACGGAACAGGCGAGCTCATCGAGAATTTTCAGCGCAAGATGGCCGAATATTTGGGCAAGGAGTCTGCCGTGTTCTTTCCCAGCGGTACGATGGCCCAACAAATCGCGTTACGCCTCTGGTGCGATGAGAAGGGAATCAAAAAGGTCGCCTATCATCCGCTCTGCCACTTGGAGATTCACGAGGAAGATGGGCTGAAGGAGCTGCATCAGATCGAGGCTGTCTTGCTGGCGGATAAAGATAGAGTGATTGAACTGGACGATGTTCTTGGCATGGACGACGATATCGCGTGCCTGTTGCTGGAATTGCCGCAGCGTGAGATCGGCGGACAACTGCCCGCGTATGAGGATCTGGAGGCGATCTCCCGTTATTGTCGGAAAAAAGGAATTCGTCTGCATCTGGATGGTGCCCGGCTTTTGGAAATCTTGCCGTATTACCAGAAGACAGCCGATGAGGTATGCGCGTTGTTCGATAGTGTGTACGTTTCCTTTTACAAAGGGATAGGCGGAATTGCCGGAGCGATCCTGGCTGGGGATGAAGACTTCACGAAGCAATCGAAGGTATGGAAAAGACGACATGGCGGGGACCTGATTAGTTTGTACCCGTATATTGTCACGGCAGAATACCATTTTGAGCAGAGAAAACATAAATTCAGTCAATATTACGAGGATGCAAAAGAGCTGGCAGCACTCTATAACCAATGCCAGGGGATATCCACGAGACCGGTCGTACCTGTATCCAACATGTTTCATGTGCACGCAGATTTGTCGAAAGAAGAGCTCGAGCGTATCATGGTCTCACTTAGTGAAGAAACAGGGATTGGCTTCACGCATTATGTAAGACAAGACGACGAATCTTCTAGCTCCTACGAGGTAAGTATTGGCGATCGGTATGCGATGATCCCGAAGGAAGAGCTAGGGTTGGCATTCGAAAAGCTGTATCAAAAAATAGGGGAGCAGAAATCAAAAGCCGAGTAAATGAATCAAATACATACCGGGCTGCGCGAATTTTTCCGAAAGAAGAGAAAGGAATCGATATGTTCACTATCAGACCGTACGAACAAAGCGACTACCCTTCGATCATGGCTTACGATTTGCCGCAAGAACAAGCGATCTACACGTCTTTACCAGTCGATGTGATCGAAGCATCTCAAAACAATCCTGATTATAAGCCGTATGTAGTTTTCGACCAAGGCCATCTGATCGGCTGTTTTGCCTTATTCACACCATCCACAGGCAATCCCTACACACCAAATGACCAGGCGCTTATTTTCAAATCATTGTCGATCGATTCCCGCCATCAAAAGAAGGGCTATGCTTTGCGAGTATTCCATGGCTTGGCTGACATCGCGAGAGAGCATTACCCGGGGCGAGAGGAAATCGTGTTGACGGTGCATCATACGAATACGCCGGCGATCCAACTGTATAAAAAGGCGGGACTCGTCGATCAGGGATGGAGATTTGCGGGTGAGTATGGCGAGGAGCTGATTTTTCATCTCGATTTGACTGCTTCAACATGAATGGTTGCGAGTAGTAGCTTTTTAAAAGCCCCTTTCTGGCAGCGTGTGCTGTAAGAAGGGGGCTTTTGGTTAGGTTTTCACTAGTTCGCCTGTACGCCAAATCGGGTAAACAATTGCCAGATCAGCTCTCGTCTGCTGGACACCCCGGTTTTTGCGAAGATGGACTTCAAATGATCCTGAACCGTATAGGCGGAGATGTGCAGTGTGCGCGCGAGCTCCTTCGTGGAAGCGCCGCGGACAATCTGGTCGAGTATTTGCTTCTCACGTACTGACAATCCGTATGCTTCGGCGATGAGTGGCAGCATGTCAGCAGGTTTTGCGGGACCGAACAAGACAGCCAAGTGGACCGTGCTGCTTTGGCTATTCATGGGGCTTGCCTGAATCGTCATGTAAGGGCCATTTGGCATGCGAATGCAGACTTTTGCCATGGATGACGTGCGACCTTCTGCTAGCTGAGAGAGCGCCCGCGAACAAACTGCTCGCACTGGTCGGGGCAAGGTATCGCGATCAATGGACTCCCATTGGCGCAGCAGGGTCAGCCATTTTTCCGCTGTGGAATTGGCAGCGAGCAAGATAAACTGATCCGACAGCATTAATATCCCCATCTCTTCTTCTATCCACGTATTCTCCTCAGCGGGTAAGGACAGACTCGTCTTTCGCAACTGATAAGCAATCAGCGGAGCCAAAGCCAAAATACATTCACGTTCTGGCTCAGAAAAAATGGGACGCCCCTGCGAACGAAACAACGTTAAATAACCCCAGCATGCACCATCGTACTTGAGGGCAGCACGCATTTCATCATGAAAACCGGCGGGGAGCAGAACATTGCGATAGCGGTCACTGCGTTCAAGCTGTCCCTCGGTCGCTTGACTCAACGTAGCGACAGGCTCAGCCGCTTTGCATAGATCATCATACCGATTAAAGTCCTCGCGCAAGTATTCATGCTCAAAAATCCCATGATGAATCGCTTCCACCCCGTTTTCTGTAATGGCTCCGGTGGACAAAAGTGTTTGCGGATCAACGGCGGTACAGCAGGCCCCGTCAAAAGGGACGACCTCTCGCAATAGCTGCAAGAGCGCTGTCCGATAGTCTTGTGAGGAGTGAGAAAAGCGTTCAGCCAGTGCCATCACTTTCCGTTTGCTCGCTTCCCGATTTGTGCTCATTTGCATTCTCCTGTACGTCTATTGACATTAGAAAATCCCAGCTTTGTGGGATGGTGCTCTCCTCGTTCCTCTCTATAATTGAGAATAATTCTTAGTCTAAATTTACAAGATACGCGAGGAGTTGGAAAGACCATATGAGCCAGCGGCAGCGCTTTTTCATGATGATCGCGATTTGTCTGGGTGCATTCTTGTCTCATTTTACGGCGGGGATTGTCAATGTCTCGCTCCCTCAGTTCACATACATTTTCCAGACGAAGCTGGCGATTGCACAATGGATTACAACGGGTTATTTGCTAGTCATTGCGTCTCTTCTTCCTTTTATGGGCAAGCTGGGAGATCGATTCGGGCATCGCGTGCTGCATAATTACGGCTTCCTGCTGTTCACGGTAAGCTCTGTCTTGGTGGCATTCTCGACGACGATCACGATGCTGTTGGCGCTACGAATCGTGCAAGCCATCGGAGCGGCTATGTTCCAGGCCACCAATATCGCGCTCATTGCGATTTTGCTCCCAAAAGAAATGCGGGGGAGGGCACTGGGGATCATAAGTACGGCTGTTGCGCTTGGCGGCATGACGGGGCCGATTGCAGGTGGGATGATCGCGTCGTGGCTGAGCTGGGAGTGGTTGTTCCTGATTCATGTTCCTGTCGCTATCTTGGCTACGGGGCTGGCTTTTCGTTACATTCCTTCTCATGAGCAGACGAAGAAGGCCAGTTCACTTGATTTCGTTGGGGCAGGTCTGTTCATGCTGCTGGTCAGCTCAGTCATTATCGCAATCTCCAATGGAAACGGGTGGGGCTGGGATTCAGGAGGGATGCTCATCCTTTTTGGAGGTGTACTCGTCTTGGCATGGGCGTTTTTCTGGTGGGAGCGGCGACAGTCAGTACCGTTTTTGCCCGTAGCGGTCTTTCGCCAATCGGCTGTGTCCAGTGGACTGTTCATTAGCTTCACTTCGTTTGTGCTCGCTAATCTCGTACTGGTTGTCCTGCCGTTCTACCTGCTTGATCAAGCGCATGTTTCTCCTTTGACAGCAGGGTATATGATGACTGCTTATCCACTGCTGCTGGCGCTGACGGGTCCTTTTAGTGGCTGGGCTTCCGACCGCTATCGGGCACGACCACTCATTTTTGCCGGTCTCGGTGCGATGGGGGCAGGGATGACCGTCTTGGCGATCTGGCTAGAGGCATTATCTACGGTGGAAATCATCGGGGTACTGGCTTTGGTAGGGGCAGGTATGGGGCTGATTGCTTCGCCCAACAACAGCTACATCATTCGCCACGTTCCGATGGAGCATGCGGGTGCGATCGGAGGCATGATCGCCTTGACGCGCAATGCAGGGATGGTGGTCGGCGCAGCGTTGGGACTGGGCATGATGAACGGCGAATCGAATCAAGCTGTGCAGCCGATGATTGATGCGTATCGTGCGGTTTTTGGAGCAGGTGGACTGATCTGCCTGAGCGGATTGTTGGTCTGGTGGTATGCGGGACGTCTGGAGCGGCAGAAAAAGAGAGGCGCAGAGGTGGAGAAGGCATGAGCAAGGATCGAATTGTGGTAATCGGAGGGTACGGTCATGTAGGGGCAACCATATGCAACAATTTGGGTGAAGCATATCCGGGACGGGTGTATGCTGCTGGACGCAGCTTGGAGAAGGCTGAAGCATTTTGCCGAGAAGCAAATGGGAAGGTGCTGCCGCTACAACTTGATATTCACAAGCCGTTGGACCAAAGTATGCTGGAAAAAGTCAAGCTGGTGGTCATGTGTCTGGATCAGACGGATATGGCTTTTGTGGATGGTTGTGTGCGAAACGGAACGCATTATCTCGATATTTCGGCAAATGGCCATTTTTTGACGCAAATCGAACAATGGGGGAGCCAAACTGAAACGAAGAGCATGGGAACAGCCGTGCTCAGTGTAGGACTGGCGCCAGGTCTGACCAACCTGCTCGCAGGGGAAGCTCATCGCTTGCTGGATCAGGTGAGTGAGCTGGACATCTTCATTATGCTTGGTCTCGGTGATCGGCACGGGAAGGCCGCGATTGAATGGACTGTCGATAACTTGTGCACGAGCTACGAGGTGATGAATAAGCATCTGCGTGTGACTGTAGAGAGTATGACAGAGGGCAAGCTCGTTGATTTTGGACCGGAGCTGGGGAAAAAGCACGCGTATCGATTTCCGTTTTCCGACCAGCAGACATTGGCGCGCACTTTAGATATCCCCACAGTATCTACCCGACTTTGTTTTGATCTGGATGGGATGACGAGAGTGATGGCTGGTTTGAAGAGCATAGGAATTTGCCGACTACTTCATCAACCAAAAGTACGGGAAGCCACAATTGAAGCGTTTGGGCGTTGGAAAATGGGGGACGATCGGTTTGCCATCAAGGTAGAAGCACGGGGAAAACGGGGAACGAACGAGGCGATAGTAGAGTGTCTGCTTTACGGGCGCGATCAGTCCAACATGACCGCAATGGTGGCGGCTGCCGTAGCAAAATCACTGTATGAAGAAGCGTTTCCTCCAGGAGTCCACCACATAGAACAACTGTTTTCTTTAGAAAAAATGAGATTTTGGCTGGAGCAAAAAGCATCACTGACCATATTTGTCAGGGAAGCCGGTCTATGATAGAGCTATCGACGAACCGAAGAGGGGGCTTTATTATGACACACTATGCCAAAAACATGTACGATTTTCACGCGTGGGCGAATCAGACGTTAATCAATCGCTTGAAGGAACTTCCGGAAGGTGTTTACGAGCAAGAAGTCCAAAGCGTTTTCCCGACAGTAGCAAAAGTGATGGAGCATATTTATATGGTGGACCAAGGCTGGATTCGCATATTGCAAGGCATGGACATGCAAGCGGCATTGAATGAGGCATGGCAGGAGGAAAAGGAATTGACGGGAAAAAGCTTGGAGGAAGTAGAGCAGTTGTATGCCAAGCTGGTCGAGCAATTCAAAGCTTTTCTCAGCCAAGAAGAAGATTTGGATCGCCGCATTGTCCTCAACAATCCGTACACGAGAGTACGCGATACGAGCTTGGCAGAAATCATCATGCAAGTGGTCAATCACGGAACGTATCATCGTGGAAACATAACGGCGATGCTGCGCCAAATGGGGTATCCTTCTGTCATGACCGATTATGCTCTATACTGGTACGCCAACTGACAAGAGCCTTAGGCTGGAAGAGATTTCATTCTTCTGGCCTTGGGCTGTTGACAAGGGAGAATTTTGGTCCTATAATTATCTCAAATTCAAGATATTTAATTTTCGTTACATCGTCATCCTACTTCCCCAAGCAGGAACATTTTTATACGCTATTATCTTTAATTTAAGATATCCAAAAGTGAATGAGATAGAAAAAATCGAGGAGGAAGTCCCATGAGTGAATTCACTACCCTTGTAAAAAACAGAAGATCCGCAAACAAGTTTCTAACGGACGTAACGATAACACCTGCTGATATCGATGAAATCATGTCGCTGGTCAAATTCGCACCATCTGCATTCAATTTGCAGCATGCCCATTATGTAGTTGTCACCGATCCAGAAGCCAAAGAGCGTGTATATGAAGCCGCATATAGACAATATAAGGTGAAAACCGCTTCGGCAGTTGTGCTTGTATTTGGAGACAAGGAAGCATACCAAAGCGTAGAGCGCATCAATGAGGGGCTTCTTCATTTAGGGATCATGGATCAACGCGAGTACGATCACAACAATTCTTCAGTCAGAGCGATGTACGAGTCAGGAGGAGAGCAGTTCAAGCGCGATGAAGCGATCCGCAATGCCAATTTGTCCGCAATGCTGTTCATGCTCGCTGCAAAGGATAAAGGCTGGGATACGTGCCCGATGATCGGCTTCGATCCAGCAGCCGTCCAAGAGATAGCAAAGGTTCCGGACAGCTTTGTGCCAGCTCTGATGATCACGATTGGAAAAGAGGATACATCCAGCCAGCGTGTCAGAGGATACCGCAAGCCCGTTGGAGAGTTCGTGAGCTACAACACATTCCAAGCAAGTAAATCATAATTTGAGGAGGCTATTCAAAATGACACAGCAAACAGCAGGAATTCACCATATCACGGCTTTTGTTACAAGCGCCCAAAATAACGTTGATTTTTACGCAGGTTTTCTCGGATTGCGCATGGTGAAAAAAACGATTAACTTCGATGCGCCAGATGTATATCATCTGTACTTCGGGAATGAGGTCGGCAGTCCAGGTACCGCGATCACCTTTTTCCCGTGGGAATCTGGTCGCCGCGGACGCGTTGGCGGTGGGCAGGTAGGGTATACGACTTTCTTGATTCCGGTGGGGGCGTTTTCCTTCTGGGAGGATCGACTGAATAAATTCGGAATCGAGTACCGCCGCGTGGAGCGTTTTAACGAAACGTATCTGCAATTTACGGACAGAGACGGCTTACAGCTGGAGATCGTAGAACGTGAAGGCGGCCCAGCAAGCAAATGGTCCTTTGGCGGAGTACCGGCTGACAAGGCGATCAAAGGCTTCGGCGGTGCGATCTTGTACAGCATGGCACCGGCCCATACCATGGATGTTCTCGAGAGACTAATGGGACTGACTAGAGTTGGCGAAGAAAACGGCCTTGTCCGCTTCCAGGCTCACGGCGATTTGGGTAATATCATTGACGTGAATGCCGAACCAATACCAAGAGGAGCAGGTGGCGCAGGTACGATCCACCATATCGCATGGCGTGCCATAGACGATCAGGATCACCAACTGTGGCAGCAGCGCGCGGCTCAATCCGGTCTCCATCCGACAGATATTATTGACCGTCAATATTTCAATGCCATCTACTTCCGCGAGCCAGGCGAGATTTTGTTTGAAATTGCGACAGATCCTCCGGGCTTTGAACGAGATGAGCCATTTGACACATTGGGTGAAAAACTGATGCTCCCCGAGTGGTATGAGCCACGTCGTGCCCAGATTGAGCAAGGCTTGCCGCCGATTACAGTCAGAGTGTTGGAGGAAGATAAATCATGAATTTGAAGCATATTTTTCGAAAAGGAACCGATTCAGAAGCACCGACACTGTTGCTGCTTCACGGAACGGGCGGAGATGAAAACGACCTCTTGCCACTGGCCAATCGCATTTATCCAGGAGCTTCTGTACTGAGTGTCCGTGGGAATGTTCTCGAAAACGGCATGCCACGATTTTTCCGACGCCTAGCAGAGGGGGTTTTTGACGAAGAGGATTTGGTCTACCGCACGGAGGAGCTGCATGACTTTTTGGATCAGGCGGCGGTTACGTATCAGATCGAGCGAGATAATATCGTGGCAGTCGGCTATTCGAACGGAGCGAATATCGCAGGGAGTCTCCTGTTCCATTACCCGAATCCGCTAAAAGGGGCGATTCTTTATCACCCAATGGTTCCACGACGTGGGATCGCTCTGCCTGATATGTCAGCCATCCCGGTGTTCATCGGAGCGGGCACGAACGATCCGATCTGTACTGCACAAGAGACGGAGGAGCTGAACCAAATACTGACAGAAGCAGGTGCTGATGTGACTGTGCATTGGGATTCGTATGGTCATCAGTTGACGGTGAAGGAAGTAGAGGCTTCGGCCGCGTGGTTTACAGAGATGTTTCGCAAGTAATCGATGAATAACAAGAGCGGCGGGCTTAGGTGTCTGCCGCTTTTTTGTGTGCGCAAACCGCTGTTTTTCCGGGAAAAGAGCATGTTTCCCGCAGATTTAATCAGATGTGTAAGAGTCTGCAAGAGCCAGCAGGATTCGTTCATCCCTTGTTCATATTGCTTCTTTACGATTGATCCACGTAGATAGGCGCAAGCCAGTGACGATTTGCAGGATGGTAGACAAGTGAGTATCATTCAAAATAATGAAGCAGGAGAACCAGAGGGCGGAGTAACAAGGGGGCCAGCTTGATGAAACTGACGATTTTGATTGCAGATGACGACCCACACGTACGTGAGCTATTGCGGTTTTACTTAGCAAAAGAGGGATACAACGTCTTGGCTTGTGTGGATGGAAATGAGGCTTCGGTGCTGTTGGAACAAGAGTCTGTCCAGCTCGCCATCGTGGATGTGATGATGCCAGGCAAAAACGGCTGGGAGCTGTGCCGGGAGATCCGGGAATTTTACGACCTCCCTGTCATTATGCTAACGGCAAAGGGAGAGGTGCGGGATAAGGAAAAAGGCTTTTTGGCGGGGACGGATGATTATTTGACCAAGCCATTTGAGCCTACCGAATTGCTGTACCGCATCAAGGCCTTGCTGCGTCGCTATCAGATGGTCAGCAAACAAATCATCGTCATAAACGATACCGTCATTGATCGGATCAGCCATGTCGTGAAGGTGAAAGATGAGTTGATTCATTTACCGTTAAAGGAATTTGAACTGCTTGCCCAGCTTGCCAGTTTTCCTGATCGGATCTTTACCCGAGATCAACTGTTGGAGCTAGTGTGGGGGAGCGACACCGAGAGCGATAGTCGTACCATCGATGTGCATATTAAGCGGCTGCGAGAGAAATTTACGGAGAAAACAAATGACTTTGTCATTTCTACCGTTCGCGGCTTAGGCTACAAGCTGGAGGTACGAGGCACGTGAAATCTCTCTACGTCCGGGTAGTTCTTACCTTCGTCGCAATTGTACTGATCAGTGGCACACTTGGATTTTTGTTGGCAAATGAGTATTATCAACGAAATTTGCGTGCTTATAATGAGCAAAAAATCACGAGCATCGGCCAGCAAATAATCGATTTGTACGAGCATAAATCCACACTCGACCTGCCCGCTTACATGACCCACGTAGCCAATTTGAATTTTCAGATGTATCTCGTGGATGAGAATGGCGAAGTAAGTCAATTCGGAGCACCTTTTCGCGATCAGCAGATAGAGCCTGCCATCGTGCAAAAAGTGCTGGCGGGTGAGACTTACAGAGGGATTACAGAAGAACAGCACGGTTTGTTTGTGACCGGATTTTTTGAGAATACATTAAAAAACAGCATTGGCTTGCCGCTTACAGCAGAAGGGAAAAAATACGCCCTGTTTGTACGGCCAAATATTGAGCAGCAGTTTGGTGAGGTGCATATTATGTTTGCCTTGCTGTTGGCCGCGATGTTTGTGCTTAGCCTAATCCTGATCTTGATATTTACCCGTTATTTGGTGAAGCCGATCGAGAAGCTAAGCCATGCGACCAAAAGGCTGGCAGAAGGCCAGTACGACATCCACCTGGACATCGCTCGCCGGGACGAAATCGGCGAGTTGGCCATGCATTTTGCCAGGATGACAGAGTCACTCAAACAACTCGACGAGATGCGCCAAGAGTTTGTCTCCAATGTCTCTCATGAAATCCAATCTCCATTAACATCGATCCAAGGCTTTTCTCAAGCCATCCGCAGCGGTGGTGTGACAAACGAGCAGCGGGAAACGTACTTGACTATCATCGAAGAGGAGAGCAGACGGCTGTCTTCCTTGAGCAAGCAACTGTTGACGCTTGCTTCCCTGGACAAAGAGACAGGTCTGTACGAACCGACCCGTTTTCGTCTGGATGAGCAGATCAGGCAAGTCCTCTTAGTTTTGCAGCATCAGTGGCAACAAAAAAAGCTCGTGATGGAGCTGACTTTACCGGAGACCTTCATCGTCGGTGACAAGCAGTTGCTCAATCAAGTATGGATGAACCTGCTTGCCAACAGTATCAAATTCACCCCAACGGCTGGCTCTATTTACATTACGATACAGAAGGATACGCGAATCGTCGTGACCATTCGGGATACGGGGATCGGCATGTCAGAAGAAGAGCAGGAGCATGTCTTTGACCGTTTTTACAAAGGAGACAAGTCACGCAATCGAGAAGCCACGGGAAGCGGTCTCGGTCTTTCTATCGTGCAAAAAATTTTGCAGGTCGCAAAAGGCAGCATTCACATTCAAAGTCGGATAGGCGAAGGGACAACGGTCATGGTCAGCCTACCGACGGGTGAACAGCCTACTGCGCGAACGACAAACGAAGCATAACGAAGCGAAGCAAGGGAGTGATTTCCATGAATATCGGCATGCGTGTTCTCGCCGCAGTCATATCCGCTTTCATTACCGGTCTGTATGCTGCGTTGATCATCTACATTTATCGTGATCCAAGCGCGCCGTACGGGTTCGGACAAGAGTATTTGCTGGGTGTGTTCTTAAGCATGGCAATGAACCTGATTGTCTTCGTATGGCTGTCGGTATTCGTGGACTGGCTAGTGAGTCGATTGCACTTGAACAGGTGGAAAAAATACGCTGTGCGTTTCGGGGGATATGCTGTTATCGGCTATGTGCCTGTGTTTTTTCAATGGCTAATGAGTGTTGATCCACATGCTAAATTGTTTTATCCGCAGGCAACGGTTTTTGTGTTCGCCAGTATATGTTACTTCCTTATATTTGTGGGAATAGAGGCGATCAGGCAGCGGTTTACCCGGAAAACGAGTGTAAATCACCATTGTTAATCAAATGTTTAAAATGCGGGAGAAATAAAAAAGCCCGAGCAATCAGGTAGCTCGGACAATGGTTTTCTGTTCTTTGGCGTGTTCAATCCCCGCAGATATGAGATGGCGTACATGATCATCATCCAACGAGTAAAAAACGAGCTTTCCTTCTTTGCGGTACTTGGCTAGTCCCATGTTGCGAAGAAGCCGCAGATGGTGGGAGGTGTTAGCGATCGAGCTTCCGATGATAGCAGCCACATCACAGACACAGAGCTCGTCTTCCATCGAGAGGATGTGAATGATTTTGGCGCGGGTGTCATCGGCCAACGCCTTGAAGATTTTTGCTACCCCTTCTGATTCTGTGGCGAACGGCTTTAACCGATTTACTTTTTCCTCATCAAAACATTGGATTTCACAGATGTCATCCACTGGAACCATCACCTCATGCTCTACAATGTCCTACTATTATAGACATTCGCGGAGAAAGTGAAAAGGAAAAACGACATTTTCATGGCAGTGTAGTGTCCCTCTCTGTTTTCGTGTAAGATGAACATGATCCAAGAAATGGGGAGAGAATACCATGAGTGCGCAACCAAAGTGCCCGAAGTGCCGTTCTGCAAAGATCGATTTGACGGAATCGATCAATAAGCCATTATACATAACCATTTATGTAGCGGTTTTGGCAGTGCTTGCCTTGATCGGCATTTCGGTGAAAGGGACTCCTGTCATCTTTTTGTTCCTCGGACTATCAGGGGCCTTTATCCTGTTTGCCGTTCGTCTTGCCTTAGAAAAGCGTAAAGTAATCAAGTGCAAATGTCTGGACTGTGGGGAGCGTTGGCAGACTACCCCAGCACCAGTAGAAGCCCGTACCAAGTAACAAGACTCCTAGTAATAGGGGTCTTTTTCTTTATTCTCGATCTGTAAAAAAATGGACGAAATATTCAAATCAATTCTTGAACGAACCTGAAGGATAAGATAATATAATAATTAAATATTTGTTTGAATGTTTGTGGATTGATTTCATTCGAAGCTGGGCAAAATAGATGCTTGGAAAAGGTGAGAACAGATGGCAGAAGAACGAAAAAAAGATGAGTGTTGCAGTGGGCATCAATGCGGAAGTGAGCATAAGCATGCTGGTAAAATTCTCACGGTTCTCGAGCCTGCGGCTGCGGCAACAGAAAGCGCAGGCATTCTTTCTTCACAGGCTGTTGTCTATCGCGTTACAGGTATGGATTGCAGTTCGTGCGCTAAATCGCTGGAAAAGCATATGCAGACGTTGCCTGCCGTAAAAGAGGTAAACGTGAACTTTTCCACGGGTAAAATGCAGCTCGTCGCGGATGGGCTGGGAGAAGATGCGGTGGTCAAAGAAGTCGCCAAGGCTGGATACAGCGCCATACTGCTTACGAGGCGCACGGCCAAAGCCGTACCGAAAACGGATCAAGCAGGGACGGCACTGACAACGATTTCCGGTGTGCTGTTGGCTCTCGGTTTTTTAGGTTCCTTATCGCCTAGCATATCTCCGCTGGTCGTTACTGTTCTCTATGCGTTGTCGATCATAAGTGGCGGCTACCGGCCTGCGCGCAGTGCTTTTTACGCGATGAAAAGTGGTTCACTGGATATGAACGTATTGATGTCTGTAGCGGCTGTAGGAGCAGCATTAATCGGTGAGTGGCTGGAGGGCGCGACGGTCGTCTGGCTTTTTTCCATCGGAAACCTGCTGCAAACCAAATCGATTGAAAAAACGCGCGACTCCATACGCAATCTGATGGATTTGGCTCCGCCTGAGGCATGGGTCAAGGTGGGAGAGTCTCTTACCCGCAAGTCAGTTGAGGACATTGCTGTCGGCCAAGTCATCGTAGTGAAGCCGGGAGAGAAAATCCCACTGGATGGTGTGATTGTACACGGGACATCGAGCGTCAATCAGGCCCCGATTACAGGTGAATCGATTCCCGTAGATAAGCTGGTCGGCGACAGTGTTTTTGCAGGGAGTGTCAACGAAAGCGGCGCGGTGGAGATTGAAGTAACAAAGCTGGTGGAGGATACAGCGATTGCCAGAATCATTCATCTCGTGGAGGAAGCGCAGGAGAAAAAAGCGCCTACTCAGGCATTCGTCGACAAATTCGCCGCGATCTACACGCCCATCGTGCTCGTGCTTGCTTTGCTCGTGATTGTATTCCCGCCATTACTCGGGCTCGGTACCTGGGGAGAATGGTTCTACAGAGGGCTTGAGCTGCTGGTTGTTGCTTGCCCGTGCGCATTGGTTATTTCCACGCCAGTTGCGATTGTATCCGCGATTGGAAACGCAGCGAGAAACGGCGTCCTGATCAAGGGCGGTACGTTTTTGGAAAAGGCAGGAGCGATCACTGCCATTGCCTTCGATAAAACGGGCACATTGACGGAAGGGAAGCCACAGGTTGCAGCGGTTATCGAGATGGAGGGAAGCGAAGACGAAGTATTGTCGATCGCCAGAACGATTGAAGAGCGTTCTTCCCATCCGATTGCACAAGCGATCCTCACCTATGCGAAACAAAAGCAGGTTGCTTCCCAGAGTGGGCAAGATTTCAAGGCGATCGTCGGAAAAGGGGCGAGTGCTGTCATTGGAACCGAAACATTTTATGCAGGGAAGCCCGCTCTGTTTCAAGAGCTGGGAGTCGATCTGTCGGCATGGCAAACGAAAATCGAGTCATTACAAAGTGAAGGACATACACTGGTGGTTATCGGAACCGCAACGAAATTGATCGGGATGATTGCCGTTGCCGATACCATTCGTGAGATTACGGTTAGTGCGATTGGCAAGCTCAAGGCCGCAGGTATCGAAGACATCGTGATGCTGACAGGTGACAATGCAGGTACGGCGAAAAAGGTCGCGAGTCAGACTGGTGTGAACCGTTATTTTGCAGAGCTGCTGCCACAAGATAAGGTAGAAGCGGTCAAGCGACTACAGCAAGAAGGCAAGGTCGTCGCCATGGTGGGTGACGGGATCAACGATGCGCCTGCTCTCGCATCAGCTGACTTGGGGATTGCCATGGGTGGGGCTGGCACCGATACGGCAATGGAAACCGCTGATATCGTACTGATGGCTGACAATCTCGAAAAGCTGCCGCACACGATGAAGGTCAGCAGAAAAGCACTCGCGATTATCAAGCAAAACATCTGGTTTTCGATCATCGTGAAGCTGGTCGCACTCGTGTTGATCTTCCCAGGCTATCTAACCTTGTGGCTGGCGGTACTCAGTGACACAGGAGCCGCATTGCTGGTTATCTTAAACAGCATGAGACTCTTGCGAATGAAGGATTAAATAAAAAAGGGAGATGAGCCGTTGAAGCTCTCTCCCTTTTTCTGTGCAAGTTTTTATACCAAGACGCCGCCGCCGTATCTTTCGAATTCTTTTTGGGTGCAAGCGACAAAGTGACCCCGCTCAATTTCACGCAAGATGCGTTCTTCTCCTTGATCTTGCAAATATTCCTGATCATCGAAAACGATGCGCTTACGGTTGCGCTCATAATCAGGGTCTGGCAATGGAATTGCCGAGAGCAACGATTTGGTGTACGGATGAATCGGATTCTCGTACAGGCGATTACTTTCTGCCAGCTCCACAATACGTCCGCGGTACATAACACCAATGCGGTCACTGATGTATTTAACCATGGACAGGTCATGGGCGATGAACAGATAAGTCAGGCCTTTTTCTTTTTGCAGGCGTTTGAGCAGGTTAATGACCTGGGCCTGAATGGACACGTCGAGAGCAGAGATCGGTTCATCGGCAATGATGAATTCCGGATCAACAGCCAATGCCCGTGCAATCCCGATCCGTTGACGCTGTCCGCCGCTGAACTCATGCGGGTAACGGTTTGCGTGCTCGCGGTTGAGGCCAACGGTTTCCAGCAGCTCGTGTACCTTGGCGATGCGTGCTTCCTTGGTTGCCAGACGATGAATGTCCAGACCTTCCGCAATAATATCGGATACAGTCAGACGTGGGTTCAATGATGAGTACGGGTCTTGGAAAATCATCTGGATTTTGCGGTTGAGCCATTTCTTTTCTTCAAGTGTTTTCTTTCCGTGTACACTTTGTCCATTGAACAAGACCTCTCCGCCAGTTGCATCGTATAGGCGAAGGATGGTTCTTCCTGTAGTGGATTTACCGCAACCGGATTCACCCACAAGACCGAAGATTTCTCCTTTGTAGATGTCAAAGGTGATACCATCTACAGCTTTCAGCGTATGACCATTTCCGAGGTCAAAATGCTGTTTCAAATCTTTGACTTCAACCAGCTTCTCACGGTTCTCGTAGTTGAAGGTTTTTTTGGTGCTTACTGGAGCGTCAGTCGCATCATCAGAATTGACTTTTCGTCTCACAGCCGAAGCAGGCGGTTTGATGTCAGGTGCCATTTCATGCAGGAGCCATGTTGCCGCATAGTGCGTATCGGAGATTTTGAACATCGGTGGTTCATATTCCAGATCGACCTTCAACGCATATGGGTTACGAGCCGCGAAAGCATCACCCACAGGTGGCTTGAACATATCAGGCGGCGATCCAGGAATGGACATCAGCTCTTCATCGCTGGCATCGAGGCTAGGCATGGAACCCAATAGACCCCATGTATACGGGTGCTTAGGATCGTAGAAAATTTCATCGACTTTACCGATTTCCACAATTTTACCTGCATACATAACTGCTACACGGTCTGCCATGTTAGCAACGACACCGAGGTCATGCGTAATAAAGATGATCGAGGTACCCATTTTCTTTTGCAGTTCTTTCAGCAACTCCAAAATTTGCGCCTGAATCGATACGTCCAGAGCAGTTGTCGGCTCATCAGCGATGATAATTTTTGGATTGCAGGCCAGTGCGATGGCAATGACGATCCGTTGGCGCATCCCGCCGGAAAACTGGTGCGGGTATTGATCGACACGTTCTTTGGCAAATGGAATCCCTACCATTTCCAACAGTTCAATAGCACGGCTGCGCGCGTCAGCACGGTTCAGCTTTTGGTGCTTGATGAAGCTCTCCATGATTTGGTTCCCGATAGTCATCGTCGGATTCAAGGAAGTCATCGGGTCTTGGAAAATCATCGAGATATCGCGACCGCGGACATCCTGCATTTCTTTTTCGGAAAGCGTAACCAAATCTCTTCCTTCAAAGAGAACTTGTCCTTTTGGAATGCGTCCAGGAGGAGACGGAATGAGGCGCATAAGTGCTTGTGAGGTGACGGATTTACCGGAACCAGATTCACCAACAATCGCCAGCGTCTCTCCTTTTTCCAGATCGAAGGAGACGCCTCGTACTGCTTTGACTTCACCTGCATACGTATCGAATGACACATGCAAATCTTTTACTTCTAAAACTTTTCCCATATAATCCTCCCTTTCGAGCATGCTTTGTCGTGATTAACCCTCCATGTATATCCAACAATCTCTCTAACTAGAGGTAATCCAAAAGTCGACTCTTTGAATACGCACTAGTATAAATTTTTACGAAAATGAAAATCATTATCATCATTATACTATATTCATAAACCGTTGTTAAAAAAATTTTTTATGCGTTGCATATCCATACAGATCTTTTCCTGAATTTTGCCAAAAGCCCACAATAGGGGTTTTTTTAGCGTTACCAAATGATAGCCCAGTCATACTATGCATCAATGCAACAGAATACTGGCTGATAAGGAGGGCAACGCTTGTGAACAAGCTCAATCAGTCAAAGGAAATCGCGCTCACTTTTGATGATGGGCCGGATCAGTTGTGGACGCCTCGTGTGTTAGAAATATTAGCCCATTATCAGGTAAAGGCAACTTTTTTCTGTGTGGGACAAATGGTGAAGTATAACCCGAAAATACTGGAGCGGATCGTAAAGGAAGGACACATGGTAGGAAACCATAGTTGGGATCACCCTGACTTTACGAAAATACCGCTTTTGGCTGTTCATGAGCAGGTAGAACGTACCTCAGATCAGATCGAAAAGGTAGTAGGTGTGAGACCTCGAATGGTTCGGCCACCATATGGAGCAGTAAATGAGGAAGTCATCCAGCTACTTGTAGCGAGTGACTACGAAATCATTATGTGGGATTTAGAGAGCTGGGATTGGAAAGGTCTCACCGGTCCACAGGTCGCGAGAAACATCTTGGGACATGTCCGCCCAGGTGCAGTCGTGCTTCAACATTCCGCTGGCGGTACGAAAGACACGCTAAAGGGAAGTATGGACGCCTTGCCCTATGTCATTGAGGTGTTAAGTGAGCAGACATATACCTTCTCAACCATTTCCGCCTTGTTTCAACTGACAGCTTATCGGGAAAGAACCGATCCTGTCGAGAAAAGGAGAAGGGGCAGATAGAGGAGGAAATGGATTGGAATCTGTGGTAATTAGTAGAATAAGAAGATTTCTTTCAGGGGAGCGAATCAGAAAATGTCCAAAGCCGATAATATGCTCTCCATTTTGTGGCTGTTGAAGACCGGTAAACGAATGACAGCCAAGCAGTTGGCAGAGATTCTCGAGATCAATATTCGCACTGTTTATCGCTATATTGATTCACTGTGTGCGAGCGGTGTACCCATCATTTCCGATGCCGGACACAATGGTGGCTATAGTTTACTTCAGCATTTCAATGAAGCTCCGTTATTTTTCGATCTCAACGAGCAAAAAGCCCTGATTCATGCAGCGGCTTTTGCCCAAGAGGCGGGGTATCCCTTCGGAGCAGATTTGCACAGGGCCATTTCCAAGCTAAAACGTTACACAAATGAAGAGCAGCGTGACGCGATTGACCGACATAGTATCGGCTTCGAGGTGATCCAGCCTCCTGTTGATCCTTCTCTGGAATCTACCCTACAGGAGCTGGAGCTGTCTGTTGCCAATGGGTACACCCTTTCGATGGAGTATCAGAAAGCCTACCAGACAACGAGACAGAGGCGTCATATCGATCCATACGGACTCGTTTATTGGAAGGGGAACTGGTATATCGTTGCCTATTGCCATCTCCGTAATACCATTCGCAGCTTTCGTGCAGATCGTGTCTATGAGATCGAACGTACAGAAGCCAACTTTCAACGCCCACCTGAATTTTCTGCGCGGCATTTTTTTCTCTCGAATTTACTACCGGAAGCAGACAAGCAGGGCAACACCATTTTGATCAAAGTCAAAGGAAGACCACAGTCACTCGCTGATTTGTGCAGGCATTGGTATCTCGGACATACTGTGATCGAGCGCAGCGAGGCACAGGTGATCTTTCAAGTAGATGAGCAAATGGCCCATTCGATCCTTCCTCATTATCTTTTGCCATACGGAAAATCCATTCAAGTGGAAGAGCCAGCCTTTGTAAAAGAGCGTTTGGCTGCCATCGCTGCCGATTTATTTCATTTTTATCAGTCGACTTGAATTCACTGACCATTTTTGTCAGTAGAGTTGATTTATATTGAAAGCAAAGAAGAGATGGAAAAAGGGAATGGGGGCAGATTGATTATGAAGCATGAAGCATTGCGTTTGTACGAATATCATGTATGGGCAAACGAAAAGGTATTCGAGCGGTTGCAGGAGGTACCAGAGGGAGTAAGTGAGCAGGAGGTCCCGAGTGTGTTTCCGACCATCACCCAGACGCTGGCTCACATGCTCAAGACGGATTATGTTTGGTTGTTGGCCATGAAGGGGGAGAGCTACGAAGAGGTAGGACAAAAAGTAGGGGTTCTCTTGCAGGAATTAAAAGGGAAAAACGTACACGAGCTGCGAAAACTGTTTGCCGAATCAGCCCAACAGTTCAGAGATTTCTTCGGGCAAATCTCGATGGATGACACCTCGCCTTATACGCACCCGGCATTGGGCACGGTTCACGCTCGTTACGCCGACATCGTCCAGCACATCGCCAACCACGGAACCTATCATCGAGGCAATATCTCCGCCATGCTCAGACAAATGGGTCACGCGGGAGCTTCCTCCGATTACATTTTTTATTTGTTCGAGACTTCTGCGGTAGAACAGTAAAGGTTTTTCATCTTTTATCAACTACCGAAAAAAACAAGCAGCTTGTAGAGGGAACAGGAGAAAACAGCGAAGATCTTAGGGACACCGTCCGAGACGTAATGCAAAAAGCGAAACACGCCCTTAAGCGTCCACCTCTGAGATATTTCCAGATTGGACCACTTTGGACGCGGTTTCGCTTTTTGCATGGAGTCGGCCAGTCAATCCCCCAGTGGGTGGCCCTAGAAGCTGAGTCGTTTTCTCCTGTTCCCTCTCCTCCACTACAGCCACGCAAACTGCATGTTTTTTAAGGATTCATCGTCCGAGCAATTCGCACCTCGAGCCCATTCAAGAACTGACTAAGGTTCGGCTTTCGTTCTCCAAGGATGCTTTCACCAGACTTGCCGGGTTCAAAGATCACGTCATTATTTTTAGCGACCTCGCTCAAGTAATCCTTGACGATCCGTCCTGTTTTCGTAGCCTCATATTTCTTGGCAAAGTTCTGATACTCTTCCTTGACGGCCGGGAGCAGCTTCATTGTTGCTTCGTCAATGGCATCATAACGGTAATCAGACAAGTATGTTTTGAGATAGTCGATATAGAGCGTACGAAGCTTCACTGCACGTGGGCTACTGCGGTAGTTGACCAAATACTCTTCGACTTCAACCATTCTGGGTCCGAGCTCGGCCCGCGTGATTTGCAAACCGCCGTCACCCAAATACGGTTTGCCCGTTTCTGTTTCTTGAATGGACAAGTAGTCCTTCCCTTCCTCACCGAGCGAAGCAGCATATTTTTGCAGTGCTTTGTAATCCACTTGCCAGTAGAAGGACATATCGTTCGTTGCCTGTAAGACGAGTCCGCCCTCTGTTTGATTGAGGAGCCATTGCTTGAAGCTGTCATCGCCTTCTAGCTTGTTGAAATCATAGGGGTATTGCAGGGCGTACAGCTTATCCGCATTTCCCGGCTGGGCGAGGAGCGCCTTGAAGTTATCGTTTATCGTAGGCAGATGTTTTTCGTAGTACTGATCAAGTTCAAAAAATAATTGATCGGCAGTTTTCGTGTCCGTTTTCGCCAGATGCTGATCCAAAAAGGCAGTTAGCTCATTCGCTTCCTTGGCTTGCGCAGCTAGTACGGTGAACTGCTTGAGCAAATCATCGGCAGGCTTTTCGCCTTTTGTCGCATCAGCGGGAGACTGACCTGTGTTTTCAGTCGCAGGTGGGGCAGGGTCTTTTACCGTCAGTTGATCAGAGGCAGAGGTGCACCCTGTTACAAAAGTAATCGCGACGAGGCTAGAGACAAAAGGTAGAACATATCGTTTCATATCTTCATTTTCACTCCGTTATGTTGAATGGTTTCAGTTGATAAATCATCGTAGATACTTGAGCGTCTTGCGTCCAGCGATCTCCATCGCTTACGAACAGCCGCTGACCTGACGGACTCCAGACGATTTCGCTGTTCAGATTCGCATGAGTAGACAATCGGAGCATGAATCCGGTTGTGGCATCCATGACGTAGAGACCCGTCATACCTTGGGACAGGCTGAAAATCGAAAGAGCGAGCCGCTGTCCATCGGGCGACCAGGATAGCTGCTGCAATAGGCGTCCTTTGATAATGGGCTGGTCGGGCTTACTGCCCAAGGAATCAGTGATGGACAAGCTGATCTCATCTACCGCAGTCTCCCATACAAACGCGAGTCTCGTACCGTCCGGGGAAAGTGAAAAGTCAATCACCTTGCTGTGCAGGAGCTTCTCCTCATGACTGCCCCAAACGGTCATTTTCAGTTGTTTGTTGGCATCCAGGTAGTACAGACGATCACCATGCTTGGCGACTTTTTGGACAGGTTGATTGGTAGTGGGCAAAGTATAAGGGGTGACCCTGCCGCCCCGATCGATGAACACCACTCCGTATTCGTATCGCTTCACGATCGGCATGACATACGTACCGTTATCGGCCCAGGAGCCTTTGGCATCAGCCATCATTCCAGACAAGTCGGCCTCACCGATTTGCAAGGGCAGGGTGCTACCTGTTGTAAGATCACCCACCGCTGCATGGATGCGATCAGCTAGCAGCACATGTGTACGATCGTGGGAGAGCTGGGCTGTGTCCTTTGCCTTTATACCGATTGGCTTGCTTGAACCATTTTGCAGATTACGTATGTGCAATTCATCATCCGTCTCTGAGTCAGTTCGGTACAGAAGCTCAGTTTCCGAAAGCCAGCCAAGCGCGTAAACGCCATCCAGTCGATCCACTCGCTCCAATGCAAGAGAAGCGGCTTGCTCAGTAGTGGGGGGATCGATGATCGTGATGTCGTCAGCCTTGTAGCGACATCCTGTCAGCAAGAATAGCAACGCTGTTACGAAAAGGATCATGAAATGCCTCGGTAGCCGTCTTTCTTGCATCAGTGCTTGTGCCTCCTTTCTATATGTTCATTCGTGCCGTTTGTCTATCTTACGAGGAGATAATCTCACCAAAATTTCGACATGTTTCAAACTTGTAAACGAAGAGCTTCGAAAGTGACAATAAATGTCGTGCCTTGTCCATTGGGACCATTCTCTACGCGAATTTTGCCATGCTCTCTCTCGACAAATTGTTTAACGAGGGACAAGCCGAGACCAGTTCCACCTGTTTGACGAGCACGATCGGGATAAATCGTGTAAAACGGATCGAAAATGCGCTTTCGTTCCTCTTCTGGTATACCAACGCCTGTGTCTTGAATCAAGACGTCGACCTGCTGGTGCATAGCGTGGGTGCACACGGTGACAGAGCCGCCTTGCGTATTGTATTTGATCGCATTGTCTATCAGATTGAGGAAAATATGACGGAGGCTGTTGGGATCTGCCCAAATCGTAGCAGGGGCGAGCTCGCGGTGAATCGTAATCCCTGATTTTTCAGCTTTGCCCAGCAGGCGCAGACAGAGCTCCTCCAGCATTTCATGCAGTGGCACCTGCTCAGGGCGATGCTCAAATGCATAGGTCCCCATAGCGGATAGCTGTAGTGCTTTTTCCACGAGTTCATGCAATCTGGAGGCCTCACCGGCAATGGCTGTGCCAGCCTGGTGCGTCATAGCGGGATCATCTCCGTACATTTGCAGCAGGTCGGCGTTTGCCTTGATCGCGGTAAGCGGCGTTTTGAATTCATGACTGACATTATCGAAAAATTGCTTTTGGGTATGAATGTTTGCCTGAATGGCTTTACTCATATCGTAAATGCCATGGCTCAAATCTCCCAGCTCATCAAGGCGAGTCAATGGTGGTGCTTCTAAATAACGGCCCATCTGAATGTGTTCAGCCGCACGCTTCAATTGACTGATTGCAGAAGCATGACGATTCATGTAGAGCAAGCCAAATAACAGGCCGAAGCCAAGCACTGCCAGTCCAACGTACAAAAACAGCAGGACTAATTCTCGGTCGAAGCTGAGCTGGTCTTTAAGGGACGACTCAAAATGAATCACGCCGATTTGCCCGTCAGGACCTGAGAGGGGGGAGAGGTATTGCAGCGTGTCCCCCACGATTACATAAGCGATTTTGTTTTGCAAGGCGTAGGTGAAAGGACTTTGTACATCTGGTCTGGCAGCCATCGGCAAAGAATCCCCGACTGCAGTACCGCCCATGTCGTACAAAATGACGCGATGATGGCTCGTTGCGGATAGCTCAATGGCCAGTTTTTGACCTTCTATTTTCATAAACGTTTGCGAGGGGATTGGCGTACCCGTGACGTATTGCTGTGTGATCCTGACTTGAGCGGTACGGGCCAGCCCGTCCATCGTATTTTCCATCTGTTCACGCTGGTAGCTGCGAACGCCTTGCAGAACCAAGCTGCTCAATACAGCCACTGTAAATAACAGGAGACCGGCGAGAAACCAAGTAAACTTCCATTTCAGACGAAGTCTCATGATGGTTCTCCCACTGCTTTATAACCAAAGCCGTAAACGGTCTGTAGCAAATGCTGATGCTCCCTCCCCAATTTCGCACGTAGACGCTGGATATGAATATCCACGGTACGCGTTCCTCCCTCGTAGTCCATCCCCCAAACCAAGTCGAGTAATTCTTCCCGCGTAAAAACTCGCTTCAAATGAGTCAGCAAAAGAGCGAGCAAATCGAATTCTTTCGGGGTTAGTACGATTTCTTGCTGATGGGAGAAAACGGTTCGCTGCTCCAAATGAAGCTGGAGCGCCCCAACGATTACCGCATCCTTTTGCTGGATAGCCGTGTTCTTTTCCAAACGTCTGTACAGTGCTTTGACCCGCGCTACTACCTCACGCAGATCAAACGGTTTGGTCATGTAGTCATCGGCTCCCAATTCCAATCCGACAAGTTTATCGACGATGTCGTTTTTTACAGTCAGGAGCAGAATGGTGATGTCTTTTCGATCTTGGAGTTTTCGACATACGTCATAGCCCGACAATTTCGGCATCATGACGTCGAGTACGAGTACATGGGGATGAAACGATTCGACTTTTCGCAAAGCCTCCTCGCCATCTGTTGCTGTTTCTACTTGGAATCCTTCGCGCACAAGCGCATAAGCAATCGCACTCACGATTGTTTGCTCGTCGTCCGCGACGACAACCTTGCATTCCACGGACACTCCCTCCCGTCGTCCCTTTCTATTGGTACGTACCATACCACGTTCAAGTTATCGGTTCAAATCGATCAAATATTCCTGATAGGAAGCAAGCGTCACTTTTGTTATACTTTCTCTATTGATGATAATGAGAATTATTATCAATATTTACATAGAGGATCGGGCAGAGGTGAGAACATGAACGAAACACAGGCCTTGGTTCAACAATTCACAGAGAAGACCATGGCAGAAGCCATTTTTAAGCTGCGTGACATTACATGGCTCAAAGCTCAAGGACATGACCGACTACGCCAACAATTCACTCATTCGCATATTTTGCTGGTAGTAACCGGGGGACGGGGGCGCCTGCGACTGGAGAACGAGGAGTACCAATTGCGGCAGGACGCGATTTACGTATGTCCTCCTATGCTTACGTTTGGCATCGTCCCTGATTCCGCTGATCATTTGGAGATGTACATGCTTCGTTTTGATGTCTTTATGGAAACGAGAGACAGGCATCGGCGCTTTCAAGCCCTTCGGGAAAAGCATCTGTTTCCTTTTCGGGGAGAGATCTCTGTTCAATCGGCAGGGCAACTTCCTGTCTATTGTGATTTGATCCAGAATCTTTGGAAGCAAGAGACGGCACTCGAGCGTTTCCGAGGCCAACACACATTTCAAGAGCTATGGTACCACATCGTCAAGCATGCTCACTTCTCATCCACGGATTCTGGAATGGCGCTGGAGCGGGCACGCGCACACATGGAAGAGCATTACTCGGAAAATGTGACGATTGAACAGCTGGCACGCATCGCAGATGTGAGTCCAAAATATTTCGTCGATCTGTTCAAAAAAACGTATGGCATCTCAGCTATGGATTATTTGGCAGAGCTTCGTATCAGCCGGGCGAAGCAGATGATGGTGCAGTCCCATGCCAAGCTGCGCGATATCGCTCATCAAGTCGGCTACAACGACGAGTTTTACTTTAGTCGAAAATTCAAGAAAGCGGTTGGTGTTTCACCCACTCTCTATATGAAAAGCCGCCAACGAAAAATTGCGGCGTACGGCTCGACCATCATCGGGCATTTGCTGGCTTTGAAAATGATTCCTTACGCTGCACCCTTGCATCCGAAATGGACGGCTTACTATCATCACAGCTATCGCAACGATATCCCGGTACATCTGAGCGCGTTTCGAATTAATCAGAATTGGAAAGCCAACATCGAATTGCTTCGCGATGCCAAGCCGGACGTCATCATTGGCTTGGACGAGACGAGTTTGCAGGAACAGAAGCATCTGGACGAGATTGCGCCCACCTTGTATGTACCCTTTGAAGAGCGGGGGTGGAAAGAACAACTTCAGCTTATGGCAGACTTTTTGGGCGAGTCCGTGGAAGCGCATCATTGGCTTTGCGAGTACGAGAAAAAGGTGAAGAGGGCCAGGGCACAGCTTCAACACGTTCTGGGCGATGAAACGGTACTCATCGTGCGGATTTTGAAAAACCAGCTCTATGTCCACTGCAATCGCAGTATGAATGAAGTGTTTTATCAGGATTTGCAAGTCAAACCTGCTTTTGTCTCGGAGCAGAACGAGTACGACCAGCTTGTGACCGTACAGGAAGTGGCTGCGCTCGCGCCAGATCGCTTGCTGCTGTTGGTTTGCCAAGAAGCTGAAACGCTGGCATGCTTCCAAGCTTTGAAAGCATCGGGACCATGGCAAGAGATCGAAGCAGTCCGCAACAATCGGGCGCATCTCATTATGTCGGACCCTTGGCGAGAATACTCGGCAACGGCTCATGAACGGATCGTGGAAGAGAGTGTGAGATTATTTTCAGGAGATCGTCCATGTTGATTCTGGATTTCGTCCATGGTCGGGCATGAGTGGATGTTTTATAATCACGAATGATAATCGTTATCACTAATCTAGAGTGAAACATTACATTTCTGAGAGGGGTCTTTCAAGAATGAAAAAGATATACCTAGGCTTGAGCATTGCAGCGCTGACATTGGCTCTGACAGCGTGCGGCGGAGGAAAAGAAGCAGCGAATAACACGACTGCACCTACTGCAGCACCTGCGACAACAGCTACAGCAGAAAAGCCGGCCGATGAAGCTAATAAAGCAGAGACACGCACGATCAAATATTTGGATAAAGAATACACCGTTCCTAGCAAAACAGAGCGGATCGCCATTGTAGGCAGCATGGAGTCCATGGAAGATTCGCTGGTACTGAACGTGAAACCGGTAGGAGCGATTTCTGTAGGCGGTAAATTCCCGGAGATGTTTGCACCGATTACGGGCGAAGCCACATCCATCGGGGAAAAAATCCAACCGAATCTGGAAACCATCCTGTCCTTGAAGCCTGATGTCATTCTGGGAAGCAGTAAATTCCCGCCCGAGATGGCTGAAAAATTGAACAAAATTGCGCCTACCTTCCCTGTTTCCCACATTTCGACCAACTGGGAAGCGAATCTGCAGTTGCTGGGTGAGTTGACTGGCAAACAAGCTGAGGCAGAGAAAGCGCTCAATGAATATAAATCAGGGATTGAAGCTGCAAAAGCAAAATTGGGAGACAGTGTGAAGGATAAAAAAGTATTGGTGATTCGTCTGCGCCAAGGAAATATCAACATCTATCCAGAGAAGGTGTTCTTCAATCCAGCTCTGTACGCAGACCTTGGTTTGACTGCACCTGATGAAGTAAAAGCAGCGAAGGCACAAGAAATTATCTCCATGGAGAAGTTCAGCCAAATCAACCCGGACTACCTGTTCATTCAATTCTCTCCAGACGAGAATAAAGACAAGCCAAACGCATTGGAAGATTTGCAGAACAACCCGATTTGGAAGAGCGTGAATGCTGTGAAAAACGGCAATGTTTACGTAAACGTGGTTGATCCTCTCGCACAAGGCGGTACTGCTTGGAGTAAAACACAATTCCTGAAGGCGGCTGTAGAAAAATTGTCTGCCAAGTAAAAGTGGGCGAGGGTAAGCTATGCAATCCAAAAAAGCAACTTCCATGATCATACTAGCTGTTTCGCCAGTGGTGATCCTCCTTACCATCTTGCTCTCCATTCATTACGGGGCCAAGTCGATTGATGCAGGGACGATTTATCAAGCTTTCTTTGCCTTTGATGAAGGGAATGTCGATCATCAAATTGTCATGCACTCTCGCTTGCCGAGAGTTTTGGGCGCACTCATGATCGGAGCATTTTTAGCGATATCAGGAGCGTTGATGCAGGGGATGACGAGGAATTACCTCGCGTCCCCCTCTATTATGGGTGTGTCTGACGGTTCGGTCTTTGCTGTTACGCTGTGCATGGTGTTCATTCCATCCGCTACGAGTGTCACGATGATCACCATGTCCTTAATCGGTTCAGCACTCGCAGTCGCGATGGTTCTCGCTTTTTCCCGACTGTTGCCGAATGGCTTGACGCCAGTAGGGATGGCGGTCATTGGCACAATTACGGGCACCTTTTTGAGCAGTATTTCAGCCGCAATTTCTGCTTATTTTCAAGTCTCGCAAAACGTCAGCTTCTGGTACAATGCTAGGCTGCATCTCTTGGAGCCTGGGCTGGTGAAGCTAGCGGTTCCTTTTGCCATCGTCGGTATTGTCCTCGCACTTCTTTTGTCCAAATCGATTACGATCTTGTCCTTGGGAGACGAAGTATCTCGCGGTCTTGGACAGAGAACGGTGATGGTCAAAGTGCTGGCAACGACCGCTGTCGTCATTCTGACAGGCATTTCTGTAGCGTTGGCAGGAAAAATCGCTTTTGTCGGGCTGATTATTCCGCATATTACCCGCTTTTTGGTAGGTCTCGATTATCGATGGATCATTCCGTGTGCAGGATTGCTGGGCGGCATTTTCCTGGCCCTGTCTGACGTTCTCAGCCGATTTATGAACAGTCCGTTTGAGACCCCTATCGGTGTGGTAACGGCTTTTATTGGCGTTCCGTTCTTCCTCTATTTGATTTACAAGAGAGGAGGGGGAAAGCATGCCTAATCAAAAAGGTAGATTTCGTTTGCTATTTCTCTTCAACATCGCCTTGATTTTGCTGGCGATTTATATCAGCGTGACCAACGGTGTATTTGACATGACGGTGATGGATGTCATCCGTACGTTATTGCGTGTTGATCCTGTAGCGGAATACGATTTGGTTATTTTCGATTTTCGCCTGCCTCGGATAGTTATTGCGGCGTTGGTCGGCTTTGGCTTGGGGGTCGCTGGTACCGTCATTCAGGGGATCACCCGTAACGGGCTGGCTGATCCGGGGATATTGGGCATTAACGCTGGGGCAGGAGCCGCTATCGTCGCCTTTATGTTTTTCTTCGGTGGGCAATTCATGGAGGCGAGCTGGTATTCCATCATGGCCATGCCTTTGTTCGGTTTGACAGGCGGATTGCTTGCGGCTGGACTGATTTATCTATTCGCCTGGCGTAACGGGGCGCTTGACCCACAACGACTGATTCTCGTGGGGATCGCTATTGGCTCTGGATTGGGTGCCGTGTCACTGTATCTCTCGTTAAAAATGAATCCCAACGATTTTGAAATGGCAACCGTATGGCTCTCGGGAAGTATTTGGAGTGCCAACTGGACGCATATTGCAGGGATGCTGCCATGGCTAGTCATACTCATTCCTGTTTTGATGCGCAAGGTGCATATTCTCGATTTGCTTCAACTGAGCGAGGAGTCCGTCAAAAATCTGGGTGTGTCTGTGGAAAAGGAGCGCAATATTCTCCTGCTGTCGAGTATCGGGATCGTGAGCGCGTGCGTCTCAGTTTCCGGAGGCATCGGATTCGTCGGCTTGATGGCACCGCATATTGCGAAGCGTCTGACGGGAATCCAGCACAGGTATGTTCTTCCCTTGTCGGGAACAATCGGGATGCTCATGGTCGTGGCAGCGGACTTTATCGCCAAAACAGTGTTCACACCCATTGAACTGCCAGTGGGTATCGTCATTTCCATCATCGGTGTACCGTATTTCTTCTATCTACTGAGTAGAAGAAAAAAATAAAGAGGGGACGTGCAAATTGTGAAGGGACAATTGTTTGCAGACGTATGCCATCACCGAGCACTGCTCGTATATTTGCCGCCATCCTATGACAAGAGTACATCCCGTTTTCCCGTCATGTATGTCCATGATGGCGGTGACTTGTTTGATCCTGCTTTTAGTACTGCACTCGATGTAATTGAAGAAAAGTTTGCAGAGGGAAAAATTCCTGAGCTAATTCTCGTCGGCATCCAACCAGAAAACCGCAGGGATGACTATACACCTTGGTTTTCCCAATCGATCTCGCCTGAGCGGAACATTGATTTTGGCGGGCAAGGAGATGCATATCTTTCTTACGTCGCCAATGAATGTAAGGCGTATATCGACAGCAAGTACAGGACAGACCCTAGGCCGGAAAAAACAGGGATCATCGGATTTTCGCTTGGTGGCTTGATCTCGATGTACGCAGCGCACCAATATCCGAATGTTTTCACGAAAATCGGCAGCATTTCGGGATCGTATTGGTATGAGGGCATGGTTCCGTTTATGCAGGAAAAGAAAATGTACCATCCCGAGCTGCGCATCTACATGGATGTTGGCAGTAAGGAAGGTGCCAAAAAACAAAACATCCAGAAACAAATGGTGCCGCTGACAAAAGAAGCGCATCAGATATTGGCTGATAGCGGCTTTACAGCGGATCAGCTCGCCCTGTTCATTGACGAAGGGGCGGATCATTTGAGCGAATGTGCAAACGCCAGATTTCCGGGGGCGTTGCAATGGCTCTGGAATGAGAAGGAGGAGACAGAAATGGAACTGGCCAAATTGATTAGAGAGCGCCGCTCGATTCATCGCTTTACAGATCGTGAGGTAGACCCTGCGTTGGTTACTGAACTGATGGATACAGCCGTGTGGGCGCCGAATTATCACATGACACAGCCGTGGCGTTTTATCGTGACATACGGGGAAGGTAAGAGAAGAATCGCCGAAGCCGTGCGGATCATGAAGGAAAAGCGGGAGATTGATCCTGCGAAAAAGAAAGAAGTAGGCGAGAAGTTTTACAATAAAATCATGGCGATCCCGATGCTGATGACGGTCATCATGGAAGAAAGTCCGAACCTGATTACGCGTCAGGACGATTTCGCTTCGACCAGCATTGTTATTCATAACTTTAGCTTGCTGGCGTGGGAAAAAGGCATTGGTTTGACATGGGAGACGTACCCATGGATTCACGAGCAGGAATTCCGTGAAGCGATGGGCATTCGACCAGGAGAAAAAGTGCTGGGGAACCTGCATATCGGTTATCCAGCCGCGATTCCTGGCGCTCAGCCGCGTATTCCTGCAACAGAGCGCATCACACTTGTCGACAAGGCATAGGACAAGATCAAGTGAATTTTTCTTGTCACAAGATTACTTTTTGTGGTACCCTTGGTTCATTCTACAAGAAAGGGTGACCATTAAGCCAATGATCTGCTAACTCCTATTTCCACAAAACCAATCGGATAAATCGATGCGTTTTTGGATAGGGGTAGTATGTGCATATTGGCGAATAGATGGTAGATCCTTTTTAGACTCACCAAAGGGTTTCTATGTCTTTTTGACGATAATATGCGTAGCCTCCTGTCCAGATCGCAATGGATAAGGAGGCTTTTTTATGTCAAATGTTTTGAAAAACCGCTATGTCAGGGCTATTTTGTTATCAGCATTCCTGTTGCAAATCGGAGTATGGGTGCGCAACATGGCGATTCTGCTCTATGTGATGGATCATACAGGAGGCGATCCGTTCGCTGTCTCCATGATTTCTGTGGCGGAGTATGCGCCAATCTTTCTGTTTTCCTTTCTTGCTGGTACGTTTGCTGATCGCTGGAAACCGAGAAAAACGATGGTCTGGTGTGAGCTGCTCAGTGCTCTGTCGGTTATCGGAGTGCTGCTTACCTTCGTTTACGGCTCGTGGAAGGCCATTTTTTTTGCCACGCTTATTTCAGCCATTCTCTCTCAGTTTTCCCAACCGTCCGGAATGAAGCTGTTCAAGCTGCATGTACCTGGTGAACAGCTTCAGGTAGGAATGTCCGCGTATCAGACTATTTTCGCGATCTTCATGGTATTTGGTCCGATCGTCGGTACATTTGTGTTCCAGCAATGGGGGATGGAGATTGCCATGGTCATCACGGCAGTTGCGTTCCTCTCTGCGGCCGGTGTCCTGTATTTGTTGCCGCCAGATCGTGTCGAGAAAGAAGGTCAGCAAGAAACGGCACTGCTTGGGGAGATGGTCAGCGGGATTCGTTATGTCTTCTCCAGTCGCGTATTGTCAATGCTTGGCTTTTGCTTTTTGGCTGTGGGTTTCTCATTGGGAATGATTCAGCCGCTTGGGATTTTTCTCGTGACCGAACAACTGCAATTGCCGAAAGAAAGCTTGCAATGGTTAATTACTGCCCAAGGTGTGGGGATGATTGCTGGAGGGGCCATGACGATGGCAGCTGCCAAAACGATTCCACCGCAAAAGTTATTAGTCATGGGGCTTCTTGGAAATGCAGTCGCAGTAGCGATTTGCGGGATGTCTGCGAATCTGTGGCTGACACTTGTTGCCCAGTTCATCGCGGGATTGCTCTTGCCCTCCATTCAAATTGGGATCAACACGATGCTGCTTAAAAACACAGAGAGTACCTTTATTGGTCGGGTGAATGGAATACTAACCCCGCTGTTTACAGGCTCCATGGTTGTCATGATGAGTATTACGGGGGTATTGAAGCTGTATCTTCCGCTCGCAGTCATATACGGGATCGCTGCATTCCTGATGATCATTGGTCTTAGCTTTATTTTGCCGCTTTATCGTATGCGGGAAGGAAACGTGGTGCAAAGTACAGAACAGACTGGTATATAAGCGTTTGGTAGCAAAGGGAGGCTTGGACCAGATGGTGCACGAACAGATTTCTTCTATAGAAGGTTTGAAGATGGTAGCTGCTGTTCGCGAGCTGGCGATTCGGTTGCCAGAAGTAACGGAGCAGGTAGACGCTTTTGGACATACATCGTTTCGCGTAAACGACAAGCCGTTTGTCATTTTGGGAGAGGGGGGCACTGAAGGCCCCTCCCTTTCTGTGAAGGTGCTGAAGACGACTCAAGAGATTTTGCTTGCGCAGGAGCATTTTTACAAGACGCCATACATCGGACATCACGGCTGGGTTTCGATCCTGGACAAAAACGTGACTAGCTATGGTGAAATCGAGGATTACATACGGGAAGGCTATATGTGCGCGGCTCCCAAGCGATTGGTCAAGCAATTACAAGAGCAGCCTCGATAACACAGCCTTTATGAAAAAGCACACCTCCCCTGATCGTTCCTGTATAATTTTAGCGTAACGAGTAGTGAGCGAACGTTTGACACAGCAGCATTCAGACAAAGGGGGAGCCGGTTTTGGATTGGAATCTCCAGCAGATGAGCAAATTGCTTGAGGTCGTTTTTGAAAATGCCCATGAACCGATGATCGTAACAGACAAGGACGGAAAAATACTCTTATTGAATCGGAGCTATCGGGAATTTCTGAATGTACAGGACGTGATCGGACAGCCAGTGACGGATGTCATCGAAAACACGCGGATGCATATTGTCGGTCAGGAGGGTGTTGCCGAGATCGCCGACATTCAGCAAATAAAAGGACAGAACATGATTGCGCATCGCATCCCGATCATGGACGAAGGAAAAGTGATTGCGGTTCTGGGAACGGTGCTGTTCCAGGATGTGCAGGAGCTTACTGCTTTGGCTGCGATGGTTGCTCAGTTGAAGGATGAGCTGACCTATTATAAGAAAGAGCTGCGGCGGCGGATGGGGGCTACCTATCATTTTGACCAAATCGTTGGGTACAGCCAGAAGCTGCAGGAGCTTAAAAAATTTTCTCAGAAAGTTGCGAAAAGCGATTCGACTGTGCTCATCACAGGGGAAAGCGGGACGGGCAAGGAGCTATTTGCCCACGCCATTCATGCCGAGAGCAAGCGGAAAATGGGGCCATTCATTCGGGTGAATTGTGCCGCTATTCCGGATTCTTTGCTGGAATCAGAGCTATTTGGCTATGAAGAAGGTGCGTTTACCGGAGCTGTTCGCCGCGGAAAAAAAGGAAAGTTCGAGCTTGCCAACCATGGAACCATTTTGTTGGATGAGATCGGGGACATGCCGTTGCCGCTGCAAGCCAAGCTACTGCGTGTTTTGCAGGAAAAAGAAGTAGAGCGGGTAGGTGCTGTTCGGACGACGCCAATTGATGTGCGGGTGATCGCTTCCACGAATTCGGACATGCTTCAAAGCATCAAGGAAGGGAAGTTTCGGGCGGACCTCTATTACAGGTTGAATGTCGTGTCACTCTCGATCCCTCCGTTGCGCGAGCGTCTGGAGGATTTGCCAGAGCTGGTTTCGAATCTGCTCAAACAGCTTGGTGATTCCACTGGCGTTGTGGTCAGGGCCATTGATGAAGAGGTGTGGAACGTACTTCGGGGCTACTCCTGGCCAGGCAATGTAAGGGAGTTGAAAAACGTGCTGGAACGAGCCCTTCATCTACTCGAAGACGATGTCCTGAAAAAGGAGCATGTTTGGCTGCCTGTATCTGACGAAGGGGCCCTCGCGTCCTTGTCGAGTCCAACTCATGTTGTTCGGCCATTGAAAAAAGTCTTGGAAGAGGCTGAGCAGGAAGCACTTCGCCAAGCGATGCAGCAAGCAGGGGGCAACAAGCTTACCGCCGCCAAGCTGCTGCAAATCAGCAAGTCCACCTTTTACGAAAAGTGGGAGAAGTATCAGTAGTACGAGGCGTGTATAAGTCGGGGATGTGGCGTTGAGCCAGGTTCGCGGCTTTTTTCATCTACAGGACCAACGTTTTGGTAGATTCCGGTTTTCTGGAATAGAGCAAGGTGAAATTCTGCTTAAACCCAGTAGCCTTCCGTGAGCAAATTCCCGAAAAGGTGGGCAGATTTTTGCTAGATTCCATAAAACCGGACAGAAATTTCCGGAAATCCGGAAAAACTGCAAGCGCTATCATCTGCTTACCAACAGTCCAGACACGATGAACGGGTATGGTTGAACGATTTTTCTGGAATCGGTTGGAGTTGGCATGGTCCATGCAATTGAGTAAGTATGAAAGCGTTTTCCTCAAGTGAATACACAGAATTTCCTCTGTAACGAGAGGAGAAAATTGAAAGGAGAATTATATGATCATCGAAGTGTTATCCATCTTGATTTCGCTCGGTCTCCTGATGTTTTTTGCATATCGGGGCTATCCTGTTATCGTATTTGCCCCTATTTTTACGCTGCTGGCCGTTGTCCTTTCCGGGATCTCTTTGTTGCCGAGCTACACCGAAACCTTTATGACGAATGCAGCGAACTATGTGAAATCATTCTTCCCTATTTTCTTACTGGGTGCCATTTTCGGAAAAGTCATGGAGTTGAGCGGTGCTGCCTCGTCTATTGCCCACACGATTGTAAGGGCACTTGGCTCTAATCGTGCGATCTTGGCTGTCGTTCTGGCATGTTCGATTTTGACGTATGGCGGGGTTTCCCTGTTCGTTGTGGCGTTTGCGGTGTATCCGTTTGCCGCCGCGATTTTCCGTGAAGCCAATATTCCGAAGCGTCTCATTCCAGGAACGATTGCGCTCGGGGCTTTTACGTATACGATGGATGCCTTGCCGGGTACACCACAAATTCAAAACATTATTCCTACGACTTATTTTGGTACGGATGCTTATGCTGCACCTGTTGTTGGAACGATTGGCGCCATTATGGTTTTCATTGGCGGGATGCTATGGCTGGAGCGCAGACGCAAGCAAGCTGTCGCTGCTGGGGAAGGCTACGGCGAGGGACATACGAATGAGCCGGAGTTGATCAAAAATGAATCCTACATGAACATCTGGGTCGCGATTCTGCCGTTGGCGTTGGTGCTCGTGGGTAACTATATGTTCAGTAGAGGGATTTGGACAGTAGAGACGTGGTACGATCCAGCGATCCTCAAAGAATCATTTAAAATTGAGAAAGTGAAAAACGTCGTATCTTCTTGGTCACTGATTATTTCGCTCTGTCTTGGAATTATTGCCGCGCTTTTAATCAATGTGAAGCAAGTCAAAAACAAGCTGGCTAGTGGTTTGACTGCTGCCGCGATGGGCTCTCTCTTGGCGATCTTCAATACTGCCTCCGAAGTTGGATTCGGAAACGTTGTGAAAACATTGCCAGGCTTCAAGCTCATCCAAGGCTGGATTATGGGAGCCAGTGATCATCCATTGGTTTCTGAGGCACTGGCTGTAAACGTACTGGCAGGTGTGACAGGTTCAGCGTCGGGAGGAATGTCGATCGCGCTGGAGGTTATGGGCAAGCAATACCTGGAGATGGCGAATGCTGCGGGAATCAGCCCTGAGTTGCTGCATCGTATTGCCTCGATGTCTTCCGGTGGTATGGACACATTGCCGCACAACGGAGCGGTCATTACACTACTCGCGATTACTGGTTTGACTCATCGTCAATCGTACAAAGACATTTTCGCGATTACGGTTTTGAAAACAGCTGTCGTATTCATTCTGGCATTTGCCGTTTCTATTTTCTAATTTTATAGACAGAGAAAATGAGGAACAGGAGAGGAGATACTAGGGTATGGAGAAATTGTTGGAGCAGCAGGTAGCAATAGTAACAGGGGCAGCGAGCGGAATTGGATTGGAGATTGCCCGGACGTTTGCCGAGGAAGGGGCGAAAGTCGTCATACTGGACTTGAATGGGGAATTAGCGGAAGCAGCAGCAGCCCAATTGCAAAAGGAAGGGCACGAAGCAATCAGTTTTGGCTGTAATGTCACCGACGAGGTACAAATGCAGGAGTGCATCCAGCAGACAGTCAAGACTTTTGGCAGACTCGATATCTTAGTGAATAATGCCGGATTGCAATTTGTCTCTCCAATAGAAGAGTTTCCGACTGCAAAATTTGAACAAATGCTCGGTATTATGCTGACAGCGCCTTTTGTTGCGATTAAACACGTGTTCCCCATTATGAAGCAACAAGGTCATGGCCGTATCATCAATATGGCTTCGATCAACGGCCTGATTGGCTTTGCGGGAAAGGCAGCGTACAACAGTGCCAAGCACGGAGTCATCGGGCTTACCAAGGTTGCAGCCCTGGAAGGAGCAGCGGCTGGTATTACGGTAAATGCCATTTGTCCGGGGTATGTCGATACGCCGCTGGTACAAAACCAATTAGCGGATTTGGCTAAGACAAGAAATGTGCCGTTGGAAAAGGTGATGGAAGAAGTCATCTACCCGCTGGTGCCACAGAAGCGACTGCTGCAAGTAAAGGAAGTAGCGAACTACGCTGCCTTTTTAGCTAGCAAGAAAGCGTCAGGCGTCACGGGTCAGGCTGTCGTCATTGACGGTGGGTATACAGCCCAGTAAGCCTGTTAAAGCCCCTGTTTTTATAGGGGCTTTTTTAATTTCGCTATCTTTTTTTAAAAAACTAGTAAAAAAGGTCTTGTATTCTCTTTTTCTATGTGATAGATTATTACTTGTCGCCAAGAACGACGACAAAATACGAGAAAAGAAAACGAGATTCGATAAAAAACTTCTTGACTCGCAAGTAACGAACGTGATAAGATATAAAGCGTTCGACAAAAATGCTCTTTGAAAACTGAATAGCGAAAGCGTTAATGAGTCTATCATTAAATGATTTGCCAGCTTTGAACCAG
>NZ_JABSUZ010000003.1:0-291542 GCF_013284345.1 Brevibacillus sp. MS2.2
ACAAAAGCCCCGACAGTCTCCTCCGTCTCCACGCCGAAACGACCGGCAACTGGGGTTCCGATCAGGATTTCATTTTGACCACTGTATTTGGCCAGCAGGATAGAGAAGCAACCAAACAGCAGCATGTACGGTGTCAGTTGTTGCGTGCGGCAAAACTCCCGGAGTGCAGCAGCCTTCTCATCCGCCAAAACAAACCGACTAATCGACCCGGCAAAATTTTTGATCGAAGGACGGCGGTAATCAGTCGGCAAATCAAGTGTTTCGTAGCCATCCTTATATTGCTGTAACCAAAAATCTGCTTCCTTTTGCCAAAATGCTGTGTCCCTGCTTTGCTGCCATACAGCGAAGTCTTTGTATTGAATCTTTGGGTCCCCCAAGGTCTGCCCATCGTAATAGGCCAGAAAATCACTCACTAGCCGTTCACTCGACAGTCCGTCGGAAATTATGTGATGCATATCAATCAGCATGACATGGCGCTGTTTTTCCAAGCAGACCAAGCGAATTCGCAGCAACGGTGCTTGGTCCAATGCGAACGGGCGACTGAAGCCCTCCAATGTCTCCTCTACACTTGCCCCCGGCATCTCCACATATTCAATCGCAAACGAGGCTTCTGGAACGATTTTTTGTACAAGATCTTGTCCGATCAGCTCAAAACACGTCCGCAGAGCTTCATGCCGTTGCAGCAATCCATCACATGCAGCCTGCAATCGTTCCCGATCCACCATTCCGTGCAGGAGGAACACACCGGGGATGTTGTATGCCGTACTGCTCTCATCAAATTGCTGTAGAGCAAATAGCCTCTTTTGCTGGGATGATACCGGGTAGTGCGGCGCTTCCTTTGCTTTGGGGATCACGACTGCCGTCTGCGGCGTTTTTTGCAAGATAAGCGGCACCAGTTCCCGGATCGTAGGATGCTCGAACACCTCTTGCATCGTCAAATGCACTTGAAACGTATCTGTCATTTTGGAGACAAGTGAAATGACTTTAAGCGAATCAAATCCTGATTCAAACAGATCATCGTCTTCCCCAACATGAGGTCCTCCGATGATTTCGGATACTACCTGTGAAAGCATGGCTCCTTCTTTCGTTGTAAACTTGTGCACGGCTTGAATCGAAACGGGGTCTTGTCCAAGCAACGGTTTCTCGTTGGCACTCACCCGCTTGCCGTGGCTGCTTGTGTCGAAACGGAAATTGTTTATCCAGTAACGCTTTTTTTCAAACGGGTATCCTGGCAGAGAAACTCTCCTTCGCTTTTCTGCTCCGTAAAACCGTTTCCAGTCAATGTCGATTCCATATAACCATAATTGCGCAACTGTCTTTAAAAAGAATTCATCATCCGCTACTTTCATTTGCTCAACTCGAATCGTATCGAGAATCTGTTGATTGCGTTCAGGATACAAAAACCTCTTCGCAAGCGTGCACAGATTTCGTCCCGGCCCTATCTCGATAAATAAGGTATGCTCATGCATCGCCAGCTTCTTAATCCCTTCCACAAAACGAACAGGTTCGCACAAATGACGAAGCCAATATTCGGGGTCGACAGCTTCCTCAGGTGTGATTGCATTACCTGTTAAACTGGAGAAAAACGGAATAACAGGTGGATGGTACGAAATGCTGCGAACGTATTCACTTAGGTCTGCCATCATGGAATCCAGCATCTTGGAATGGCCGGCATGGGAAATAGCAAGCCGCATGCTTATGATCTTGTTTTGCTTCAGCGAAGATTCGAATTTGGCAACATCCTCCTTGCTCCCGGAGACAACACAAGACTCATCGTTCACTGCTGCGATCGACAGTTCATTTGGAAGCATGCCCAGCAATTCCAATTCCGGCAACGGCACCGTTAGCATAGTCCCTTCAGGAAGTCCCTCCATCAGCCGTCCTCTGTGATAGGTTAAAAACAGGGCGTCTTCCAGCGAGAAAACTCCAGCTATGCACGCTGCCACATACTCCCCTATGCTGTATCCGATCATGCTCAGAGGAGTAATATGCCACTCCATCAGCATCAAAGCCATAGAATACTCAACGGCAAAGTGAAGAGGCTGGGAAATGCTCTGTCTATGAATTTCCGTTCCCGTTTGGGTGTCAGTCTTTTCTGGATACAGATAGTCTTGATACCGGACACCCGAGATTTTTTGCAAAATCGTGAAGCATTCATCCAGCTTCTCTCGAAAAATCGCCTCGTGTCGGTAAAGATCCAGGGCCATATTCACGTATTCCGCGCCTTGACCCGTAAACATAAATACAATGGAAGGCGTTTGTTCGGAAGCCACGAAATCCAATGATTTTCGTGTGTCCTTCTCCGTTAATATTTCAATAGCCTGTCTCACTTCCGAACAAAGGAATACAGAGCGGTGCGAAAAACGCTTCCGTCCTACCTTCAACGTGTAAGCTGCATCGGCTAAATGAATGTTGTGGTTGCGCTGGAAATTCTCTCGAATCTGCCCTTTTATCTTCTTCAACGCCGTATCGTTTTCCGCGGATAAC
Organism: Brevibacillus sp. MS2.2; assembly: GCF_013284345.1. NCBI lineage: Bacteria > Bacillati > Bacillota > Bacilli > Caryophanales > Paenibacillaceae > Brevibacillus > Brevibacillus sp. MS2.2. The sequence goes on from NZ_JABSUZ010000003.1 coordinate 2,488, forward strand.
GTTATGATTTGGAATCGTCTTTTGGTCGGCGTCTTTATAACGGGCGGAGCTTCTTCCAGAATCACATGGGCGTTGCTCCCCCCCTGTCCAAAGGAACTCACACCAGCCCGAAGAGGGAACAAATCTTCTGTTCGCAAGTCACGAAGTTGCGTGTGCGGGTAAAAAGGAGAATTCTGAAAATCGATTTGCGGATTGACCTCATCAAAATTGATTGTAGGCGGAATCATCCGATTCTTCAGCGACAAGGATGTTTTCATTAAACCCGCAATCCCTGCCGCTGCTTCCAAATGTCCGATATTCGTCTTGACTGAGCCAATTCCGCAATAGTTTTTCTTATCCGTATCAAAGGCCATTTTGAGTCCTTCGATTTCAACGGGATCACCCAAAATCGTTCCAGTCCCATGAGCTTCAATATAATGGAGCTGTGTAGATCCGAGTCCGGAGCGTTGGATTGCTTTCTGGATGACAGCTGCTTGTCCTTCAACACTCGGGGCGGAGTACCCCACTTTACGGTTTCCATCATTATTTACCGCAGAAGACTTCACAACCGAATAGATATGATCCCCATCTGCAAGGGCATCCTTCAATCGTTTTAATACGACAAGCCCCACGCCATTTCCGGTCACCGTGCCTGATGCTTTTTTATCAAAGGCTCTGCAATGTCCATCCCTTGATAAAATCATTCCCTCTTGGTGGATATACCCCATCTCGTCCAGCAAAGAAACTGTAGCCGCTCCTGCTATTGCTATGTCACACTCTCCAAAAAGCAAATCTTTGTAGGCACGATCGACGGCAATCAGCGAAGTGGAGCAAGCTGCTTGGACCGTGATAGCTGGACCCCTCAAATTCATGCGATACGCAATCAGTGTTGCAAATGAATTGCTGTTAACATGATAAATTTGATATTGATCAGAGGCATAAAGAGACGGTGAAAACTTTTCGGGTACCCAGTATATATTGTAGGAGGAGCCGACATACAAACCGATGGAGCCTGGGTAGGCTTCAGGTTCATATCCTGCATCTTCCAAGGCATGCCAAGCACATTCATGAAGCAAGCGAATTTGTGGGTCCATCTGCTTGGCCTCTGTAACCGTATATCCAAAGAAATCTGCATCAAAACAATCGATATCCTCCAGCTTCCCCTTTGCTTTAACAAAATGGGGGTTGTTCAACAACTCGTGATCGATGCCGAATGCCTGCATTTCTTCATCCGTATAAAACTTGATTGTTTCCGTTCCGTTCACCAAGTTGCTCCAAAACTGCTCTTTGTCAGCCGCTCCTGGAAATCGGCCAGCCATCCCAATGATGGCGACATCCGTGTCTTGAATGTCTATGGCTTGAAGCGGGACGATTTTAGGCTTTTTATCTTTTGTATGGGTAGTCATGCTGTGAACCTTGGTTTTCGCATGGAAGTATTTTGCAAAATCATAAATCGTCGGATAGGTGAAAATAGTCTGTATCGAAACTTCCGTATTGAATTCGGCTTTCAATTCATTACACAAATAAATGACTTTGATCGAGTCGCCTCCGACATCAAAGAATCGGTCGTGTATGCCCACTCGCTCGATTTTCAGTACTTTTTTCCATATCTGTGCAATCTTTGTTTCCAGCTCGCTCCTTGGCTCAACTGTTTTTTCCGAAACATTCAATGGATTTTTTTGGATCTGTACCAAAGCTTTTCGATCCACTTTCAAATTGCTGGTGTACGGAATTGCTTGTATACGGTAGTAAAAAGACGGAATGGCGTAATAAGACAGTTTGTCCTTTAGAAAATCTTTACAATCTGCCCAGTTGAAATTGCCATCGATGACCATATACGCAGCCAGAGCCGAACCATTCTTTTCTTTTATCTCTATGACAACGGCATCTTTTACTGACGGAAATTTTTTCAGGGCGCTTTCAACCTCGGCGATTTCTATGCGATGTCCCCTGATTTTGACCTGATCGTCTTTTCGTCCAACAAACTGCAACGTTCCATCTGGCAGCCAATAGGCATAATCACCCGTACAGTATAATTTTTCACCTGGTTGAAATGGATGAGGTATAAATTTTTCCTCAGTGAGTAGAGGCTGGTTTAAGTATCCCTTCGCCACTCCTTTTCCTGAGATGCACAGTTCACCCGGGTACCCGAGCGGGCGCAATGTCCTCTCTTTCGACAAGAGATAGATTCCCGTATTGGCAATAGGTTTCCCGATGGCAATCGATTCATCAAGCAGGTGGACAGTAGACCATACAGTCGTTTCAGTCGGGCCATAGACATTGTAAATCGGCTGCTTAGTTATTTCGCGCAAAGATTGATATAAATGTTCCGGCAGTCCTTCTCCGCCGATCAATATCTTTTTCAATTGCTGCAAGCTGTTAGCACGTGATGAATTCACAAGCATTTTCATCCGAGATGGAGTCGCTTGGAGAATCGTAACCGAATTGGCTTCGATCAATCGCAGTATTTCATCCGGGTCTTTTAGCGCCATATCGTTCGCCAATACGATTTTCATTCCAAGACATAGCGGCGCCAATGATTCCAGGACAAAAATATCAAAAGAATAAGTAGTGAGAGCGAGTATGGCATGATCAGGCTCAAAACCGATCTCTTTTTCCATTCCGTAGATAAAATTCACGACGTTTTCGTGTGTGATCATCACACCCTTGGGTACCCCTGTCGATCCGGATGTATAAATCACATAAGCCAGATCATCCGACGAAGGCGGAGCAATTGTCGCTTCCCGCGCGCGTTGCTGCATGTCTTGCAAGCCATAATACCCTTCGCTCTCTGTATGATCCATGCACACAACGGTTTGGAAAGCCGGACACTTCGCTTGAAGAGCAGCTAATATATCGCCGTATTTCTGCTCGGAAATCACTACTTTTACATGCCCGTCGTCAAGCATCGTCGAGCAACGTTCGAGTGGCAGCATCGGATCAATTGGCACATAGGCGCCCCCGGCTTTTAATATTCCGAGCATGGCGATTAACAGTTCCGGCCGCCTGTCCATGAACAGACCCACGCACTGGTTGGAGTGAATGTCCACATCCCGTAATAAAATTGCCAACTGATTCGCTTGCTCATTGATTTGCCGATACGTGAAGCATTGGTCTTGGTATATAAGTGCAATACGATCCGGTGTTTTACATACCTGCTCTTCAAATAACTGTGGGATGCTTTTCTCGGATGGCACCCACACTTTTGTATCATTCCACTCATACAGCAGCTTCTGTTTTTCTTCGGGAAAGAGAAAGTCAACAGTGCGAATGCTTGCAAGCGGCTGTTCTACAAGCCAAGAAAGTATCGTCTGATAGCGCGCACATAGTTCCTCTACGAATGTCTCGCTATAGATGCGATTGTCATAGTCGACAACAAATTGAATCGAATTCCACAGCGTGATAAAGATCGTGAGCGGATAGTTGGTTTCTTCTCTATATGAAAAGGAATCAATAACAATATTCCGATTATTCGAATGATGTTGAAGCGGATAATTTTCAACGACAAGAATTGCATCAAATAACTCTTTTTCAAAAGGCAACGCACTGTATTTTTTTATATCCCGCAATGGGGTAGAACCAAAGTGTTTTCGAGCATTCATGGAGGCAAACACCTTTTCCAAAAATGCCTGGAGAGATTCATCTGGATCGATCGCCATTCTAAGTGGCAACGTATTGATAAATAAACCCACCATCTCCCCGATTCCTTCGAGAGACTCTTCCCTCCCTGAGATGGTCGTTCCAAAAACTACGTCTTTGCTGTCTGTATAAAAATAGTGCAGCAACGCCCAAGCCCCATACAGATAACAACTGATTGAGTGCTTTCCTTGGCGCTTGATTTCATCGTGTAGGGACTGAGGTAGTTCCAGACGGACCTGTTTTTTCCCCTCATCATCCTGTCTGCTAACGCGATTCGCTGGAATGATCTCCTGAAGCCAGACCGGATTTACGTCTTGCAGATATGTGGTCCAGAAGCTTTCTTGCTCAGCTTTGTCTTTTTTCTGAATCCATTTGATATAGTCTTTACCTTTCCTTTTCGAGGGAACGGACAGCTGACGCTGATCCAGCAGTTGTTGGTACGCCTCTATAAATTCAGACAAAAGGATGCCCGTACTCCATCCGTCAAACAGAATATGGTGATGACTCATGATCAGTTGAAAGTCTTCGTCACCCAATTTGTACAGGCTGATTCGAAACGCGCCTTCCCTCAGATCAAACTTGTTTTCTCGATCATCGTCCAGTATTTTTGCCACAAATGCGTTACGGTCCTCTCGCGTCTGTTCCGATACATCAATGACTCGCAGAAAGTCTTGCACCTCTTTTACGATGATGAGAAGAGGCTCTTTTACCCCTTCCCATCGAAAAACGGCACGTAGCATCTCATTTACTGAGACGACGTGCCGCCAAGCCTGTTGAAAAGCAGAAATATTTACAGCCGAGGAAATATGCAAGCTGATTTGTTCAAAATATAGCGAGCTGTCTGGTTCTTTTAAGTAATGAAACAGCATTCCTTCTTGCATTGGACTAAGAGAAATGATGTCGCTGACTTGATTGGCATCTAATTTTTTCATAGTTCCGTTACCCTCTTAGGCTGATAATGTCTATTTGCGGCATGCATCGCAATGATTTGCTGCTGAATTTGAGAAGACCCTTCAATGATCTCCAGTACTTTCGCCTCTCGAAAAAGCCGTTCTACCGGATAGAGGTTGCTGCAACCGTTAGCGCCGAGGACTTGAACTGCATCGGAGGCAACCTTGTTAGCCACCACTGACGAAAAGTATTTTGCCATTGTCGTTTGTACGATCGCATCCGGGTGATTATCCGCACGCATCCGAGCAGCCTCCTTGCATAGCGAACGGGCAGCATGAACATTCGTAGTGGCGTCGCCAATGATGCCTTTGATAAGTTGAAAGTTAAAGATTTTCTCTCCGGATTGGGTTCTTTTTCTCGCGTACGTAACCATTACTTCCAACGCCTCCTGTGCCAACCCGACGCCCATCCAGGCGACATTAAATCTTCCCTGATCCAGAGCAAAGTTGGCAACACCCGTGAAGCCCATTCCTTCCTTGCCGATCAGCCTCTCGCTGCCCACTTCTACGTTCGTCAATTCAATATCCGCAAGCTGTGAAGCTGCACAAGAGAGCAGCCCCTGTATCTTTTGAACGCGAACTCCCTCTTGTTCACGGTCGACGATAAAGGCACTAATGCCATTCCCCGATGAGTCCGACGCTATAACAATAAAAAAGTCGGCGATCTCTCCGAACGATATCCATTTCTTGCGCCCCGTTATCCGATATTTGTCGCCTACTTTTTCGTAAGAGGTTTGCACATCCTTCGCACCGCTTCCCACGCCCGGCTCAGTCAACGCAAAAGCACCGATCTTCTCCCCGCTCGCGATGGGAAGAACGTACTGTTCTTTTTGGTACTCGGTCCCCCAGCGGATGAGTGTTTCGCCTACCAATCCGGTTGTAACCGTCAGGAGCATCGCAGCAGACAAAGCCCCTTTGCCAATCTCTTCAACCATGCTCCCATATTCAAGCGGGTGCAGCTGCAAGCCCCCATATTGCTCAGAAAAGCTTGCAGCCAAATATCGTTTGTTCCCCATTTTTTTGATTAGTTCCCTTGGGAGTGCTTGTTGCTTTTCAAAATCAGTAGCATATGGCCTAATTTCTTCGTCTGTAAATTGTCTTACTTCTTCAAGAATGCTATGCGGGCTTGTTATCTTCATTTTCATTCAATCCCCATCATATAAAATGTGATTATGACTGAGTCTAATTCCGCATCCTTTCGAAAAAGAAAACCTTCTATCATTTACATAAAATCGCCAAAAAATCGTAGACATAGCCCTGACTGACTTCTGCGCGAATCGGCTCCAAACCGCTGGCTCTGAGCTGCTCCAGTGCAGTCTTCTTGGTCAATAGCTCTCTGTATCCCAAGTTGATTTCAGGGTGAACCTCGTAATAGGCCCGAGTCAAAAAGCTATCCATGGGAACGACCAAAATCATATGTCCATCTTCTTTACAAAATTGTTTATGTACGGACAAGATTTCGTTCTTCTCTTTAAAATGTTCAATCAAGCCAAAACTGCAAACAACATCAAACGTTTCTTCCAGCTCTAACGTAAACAGATCTTGGAGTATATAAGTAATATGATCGGCATGTTTATCCGCTATCTTGTTATAGGCGTTGAAGGAGGTTTGGCAATTATCTACCAAAACTCCGCTCCCTTGGTACATGGTAAGCAAAAGACGCGTCAAAAATCCGGTACCCGCACCAAGCTCAAGCATTCTTGGCTCAGTCTTGATCTGAACGCCTCTTAAAAGCTTTCGCAGCACGTCACCGAGCACCAATCCTAATAAGTGAGCATTTTCACTTAACAAATGACGGATGTTTTGAAAATAGATATGCGTATCGAGACTTGGGATCTCCCCGTTGTGTAACCTGGTAAAATACTCGGTCCAATCAAAATCTGCACTTGTATTTTTCGTCGTATAAATCATTTTCTTCACTCATTTATAAACCGATTTTGACTGGATAAAGTTCACGATATTGTTAATGGTATTGAAATTCGAAATTTCCATTTCGTCGCTTTCGATGGTCAAGCGAAACTCGCTCTCAATGAAAGTGACGAGTTTCATGGCAAACAATGAATTGACGAAGCCTAGCTCAAAAATATTGTCGTCATTCGTGAAATCAACATCATCATCGAATACAACCAGATTAGCCAGAATAAACTCACGAATTTGTTCATGAAGTTGCATAAGTGTAAACGCTCCTTTTTTTGGGGTTTTCATTGTGATTACTGAACGAGAACATTGATGTAAGGGGGAAATTTTTGTATCTGGGTCAAATCGTTTTCCAAAATGACAAAGCCGTCTTCTTCTTTGGAGACTTCCTTGAAATTGGAAAAACGATAGGATACATACATCATCTTGTTTCTCTCCGTATTTTTAAAGTCAGCTAGCAGTCTCTTGTTGGCTAGCTGTGCCTGCTGCATGATATGGGTTAGCAATACGGTTCCAACACCTCTGGAAATCACTCTGCACGACATAATAAGCAATTTGATATGCCAATGAGTTTCGGTTATTTCAACCAATGCGATTCCTATTTTCCCGTATGACCCGTATTTATCTGTGAGCTCACAGACATATAATTTGTGGTCGGGTGAATTTCGGAAATAATTGAGTTCATCGTAGCTGTAAATCCGTCCCGTCGAGTTCAATTGATTGGTTCGAACCGTTAGCTCTTCTGCGCGTTTCAAGCAATCTTCATGCGCCTCGCTGATGATAAACTTCATGTCTAACGTTTTTAAAAATTCTTCATTTGTCCCTGTGAAGGATTCCTCCTCCTGCTTGCGCTGAATGTCTTGTAGATACATTTCCCGCCTTTTTTTCGAATCTTCTGTAATGAAAGCTGGAGTCAGCGAAGGGTGGGACAACAACTCTGTATATCGGTCGACGTGGACACAATTGATAGATTCATGTACGCTTTTCACTTCATCCAGTTCAAAGGGCTGATCATCGATAAACAAAAGGGTATCCATCCCAATATTAATCGACTGCTGGATAATCCCTACGGATTTTGACTTGGGCTCCCAATGAATTTGCGGGTAAAGAAAATAGCGGTCAATCTCAAACTCTTTCAGCTTGCGCATCGCGTCATCGTAATTGTTTTTACTCGCAATCGATTGCAAAATGCCCCTCTGATCAAGTTGTTCCAATATTTCTTTGATCCGAGGGTTTAAGGCTACATCGTCCCCTTCCGATAAAACGCCATTCCAAATCGTATTGTCTAAATCCCAGACTACACATTTAACCCCGTTTTTAATATCCATCTGCATGTTCCTTTACTCGAATTTTGATTTGATCCGCTTAAAACTACCTGGTAGTTTGTGCCAATGCAGCCGTGTAATCAAAGAACCCTTTTCCGCTTTTCTTTCCGAGTAATCCAGCATCTACCATTTTGACTAACAGCGGGCATGGACGATATTTAGGATCGTTAAAGCTCTCATACAAAACTTCAATCGAGTGTAAAATAGTGTCCAATCCGATCAAATCAGCAGTCGCTAACGGTCCCATTTTATGGCTAAATCCTAATCGGAATATTTTGTCGAGGTCCTGAGGCGTCGCCACTTGATCGTGAATCGCCCAAATACATTCATTGATCATCAGCATCAGCACGCGGTTCGTCACAAAACCCGGCGAATCATTGACCAGCACAGGCTTTTTGTCGATCGACTCCAGAAAGTTTTTGATTGTTTGGATGGTTTGTTCGGAGGTATAGTAGCCTTTGATGATCTCTACCATCTGCTTAAGTGGCACAGGATTCATGAAGTGCATCCCGATAACATTTTCCGGCTTGGGAAGTAGTGAGCCAACCTTGGTGATGGAGATGCAGCTTGTGTTGACTCCATATATCGTGTCTTGAGGGCAATGTTCTTTCAATTCTAGGTAGACTTGTTTTTTTGCCTCCCAATTTTCCGTGATGTTTTCAATCACGAAGGGAACGGTATAAAAATCGTCGTAAGATGTAGTAAACACAACATTGGAAAGCACTTGCTCAATGTCTTTTACTGGAATCTCTTTTTTCATCAGCTTTACAAGCTTAAAATCTTCTCTCATCTTCTGTTTTGCTTTTTCCAAAATGTCGGGATGCAGGTCCTTCAAAATGACACGGTATCCATGACTCGCCAGGTCCAAGGTCAAATCCGATCCCATAATTCCTGCTCCGATAATCCCAATCGATTCGAATGTTTTCATCTTCAACAATCATCCTTTTCTTGTAGTGGAGGGCTTAACGAAATCGTTCTATTCTATGGCTTTTTTCTATCTCTCCTCTCCCTTTTCAGATTAGGAGATCCTCTGTTCTGTTACGCATGTTGTTTCAACTGTTCGTGGGTAACTTGACCAACTTCCATTTTTAAAAGTTGATCGGCTACATGGAAATACCTGTCGTCATGCGTAATGGCAATGACGCATTTTCCTTTTTGTTTCATCTCAGGGATGAGGTTATAGTAGAAATATTCTCTGAACTCAGGGTCCTGATCGGCAGCCCATTCGTCAAAGAAATAGATAGGTCGATCCTCCATACAACTGATAAGCAAGGCCAATCTTTTTCTTTGTCCCGTGGACAGATTGACGGTACTGAATCCCCCATGTTGGATTTGCAACTTATGGTCCATGCCTAATTTCAGCAAATATTCTTGAATTTCTTGTTCTTTCATTTTCACGTCGATGCCATACATCTTTTCAAAGAGGTGAAAATCGCTGAAGATGGCCGCAAAATTTTGACTTAACTCTTCAAGCTGCTGACCATTCAGTAAAATTTCGCCTTGGTCAGGTTTGTACAACCCTACTAACAGTTTACCCAGAGTCGATTTTCCGCTCCCGTTTCCTCCTGTAATGAAGGTGACTTGCCCGGAATGGAAGCTCAGATTAACGGGCCCGACTGTAAACTGTTCTCCCTCTTGGTTTTTATAATGATATTCAACATCTTTGACCTCTAAGTGAATGATCTCGCTTGCAGGCGATGCCTCTTTGACTCGCTCTGATTGTTTTGTCTCACCAGTTTCCAACTGCCTCGACAATTCGTTTAATCGGTTCCAGCTAATCCTGACCCGAATAAAATTAGGGATCGCGTCCAAAACGCCGTGAACAGGACTTGTCATATACAAAAACACAAAGATATACGCTCTTAAGGAACTGTTTGCAATGTCATCAAAGACGACAGGAAAAACAAACGCAACGACCCCGATCACAAAGGTAAACAGAAGTTCGCCCATAACAAATACATTGGCAAAGCTCAAATCTCCCTGAATCCGTTTAGTCCGGTACGTGTCACAGCTTTCCTGCAGCTCCTCCTGAAATTGTCCTTTTTTACCTTTGTGGATGCTAAGCTCCTTGAAACCGCCAATCATGTGATTAATGAACTTGAAAAACGTGTTTTGAATATCCCTGGTTTCTTCCCAGACACGATTGGCGTACCTTCCTGCCATAAAATAAAGGCCGGCAGCAACCATAATAACGAAAATGGAAATCAGCAAGCCGTAAATATTGACCATCCCTAAATAGATGAAACAGCACAGCAACGTAACCAAACTGGTGACCCCGAAAATCAGGATGTTGGACACACCGCTGATCGTTTCTGTATCGTTGTTCAACACGGAATAAATTCGTTCTTTTTCAATGGTTTCAATATTTTGATACGGAGATTTCAGTATTTTATCAATCAACTCCGTTCTCTTTTGGAAAACCATCTCATTTGTAATCGTAATCAGTTTAGCCCGTACCAATCTTTGTCCAAAAACATAGATGACGATTCCCATCACAAAAAAGGATAGCAATCCCCCCTGAAACCGGTCAGTATGGTTAAGCGCCTCGTTAATGATAAAAATTATCAAGGCATTGCCCAATCCACTCACCGTACTAAGGACGATAATGGGAAAAAAGGTACGATCATGCGATTTTGGAAAGACCACCGTTATGAAGTAATAGAACGCAAACAAAACAATCCCGACAAATAAGCTTTGAATGGCGATGACAAAACTTGAAGGTGCCCAAACATCGACGAAGTCCCATGAGACCCCGTCAAATAAAACCGAAGGAATTTGATAAAAGCAATACCCGGACAGCCCCAGACACAGAAGCAACAGCACAAATCGATACGCATTTTTCCCGAATCCCCCGGATCGCATCCTCTTTTTTCGGGCGATTTCGCCAAGCGCAACAATGGCAAACCATGCAGTAAGCAGGATCAACGGTATCGCTATGCACAGGATGGCAACCGACACATTATCCACACTGCTGTAGAGATCGGAAACATTTTCCGGTGGTTTCTTTTGTCGCAGGATTTCCATGATTCCTTGGCCCATTGCCTGCGTATGGGCAGAGTTGATATTCGTTAATACCGCTACTCCGAGTTTCTCTCCAGGACGTATTACTACTGAGGAAGAGTAATTCGGATTGCTTCCGCCATGAGAGAGTTCGCCACTGCCTTTTTGGTAGACGAACCAACCCGCCGCATACGAGGAACTATCTATATTCGGCAAAACGGATCGATCCGGCTGATGGGACCGATTAATCAACCCGCTGCTCACATTATTATTTGTAATCGAGCCTAGCTGACTTTTGAGCCAGATTGCCATGTCCTCGCTATTGGAAATGATATATCCGGCTGGCGTATTGCCGCGATACACAGGAGCCTGGTATTCTCTCGCCCCCAAAAAACCGATTTTATACCCTTTTGCCATCTCATGCCGTTCGGCTTCATTTCGGAACAAATACGAATGAGTAAGTCCAATCGGCGTCAACACGTTGTCTTTCACATACTGTTCAAAAGGCTCACCCGTTACCTTTTCAATGACCAAACCTAGTACATCGTAGTTCATGGAAGCATAAAGAAATCTTTCTCCGGGGGAAAAGTCCAATGTCTGCCCTACCACTTTGCGGACGGTTCGCTCCAGCGCGTCAGACTCTTCGCCGACTGGAATTTCACCAATCGTATGAAAAGGAATTCCGCTTGTATGATGGAGCAGTTGCTCCAATGTGATTTCTGGCGTATGTCCTTCTGCATCCTTCACCTGAAACCAAGGGAGGTACTTTTGCACAGGATCTTTCAGATTGAGTAATCCTTGTTCCTCCAGCGACAATATCGCCAGACCCGTAAACGCCTTGGTGGTGGACCCAAGCTCGAATAAAGTTTGTGTGGTCACCGGGCTCTTTGCTGCCATATCCGCATAACCAAACCCTCGGTTGTAGACGGTTTGTTCCCCTTTTACAATGACAACGGAGGCTCCCGGGATCTTGCCATCCTGCATTTTTTGGTCAATCCACGATTCGATTGATGCGATTTCTTCTTTACTCAAACTACCTTCTACTGCCGTTTCTGCCTGTAGCTGCAGGGGGAAAATCATGGTGAGCAGAAGCAAAATAAGCCATGCCGAGATCCCTTTTCTCATAAAATTAACCTCTCATCACAAATTTTCCACCCTCAAATGAAGAGATTGTCTAACTCTTCCTGGGAAATTTCTACCGTTTCAAAATCGGAAGGAGTAAACCCTTTCGACTCTTTCTGGCTGCAGTACAGGATGATCTCGCCAAGCTGCTTTTTAAAATGAGCCAAAAATTGTTGCATGCTGCTATCCTTATATTTATTCCGGCTAAAGGTCAGCCGTATTTGCAAACGGCTATCCAAAATAAAGCAATTCACATCGATTAAACAAGTCAGCGGATTGTCTTGACTTGTGCTTTGCTGGACAGAACCCCCCAACAATTTTACATATCCACCCTCAAACTCTTGCGTAAACTCCCCCAGATAATTAAACCTAATCGTCTTGGGTGCATGATAAGGGATAGACTTCGCAAGGTAGCGCGATATTCCGTAACCGATTCCGTTATTTGGTACCTTTCTCCGTTCCTCTTTGACATGCTTGATTTGTTGGGACAGACTACCATCGGTTAAGGAGATGCCCAATGGATAGAGACTGGTAAACCATCCGACCGTCCTGGTAACGTCCAACTTGTCCTCTATCTGCTCTCGCCCATGCCCTTCCGTCTCAATCAGGATATCCGTACTTCCCGTACATTCTTTGATGGTCACCAGCAAAGACGTAAGCAACAAATCGATAGGCTCTGTATTGTAGGTAACATTGGCTTCCGACAAGAGGGAAAGCGTTTCCTGCTTACCGATCTCGGCTGAGAGCGTACAACTGCTCGCTATACTATCTACACCCAGATCATGGTCAACAGGAAAAGGAGTGAACTTTTGCAGTATAGCTTGCCAATACCCAGATTCCTTTTCTCCCTCTTCTCTCCAATAGCTCTCAAGGAACTCCGTCCATTTTTGATAGGAATGCGTCTTTGGAGGGAGCAACGGATCTTGACCAAGACTGATTTGTTTTAGTAACGTGTTCAAATCTTCTACAATGATTCGCCAGGATACCCCGTCTACCACCAAGTGATGGGCCACAAGCAGCATATTCCGCGAGCTTCCAACATCGATTACACATGCTTTTAACAAAAGATCCTGGAAGATATCCGCGCTATCAGCGAGTTCGTAGGCTACTTCCATCAGCTTGTCTGACTGCTCGGAATGAGATAAGCCTGTGAAATCGAGCTCTTTAATCGTCGGCAGACTAAGGAGGTGGTTATTATTGTAAAACAACTCGCCATGGTTAGCCTTGGCGTTTATTCGCAAGCCGTCATGATGTTCGATTAGCTTGAAGAGTGCTCTTTCTAGGATCTCAACCGTAATACCCTGACTGATTTCCACCAAGACACACTGATGATAATGATGCGGCTTGGGGAGTTTCTGGGAAAAAAACCACGATACGATTGGCGCAGGTAATATACTTCCCTCGGCTAATCCCTGATCAATAACAACCAGCGGAACCTCATCCACGAGCAACGCCATCTCTTCCAGAATGGGGGTTGACAGCATCTCTTTTACTTTTATCCGGTAGCCTTTGGCATTCAGTTTCGACGCTATCTGAATGGCCTTGATAGAGTCCCCGCCCAAATGATAGAAGTTGTGCTTCCTTCCTATCTTTTCAACTCCTAGAACTTCTTCTACTGTCTGGATGAACTGCCTTTCTTTTTCGGTTGAATAAGTCGTATATTCCGTATTTTCCGTCAATGGCAGTTCCATTTCTGCCAAAAAACGCGTGTCGACCTTTCCATTTGCTGTTAGCGGGATTTCTTCTACTTCTATTACATGCTGTGGAATAAGGTAATTTGGCAATTGTTGTCCAAGATGCTGCTTCAAGTCATCAGGGGAGATATTACCTTTGGCAACGTAATAGGCACATAGGATAACATTCTTCTTCTTGTCCTCCCGATCCAAGACAACAGCGTCTTTTACCTGCGGGTGCTGGATCAACTGGTTTTCTATTTCTCCTAGCTCAACCCGATGTCCCCTGATCTTGATTTGCTGGTCGTCCCTCCCCAAGTACTCCAGCTTTCCATTCGGTAAGAATCTTCCGAGGTCTCCGGTCTTATACATCCGCTTGCCGATTACGAATGGATCGTCCAAGAATTTCTCCTTGGTAAGTTCAGGATTGTGATGGTACCCTCTAGCCACTCCATCTCCTGAAATATAGATTTCACCCACAGCGTATGTCGGAACAGGGTCCATGTTTTTGTCCAATACGTAAATGCGGACATTATCGGCAGGTTTGCCAATTGGTACCGATACTCTCGTGTCTCTCTCAACATCATAAGAGTGAATCATACACCCAACCACCGTCTCGGTTGGCCCATATTCATTCAAGATCTCTATATTGCCTCCAAAGCTGTCATATACGCTTTTGGCAAGGCTAACCTTTAGATTTTCGCCGCCAACAATAAATCTTTTCACGGAGCTATTCCTGTTGTCCCGATCCAGCACCAAGGATAAATGAGAAGGCGTGAGCTTGATGATCGACGCTTTGTTTTCTTTTAAAATGCGGAACAGCACATACTCGTCTTCTGTTTGGCGATAAACCAGAACTGTTCCTCCACAGATCAACGGAGTAAAAACAGAGGTAATTGTCAGGTCGAATGCCAAAGAGGAGTAGAGCGCGAACATCTCGTCCGCGTGTTTAACGTACATTTTCTTCGCCCAGTATATATAGTTGACAAGCCCGCGGTGCTCGACCATTGTTCCCTTCGGCCTTCCGGTAGAACCAGATGTATAGATCATGTATGCCAACTCTGTAGGCTTACTCTCTACTAGCATATTGGATGATGGATAATGATCGTAGTTGACGTCCGTTAGGCTGATAATCTGTCCGTCGAAACCAAACTCGTCCATGACAGCCATATTCGTCAGCAAGATTTTTGTGCCGGAGTTTTGCAAAATATACCGTATCCGCTCAGTTGGATTATCTGGATCAATTGGCATGAAGGCTCCGCCGGCTTTTCCAATGCCGATAATCCCAATCATGGTTTCCATAGAATGTGTGGTCAGCATGCCCACAATTGTTTCTGGACCGCCCCCTTGTTCCCTCAAATATCTGGCTAGCTGATTGGCCTTCTCGTTCAGTTGCCGATAAGTCAGCCACTCTTTGCCATATTGAATCGCGATCTTGTCTGGTGATTTTTCCACTTGTTCTTCAAACAGCTGGTAAATTGTTTTGTCCCTCGGATAAGGTGCAGCGGTATCGTTATAGTCTTCTACTAGTTTTTTATACTCATCCTCGTAGAAAACCGTAAGCTGCCTGATTTCTTCATTGGGATTGGACACCATTTTTTTGATCAGCGAAGTCAGACGAACGAACAGAACATGGATTTGCTCTTCGGTGTAATCGTTCATTTTGTAGTCAAAGCTAATGCTGATGCTGCCTGAATCCGACCATTCCTTTATCACCATCTGCATGGAATAAATCTGGGACCCGCTGTAGAACTCAACATTCTCGACAGGATGGCCTTCCCATTCGGTATCGAGTGTCGTGTTGTAATAATTGACACATACATCAAACAATTGGTTGTAACCCTTCTTCTTCAGCTCCATGTCCTGGATCAACAGGTCATACGGATAGCGTTGATGAAAAAAACAATCCTGCAGGTCGCTGCTAACCTCATCCATCATTTCCGTAACTGACCAGCCAGGCTCAATCGTAAAACGAAAAGGCATCGTACTGGTAAACATGCCAAACATGCTCTTTTGCTGTTTACCAGATCGATTGAGTACAGGTGTGCCTATCACGAGATCGTCTTGACCAGTCATCTTATGAACATACAGTAAATACAAGCCTACCAAAACTGTATTCAATGACCACTTATTGGCTTTGGCCCACGCTTTGATTTGAGCAGAAAGATTAGCGTTCCATTCATATGTGATGCGGTTTCCCGCTAAGTCGTCAGAGCTTTTTTCCAAAAACGAATCAGGTAGGACTCGAAACTTCTCATTCCAAAATACTTTGTTTTTCCGGTACCGATCCGACGAAAGATAATCTCGCTCGTGGTTGATGTACGTCAAGTAAGTAGGAGCTTGATGCTCTCCTACTTCCTCTTCGCGCAAAAGTTTGCTATAGATTTCTCGTATATGATCGGTCATAATATTGATCGACCATCCATCTGCGATTATATGGTGAAACTTGGCCAAATATCCATTCTCACTGTCTGAAATTCGAAACATGGCAAAATAAAAAAGCCTTTCGTTTTCGATGACGAATGGCTTTCTCGCTTCTGTTTTCACCCAATTCTCAAATTCCTTATGCGGCTCATTGTACACAGTGAAATCTTTAAAATCTAATGGGTTATCCTCAATATGACTCACGAATTGCTGGATCTCCCCCATTTGGTTAACAAATCTTAAACGCAATCCTTCATGCCTTCGAATGAAGAGGTGTATAGCCTTTTCAAGTAGTGAAAATTGAACAGGCCCTTTTATTTTTACGGTTCCACCAATATTATGCAAGGGTGTTTGGGGGTAAATCTGCTCGATCAACCAAATTCTCTTCTGGGGATGGGTTAACTGGTAAAAACATAATGAATCCATGTATAGCAATTCCTCCATCTCGTGAAAACCTTTTTGGTTTTCGATTCAGCAAAAAAACGGCAAAGCTTCGCCACTTCGTGTATTATCCAGATAATACACTCGCGCTCACTTTCCCGTATGACCCCTTCATTCCTCTAATGTGCCTAAGCTTCAATAGATTCACTCAGGTTGCTATGATTTTTAGATTGAAATAGGGCTTATCTGCACGAATAAATCTCTCATCTCATCCTATGTTGTCATTTTGCGAGTAAGTGTCCGTGTTTCTTTTAACGACATTTTAATGGGTCAGGCAACTTTTTTCAAGCTTTTTCCACATTTCTATATAAATTCCAATGCTGCTGGCAGTTTCTACATGAATCCATTCTTTGAGAATCGATCTCTTATGATTGGTTACTCTTTATCTAGGTATTCCTGTTGAGTCGATTGTTTGCCATGCAGTTGATATCCTATAAAAAGTTGGCTTTATCACTTTGCAAGGACTGGCACAATGCCGATTCTAACTCAGCTCATTATCCACTTCCCCACCCTTTTTTATAGAATGACGGAACCAAAGAAAAATAAAAAGAACCCGATAATAAACCTTATCGAGCTAAATAAGTTTCTTAATGTAGTAGGTTTTCCTATTAATACGATGTATGTCAAGGAAGACTTGATAGCCTTTTCAGATTAGCCAGAGTCTCCATTATCCATTATTACTCTTCCCGCCATCCTGCAAATGCGATTCTGTTATGGGTTCAAATATCTTCATGTATTGCTTAGGTGTTAAACCGATCAGTTTTTTGAAAAAATGAGAAAAGTGACTTTGGTCGCTAAAACCAGTTTGAAAAGCGACCTCCATCGGCGGAATCCCTTGTTCTAACAATTTTTTGGCATTTCCGATCCGAATTGTTTCCAGATAACTATATGGGGAGATACCTTTTTGTTTGGTAAAAGAACGCAGCAGATGATATTTGCTTACTTTCGTTAAATCACTCAACTGGTCAAGCGTAATTGTATTTGCGTAATTGGATTCCAAGTAATCACAGATCATTCTCATTTCAGAGGCAGGCTCTTGTATGCACTGTTCGGGTACATCATCGGAATATTCTTGTATGAGCTGCTCGATGAGAAACAGAAACAGCTCTTCCTTCTTAAAGTCAATGTCTCCCTCGGAAATCATCAGATGAAGCTCCCGCAGGGATGTTGCGAGTTCGCTGCGATAAAGAACTGTTTGTGTGAAGCGGGGTAGATATTCCCTTCCTGTGATTTCCCGAACGGCTTGTCGCATAATACTTTCAGGAATGTTAAGACTTCGATAGTCCAGCGTTTTCCCGTCTACTTGTTCACAAGTATGAGCATCACGTGGGTTAAAAATGATCACATCGCCGGCGTTTATGATATATTCCTGATTTTTGCATAATAGAAAACGCTTCCCCTTTTCGATAAAGCCCAAAACGTAATAATCATGAAAATGATTTGGGAATTTCTGCATAACTCCTTTAAAGCAGTATGCCTCCATTTTTAATTTTTTATCAAAACAGACCGTTCGAACCTCTTTAGCCATTCGGTCCCCCTCCTTATCTTCTTCCATTTCATAAAACATTTCTACTCGTTCTCTTCATTCAAAGGGGAGACAAACTTGAAATTCTCCACCCATATTTGCAAAGTGTGGGTGAGATTGTTTACAGAAAAGTATCGTTTCAATAAAGTTGGGAAAAGTCTCCCTTTCCATAAATCATATCCGTAATGGCAGTATAGATGTTTGGCGGGTACTCAGCTATTCTATGACAAAGGTATAAGTACCACTCTACACCATAGGTAAGATAAACCCGAACAGGCAGTCCTTCATCTTTAAGTTTTTTGCAAAATTCGGGGCGAATGCCATAAAGCATTTCCGCTTCCGCATACGGATTTCGCAAAAAACCACGCTCGATGACTTGTTCATATATAGCATTATCATGAGAAGCAATGGATACTTGGTGACCGGCTTTCACACATATCTCCACCAATTCAAGATAACGTTGATCCAGCTTTTCAGAACGAGGAGTACAAATATTTGACGGCTCTTGATATGCTCCTTTCACAATCCTAATTGCCCCAGGATAATGAATTAATTCATTAATATCTTCAAATGTTCGATGCAATTGTGCTTGCAGCGTAATCCCTACGTTGGAATAATCCACAGCGACTTTTTTATATATGGTAAGGATCTGATCTGTTTTAGCTGATTCCTCCATACTAATCATTAGAGAAAGGCCACGGGATTGCGCTTCTTTCGCCATTTCCATCAAGTTTTGATAGGCAAGCCCAGGCTCAATCGATAAACCAATATGAGATAAATCAAAAGAAATCCGAGCACTTAGTCTACGATCTCCACATTCTTTCATCAATGCTATAAATTCATCTTTGGCCTGTAAGCATTCCTCTTTGTTTATTGTGTTTTCTCCGATGAATTCCAGAGAAATACGGTATCCCTTCTGTATTAGTTGATTACCAACTGATACCCCATCTTCTCTTAAATCACCTGTTACAAATCGCTTTGCTGCACTTTGAAATATCGGATTCAGCTCCGAAGATTGTTGAATGTACTCTTTCATCTTTAAATTTCGGGCAATCGATTTCAAGGAATCGGAAAATTGCTTTTCGATTGATAGGGTCACTACTATCCCTCATTTCGTTCAAGTTGCATTTATTATAGGAAAAAAATTAGGGAGTCTCTTGTATGATGTTGCTCAAATAGGCTTAACTTTCGCATGACTCATACCTTTATGGAAACTCGCCAGGGACCGACTCTCTCAATTTGCTACAAGCCTTACTACTAATTTGCAGATAAGTTAATACTTCTAGTTGTTTAGTGTCATGTATGTTAGCTGAACGGGGGCAATCGGCGAAAAATGCAAAAGGAGCTGTCGCGGCACGACAAGCTCCCAGAAATCCATTTGATTAAATTTTGAACAGAATCTAAGACAATGCTTTGCCAGCAAGTAAAACCGGTGTTGTGTTACCTCAAAGTAACTCTGCCGTTAAACACTTTATTAATCAAGCATGAGATACCAATAAATCGCTATCTCTTCACTATCTTTAACTAGACCTTTGTAGACGTAGGAATCGAAACCTCCGATGACAAAGCCACAACTTTCGTAGAATTTACATGCGCGGACATTATTACTTTGTGTCTCCAGCATGACTCCCGTCATACCGGCCTCCTTCGTCCAGCGTTTAGCCTGTTCGATTAGTTTTTTACCGACACCGTATCCTCTATATCGCTTATCAACTTTGATATCTTCCACACAGGCATATTTGTTCCAATTTCTTTTCAAAACAATCTGACCCACAACTTGATTATTTACGAGCGCTAAATAAATGATTTGATGGGGATTGCCGATATAGTTCGAATAATCTTCAACAGTATCTTCTTCAAGCGGTTCATCATCGTAGCTTTTATTCCTAAGAGGTATCTCCTTCACCGTATAGCCGATTCGCTGTCCCATTAGTTGCAAGACAAGGGTAGAGTCTACGATAAAGCTCCCATCTATGCTTGTACCACAATCATCGTCCCCAGCCCTCAGTTCTCTAATGAAAATATCCATATTCATCCTCCTATATTATTATAAGATGAGAATAGAGATAGAAAGGGGGACCGCGGACTTAACGGAATACATATTGCTCCGTCATTTTCATAACCTCCAAGTATTATTAGCATGTAAGATTCTCTAGATATTGTACAATCATTATTTAACAGGTGCGACAGCTTTTTAATCGTTAACTATCCTTCGATAATGCCTGCTTTACCCGCTCAATCTGGGCGAGGTGGGCACGGACATGCTGGACGCGTAATCCCAGTAGTTCTTTGAACGTGTACCTTACTCCGTCGGGATATTGCCCGATCCGCTCAAGCTGCTCGGGAGACAGATTTTCCAGAAGCGGCAGCATGCTGACCCGCAGCATTTGGAACAGGAGCATATGCCGCTCGCGGTCCAAGCGTTCGTATCCCAGGTTATCCGACCAGGCTTCCTGATCAAAAGATAGCAGAAGCGGTTCTTCCTCCGCCAAGACTTTTCTCAGACGATGTGTCGCCAAGATCTCGGAATCTGTTACATGAATAAGAATCTGGTGGATGCTCCATTTGGTCGGTGCAGGTTGGAAACGCAGCTCTTCCTCAGACAATCCTTCAATGGCTTCTCGCAACAGCTCATAGTCTCGGCTGTACTCCTCGATCAACTTTTCCATCCGATCCTCTCCTTAATCATAATTCGTGTGGCTGGTAGCCATTGATCATAGTATTCTTTGAAATAAAACAAGTCCCTTTATTCAGAACGGTATAGCTGGCCGCATGCCGCGTTAATGTCCGATCCGAATTGAGTTCGGACCGTGATGCTTATACCCTTGGACTTCAAAATCCGAGCAAACGCTCTAATCCGAGTAGGATCAGATTGTCGATAACTGTCTGGCGTAACTTCGGTCGAATTGAATGGAATCAGGTTAACATGGTAGAGATGTTCCCAAGATCCCCTTCCCCTTAGCAACTCGGCAACTGCTTCGGCATGCGCCGTCGAGTCGTTTACTCCACGAAGTAGAATATACGCAATATATACCTTTCTTCCTGTTTGCCGGATGTGACGATCCAATGCCATCAGTACGTCGCCGACTGGGAATCGGTCGTTGATCGGCATCAGCTCGCTTCGCTGATCGTCGAACGGCGAATGCAGCGAGAAGGTTAAATTGACCTGGGGAAACTCCCGAGTCAGCTTGTCGATTCCCGGCAACAGGCCGATAGTGGAAATCGTAATTCGTCGATGTCCTAAACCAAAGAGATACGGATCAGTCAATATCGTCATTGCATCAAAAATATGCGGGTTGGCAAGCGCCTCCCCCATGCCCATGAATGAGATGCTGTCCAAAGTGTGGCCATTCAAGCGAAAGTACAGCAATTGGTCGGTGATTTCGTCGGCGGTCAGATTTCGTTTCAGACCAATGGTACCGGTAGCACAAAATTTGCACCCGAATCCGCAGCCGCACTGTGTGGAAATACAATACGATTTCCACCCCCGCTCATAAGTAAGTCGTACAGCCTCCACGCGTTCGTCGCCCGGAATAGCAAACAGCACCTTGCTGACCTGTTTCGACGTGATTTCCTTTACCGGAACGATACTGCAAACGTTCGGGCCAAGTATCCGGTTCAACTCGTCGCGCAAAAATTTTGGTAGCATGGTCATCCGTCCGTATTCGCCGATGTTTTGCTTGAAAATTGCGTCCATAATCTGAGCATAGCGATACTCGGGCTGCTTGAATTCGGACAAAATTCGCCGAATCGTTTCATATTTCGAGGTTAGTTTCATGTCTTCTCCTTACTGCCGGAGAAACCGTAAAAAGCAACCGTCAATTGGCGCTATGACACGTGATTACTCAACTCATACGTTTGCAGACAGATTACTACGTGCATCTGTCGATAAATTGGTAAATCTCCGGCAACCGACTTGTTTTTTTGTGAACCGCTTCACACAATTGGAACCAGTTCACATAATCATCTACAACCTCAATCTCCATCGCTTTCATCCTCCAAATTCTTTTGTCAGAATAAAAAAGAGCTACAAGAAAGTTACCTTTCCTGTAGCTCAAAAAATACGGCACATCCAACCCATGAAGGGTATAAAAAGGATATATTTTCTGAGTGAAAAGAATAAGGTAACGATCTTGCCAATAAAGAATAAAACAAATTCTGCTTTATTCATTAAAAAAGTGGCAAGAATGCTTACATTATCCTCTTCAACTCCAATCGTTACGTGTCAGCACGATTTTAACATACCTGTTTCTACATGACAACAGGTCATCTAGTAGCTTAGAAACTACCTGCTGAAAGCTATCGTGTACACATCGCATAAGTTCCGGTATCAATTGCGGTCTTGATACCTTCTCTTTGTGAAGCACTCGGTTGTATCCAAATCATATAGCCATCCAGACGAAAAAAGAAGCCGAGCGAATACGGGATAACTCCCTGCAATCTTCTTGGCTTTTCGCCGTACTGCCTATCCCGTTTTCACCACAAACTCAATGCTTCCGAGGCTTCCCCATTTAGCGCATACGACATCCCCCTCGCGTAGATGATGGGAACTGGTCATGCCCCCGGACAAAATCAAATCTCCCTTGTACAGCTTGCGTCCTTCGCGAGCAAGCATGTTCGCCAGCATTGCGACGGAGTGGGCTGGATGACCGAGAACTGCTGCACCAGCCCCCATGTCTTTGAGCTCGCCATTGATCGAAAGAGTCACACCTACCAAATCGAGTTCAAGTTCATCAGGCTTTCTCCACGTCGATCCGATAAACACACGGGAAGACGAAGTATTGTCGGCAATAACATCCGGCAAGGCAAACTGGAACTGCGCATACCTGCTATCGATAATCTCCAGTGCAGGAACCACATAGTCAGTGGATGCCAGGACATGAGCCTCAGTGATGCCGGGTCCTTCCAAATCCTCACTCAATACAAAGGCGATTTCCGCTTCCACCTTGGGATGAATCAATTCATTGATCGGCAAAATACCATCCTCGATATTCATATAGTCAAAAATGTAGCCCCGAATCGGTTCGTGCACATTCATCTGTTTCATCTTTGCCTGACTGGTCAAACCCATTTTAGAGGCAAAGATGCGATGTCCCTGCTCAAGCTTGAGGGAGACCAGCTCATTTTGAATACGATATCCATCCTCCACTGTAAGCTCGGGGTATTCAGCCGTCAGTTTTACGATCTCCTCCCTATTCAATTCCGCATCCACCAGCTTCTGAGCCAGCCTTTTGTACCATAGTTCCGATTGCACGCTGATCACCCCCTATCTGATATTGGTAGATTGGTAGATCTGGTCAGTTGGGCGATTTCTGCTGCGACATCCACGATCATGTCTTCTTGTCCCCCCACGGCCTTTCGCCTTCCCAACTCGATCAAAATATCCCGGGAGTCGATGCCGAATTTCCTTGCTGCACGCTCGGCATGAAGCCGGAAGCTGGAATAGACCCCCGCGTATCCGAGAACCAGAGCGTCTCTGGTAATTTCCTGTGGGACTTGAAGAATCGGCGACACGATTTCCTCTGCCAGGTCCATCATTTTGTACAGATCGACGCCCGTCTGAATGCCCATTCGATCCAGTACAGCAAGGAGAACCTCGGTTTGTGTATTGCCCGCACCTGCACCCAAGCACCGCACGCTGCCGTCAATCCAGGTGGCACCCTCTTGAATGGCGACGAGCGTATTGGCCATAGCTAAAGACAAATTATTGTGTGCATGGAAGCCAACGGGAATATGCAGACATTGCTTCAATGCCCGGACTCGTTCCCCTGCTTGATCAGGTAGCAGAGCACCAGCAGAATCGACGATATACACAACATCGGCTCCATAGCTTTGCATGAGTCCAGCTTGCTCTGCCAGTTTTCCCGGAGGAGCCATATGCGACATCATCAAAAAGCCAACTGTTTTCAAGCCAAGCTCTTTAGCCTGATACATATGCTGAGCGGAAACATCCGCTTCGGTCGCATGTGTGGCGATTCGTGCCATCCCTACCCCAAGCCCTGCAGCCGTCTTCAAATCTTTGATCGTGCCGATTCCCGGCAGCAAGAGCACGCCCACTTTCGCTTGTTTACAAACGGAAACGGCAGCCTCGATCAGCTCCAGTTCGGGAGTCCTGGATAGCCCATACTGCAGGGACGATCCGGCCAATCCATCTCCATGGGAGACCTCAATATACGGCACGTTTGCTTCATCCAATGCGCGTGCCACTTCGACTACTTGCTCTACAGTAAACTGGTGATTGATCGCATGGCTCCCATCTCGAAGCGCTACCTCGGTGATCACAATATCACGACTCATATGCGGTTCCTCCTTTCATTCGTGGCTATATACCCGTGGCAATGCCGACAGTATACTTGGCATATTCCTCTGCTACCTTCACCGCTGTCGCCGTCATGATATCCAGATTGCCAGAATAAGTAGGGAGGTAGTCGCCCGCGCCTTCTACCTCCAAAAAAATGGTGATTTTGTTTTCATCAAAGATTGGTTCTGAGCGCAGTCGGTAACCAGGAACGTATGCTTGAATATAGGCAATAGTCTGGTGGATAGCCTTCACGATCACCTGTCGGTCTGCACCCTCCTCCACTACTGCATAGACCGTATCTCTCATCAGGATCGGTGGCTCCGCCGGATTCAGGATGATGATCGCCTTGCCTTTCTTCGCTCCGCCAATCGCTTCGATTCCATGTGCGGTCGTCTCCGTAAATTCGTCGATGTTGGAACGTGTACCGGGACCCGCACTTTTACTGGAAATAGTGGCCACGATCTCTGCGTAGCTGACCGGACTCACACTCCCTATCGCATGAACAATCGGAATCGTAGCCTGGCCGCCGCATGTGATCAGATTGATGTTCTTTTCATTCAAATGCGCACCGAGATTCACAGATGGTACAACATAGGGACCCACAGCAGCAGGCGTCAGATCGATGGCGAGCTTTCCTGCCTCCCTGAGCGCCTTGGCATGCCGAATATGTGCACGAGCTGAAGTAGCGTCAAAGACGATATCCGCAAGTTCCGTAGCGCTTTCCAAAAAGTGTTCTAATCCGCCGTCAAATACGTAGTATCCAGCTGCCTTTGCTCTACGCAGGCCATCCGATTCAGGATCGATTCCAATCATGGACGTCAGTTCAAGAACTGGCGACCTTCCAAGCTTGGTCATCAGGTCTGTCCCGATGTTACCCGAGCCCAGTATTGCTACTTTTACTTTCTTCATACATGCACTCCTTTCCTATTTTTTACTTGCCAAACCTGACTCCTACTGAACCAAGTCCAGCAATCCGTGTGTGAAATACATCGCCAGGCTTAGCTTCAACTGCTGCCGATAACGCACCGGACAAGATGATTTCTCCTGCTTTGAGTGTCATTCCTAACTCGTACAGCTTGTTTGCTAACCACGCCACACAAAATGCGGGGTTGCCCAATGCGGCTGCACCAACACCGGTATTGACCAGCTCCTGATTTTTATAAAACGCCATTCCTACCAGAGGAAGATCCAGATCTTGCGGTTTCACAGGATGTCCACCCAGCACATAGAAGCCCGAGGATGCATTGTCCGCAATTGTGTCTTCTAGTTTGATTTGCCAGTTGGCTATACGGCTGTCCACGATTTCCAAAGCAGGCACTACATATTCCGTTGCCATCAAGACGTCAAAGATGGTTACTTGTGGCCCTTCCAGATCGCTCTTCAGCAGAAAGGCAATTTCTGCTTCAACTTTTGGCTGAAGGACATGCTCGAAAGGCAGTTCTCCGTTGTTTTCAACCACCATGTCGTCCAAAAGATGTCCATAGTCTGGCTGTTCCACGCCAAGCAGTGTCTGCATGGCACGAGAGGTCAGGCCGATTTTTTTCCCTGTAATCCTCGCGCCTTCTTTCACTTTTCGCTCAATCGTCTTCAATTGAACGTGGTATGCCTCTATTTCGCTGATTTGCGGTTCCAGTAAAGTGAGTGGCGCTACTCCCACCCCTTCACGACTCGCCGCCGCTAAATGATCGGCAAATCGCGTGATCTTTTCCATGTCCACAAGGCTCCCTCCCTGATTTGCAGTCCTTTACGCTATAATTTCATGGTGACTGTCTTGATCTCGGAGTAGAATTCGAAGCTGTGACGCCCTCCTTCGCGGCCAATCCCGCTATCCTTGGCACCGCCAAACGGAGTTCGCAAGTCACGCACATACCAGCAATTGATCCATAATAGACCTGATTTCACTCGATCAGCCACGCGATGCGCGCGCCGAAGGTCGTTGGTCCAAACCACTCCTGCCAAGCCGTAAGCCGAATCATTGGCGATCCGAATAGCGTCCTCTTCTGAACGAAAAGGGATGATTACGACGACTGGACCGAAAATCTCCTCCTGGGCTACCCTCATTTTGTTGTCTACATCATAGAGAACAGTTGGCTCCAGGAAATTGCCGTCACCCAGCCCGCTGATCCGTTTTCCGCCGTAACCGAGCTTGGCTCCTTCTTCCAGTCCGATCTGGATGTAGTCCACCACCGTCTCCAAGTGACTGCGGGACACCACCGCGCCCATATCGGTCTCTGGTTCCAGCGGATTTCCCACCTTGATCCTTTGGACAGCCGCCACAAATTTATCCAGAAACGGATCATATACGCTTTCTTGCACCAATAAACGCGATCCTGCCAGACAAATCTCGCCCTGATTGCGGAATATCGCCTCGACCGACCCTTTTACCGCTTCATCAAGATCGGCATCTTCAAATACGATATTGGCTGATTTGCCTCCCAATTCAAGCGATACCGGAATCAGATGCGAAGCGGCATTCTGCATGACGGTCTTGCCGGTGTTAGATTCTCCCACAAAAGATATCCGGCGTACATGGGGATGCGTCGTCATCGCCGTCCCGACAGTCCCACCTGGACCCGTGATGATGTTGAGCACGCCAGGAGGCAGACCTGCTTCATTGGCAATCTCTCCGAGCATCACCGCCGAGAGAGGGGTGTACGAGGCTGGCTTTACAACGACGGTATTTCCCGCCGCTAAAGCCGCTGATGCTTTCCAGGTCATCTGCATGAAGGGCAAATTCCATGGAATGATCAGACTGGTCACACCTGCCGGAGCATATTTGGCGTAGGACATAAAATGGCGCATTTCATAATGCTCATGGACCAAGTATTTGGCCATTTCGGCAAAAAAGCGCAAATTTGCCGCCGCCCTCGGAATATCGAAGCCCCGGCTTTCTTTGATCGGCTTGCCGACATCGAGCGTTTCCACCAAAGCGAGTTCGTCCACACGCTCCATCACCAGGTCAGCCATTTTGCAGAGAATCTTGGCGCGCTCATCTACAGACATCTCACTCCAAACGCCTGACTCAAACGTACGCTGCGCTACGTCGATCGCTCTTTTTACATCCGACCCACTTGCATTGGCAACAGAAGCCAGCTTGAGATTTGTCGCTGGGTTGATCGTATCGAAGGTTTCACCGGAAACAGCGTCCACGTAATCTCCGTCTATGAAAAGCTTGGCGGCTTTTCGTTCCTGATTTTCCTTGGCAGTCTGACTCATGGGAATCCTCCTAACTCTCGATTTCCAAGATCATCTCTACTTCTACGGCGTTATTTAGCGGGAGCTGGGCCATTCCTACAGCAGACCGCCCATGCCTGCCTTTCTCGCCGAATAGCTCCACCAACAAATCGGATGCCCCATTCATGACTTTAGGCTGATCTATAAAGGCTGGATCGCTGTTAACGAATCCAAGTATTTTGACCACTCGTTTGACTCTACCCAGTTCCCCTAGCTCTTGTTTGGCAACAGACAGAAGATTGAGCATACACTGCCTGGCAGCTAGGTAGCCTTCCTCTATCGTGACATCCTGTCCCAGCTTCCCTCGATATTCGTTTGTCCCTTGGCCTGCCAGAAAGAGAAGATTGCCCGTTTGGACACAACCGACATAATTACCAGCCGCCTGTCTCGGTTCGGGCAGGGATAGACCCATAGCCTGTAGACGTTGTTCCGGCGTTTCAGTCTGATGCTTCACGGTCTGTTCATCTCCTTTATGTTCAGGAAGCGAAGCGCGTTTTCACCCAGCAACGCCCGCTTCTGTCCGTCAGTCAGCTCCAAGGTATGATCGATGACTTCTCCGGGAGGTGTTTCACGAAGCAGGAAGGGATAATCTGATCCCATCATGATTTTATCTTCGCCAAAGCGCTTCATCATGTATCGGATGTTCAGTGGGTCGTACGTCAAAGAATCAAAATAGAATTGTTTCGCGTACACACTAGGCGGTTGATCGGTCAGACGCAGATGCGGCCATACCCTCCAGCCTTGGTCTAGCCTGGGTAAAATATAAGGAAAAGAGCCGCCGCCATGGGCAAAGCAGATTTTCAGGCGCGGAAACTTCTCGATCACGCCGCCCAAGATAAGACTTGCTGCGGCAAGCGCTGTCTCGCTTGGCATTCCGACGGTGTACATCAGGTTGTGCCGCCGCATCCGTTCTCTGCCCAGCGTCTCCCATGGATGGACGAAGAGTGGCACATCCCATGCCTGACACCTATCAAAAAAAGGAATCAGTTCCGGGTCGTCCAGATTGTTGCCATTTACATTGGTACCGATTTCGATTCCTCTCAGGCCGAGGTCGTGCATGCAGCGATCCATTTCCCGAATGGCTGTCTCGGTGTCTTGCAATGGAACTGTACCCAATCCGATGAAATGATTCGGATGCTGGTTGACCGTCTCTGCGATAAAATCGTTTTGAATCCGGGCCATCACTTCCGCTTCGGCTGCCGGGGCCCAGTAGGAAAACGTGACCGGAATGGGCGACAACACCTGCATATCCACCCCTTCTTGCTGCATGTCATGAATCCGTTTTTGGGGTTCCCACACCTGATCGGTCACTTCGCGAAAAACTTTGCCACCGACCATGATAGTTGCCCCGCATGTGCAAGTGCGGTGCAGAACTGGCCAGCGCTCGCCTTGAAATCGTTCAGCCAGATTGGGAAGATCCTCTGGAATAATGTGGGTATGGAAGTCTACTCGCATTTCCACTCACTCGCTTCCGGAGGCATGATGTGACCGCATTTTTGGCATGTCCGCAGCTCCAGATTGCTGTTGAATCCTTCGATCGCCTCTTTTACCTGCACCTCTATGTTGGTCAGTTGAATCCGTACGCGATGCATTTCGTGGTCGCAGTTTTCGCAGAACCAAGCAAAGTCCTCCAGTTCTCCCTCATTTCTGTTGCGCTCAATCACGAGGCCGATCGTATCCGCGATCCGGTGTGGGGAATGCGGGACATTCGCTGGAAGCAGGAACATTTCACCTTCTCTGACTGTTATGAACTCACGCTTCCCATCCTGATTCATGATTTCTACGAAGCAATCACCCTTGAGCTGGTAAAAGACTTCCTCGGATGGATCAATATGAAAATCCCGTCGCTTATTCGGTCCTCCCACTACCATGACCATTAGTTCTGCATCTTTCCAAATCACCTTGTTATTCACCGGTGGCTTGAGCTGATCGATGTGATCCTCGATAAACTTCCACAAATGGATAGGTGCCAATGTACGCATGCTCGATTCCCTCCCTGTTTTTACTTGCTTAAAGAATCTGCTCCGTCTGCGATGACGATTTGGCAGCAAAAACGCTGAGCGCGTCATCCACCATCGTGCATGCATGAGACTTTTTATAATTGTTGTAAAAAATCGCTAATTTACGTACCGGATCACCAGTATAGTACCGTTCGTATTGCAGTAAACGCTGTCCGAAGGCTTCCCCACACAGGTCCCAAGCGAGCTTAAACAGACGTACCCGCTCTGTACCGGAGATACCCTCCCGTCCGGCATAAAACTTTTCCATATCCCCCGCCAACTCGGAATGCTCCATATCACTGTCAGTCGGGGACATGAGCAATCCGCCTGCTCCAATAATTTGAATGACTTCGATCGCCCGCGGGTACAGCTTCGGAAGTAGTCCGCGAATGGTTTCGAGCTGGACGTAACCCGGCATGAGCTCGCCCGACGGCAAGGTCTCGTATTCCAGCTCAGCGGTCCTCAAGAGCGCTCTGATCGATTCCAGCGATTGCGCTAGCTCCCCGAGAATGTTTTGGACATTCGGATAGACGTCTACCCCGATGGAGTCTGCCAGCCGCATGGCAACCTCCGTGGCAAATTGGAGCTTCAACAGTCCTCTCACCCCTGACTGGTGTGCCGGCTGCTGTCCGATGCCTGTCTTTGGATAAAGCAGGTTGGCTGCTTCTACATTGTTGAACAGGAATAAACGCTCCCATGGCACGAGTACGTCATGAAAGACAAGAAGAGCATCCATTTCTTCAAAGCGCGATGCCAAAGGATGGTCATAAACGGAACGAATTCCATCCTGCATGGGCTCTCTGCAAATGATGCGTAAGCCCGGCGTGTTTATCGGAATGGCAAATGCCAAGGCGTAACGCTCATCTCCTGGCTTGAACCCAGGAAACGAATAAATGATGACTTCATCCGTGATCGGCGCCAGTGTTGCGAGCATTTTCGCTCCTTTGACAATCAGCCCTTCCGGCGTCTCCTTTACTGCCCCCAAATGGGTGTACACATCGTTTTGTTCGTGCGAGGACTTACTGCGGTCATTTTGCGGATTGATAATCGCATGCGTTAAAAACAGGTCTTGATCGCGAACATACTTGTAATAATTTTTCGCGTTTTCCGCCCATTGCGGATTGTATCTTTCCAAGAAAGATGCATTGCTGTATAGCGACGTCAAGACGACATTGAGAAAATCCGGCGTTCTTCCCATCAAGCCAAAAGTGGCTTCCGCATAAGCTTCGTACAAGTCTCGTTTCGCCTGCAATTCCTCAGGGGTCTTTGCAACGAGAAAGGCGTTGCTCACACGCTCGCCGGTCTCCTGACAAATATGGGTAATCTTCTCCTGATACTTCTCGTCATGCTGCATGTCATACAGTTTGGCTATTTCATGAATCGGCTGTCGAAAAACAGCTTCCTCGCATACGTTTGTCACCTTTCTGCCTTGCAGCCAAATCTCCGGTTGCCGTGATCTCAAGCCCTGAATGTATTGGTCACCTGTACGGATTCCCACTACAATTCCTCCCTGTAGATTTTTGGTGGTTGAGCCGTTTATGTTCTTAAACCGCATTATAATGTCAGTCTTTTCCGAAAAATGTAGCCCACTTAACATCCATTCTGTTTTTCTTTCGAATGCACGTCATTTTCACATAGAAATATGGGTAAGGAGCTTTTTCATTTCATATAATCAAGAGTGATAAGTTCAGAAAATTAAGACTCAATCTTGGGTGGAGGATTGGAAGAGGCAAGTTCATGGATGAGGAAAGGAGCGGTGATGATGGTATCCCCTTTTGAAACTGATTTGAAATGGGAAACCCTTTTAGAATACGGCACCCGTCAATTTGTGAAAGGAAAAACAGCTATCTATAAGCAAGGGATGATGGGAGAAGGTTTTTATTATCTTCATAAGGGTTTGGTCAAGATTGTGACCTCTACCTTCAAGGGGAAAGATCGCCTGGTGAACATCGTAGTCCCTGGTCAAATCATGGGACTTCAAGCGATGGATCAACAACCTCATTTCACCACGGCTATTGCTGTAAAGAATGCAGTCGTCTACCATTTCTCCTGTCTGTCATTCCTCGAAATGCTGAAGGCACGCCCTGAACTCTTGTCTCTTTTCACCCAAACAATCAATCAAAAAATGCGGATTCTTCTAACCGCCATCAACATGAAGGCACTGACTTCAGAAGAGCAAATCGCTCGTCTCCTGCTGAACATCTGCGAAGACTTTAAAAACCACGAGGTCCCCCTTACTCAACAGGAGCTTGCTGAATGTGCTGGTCTCACCCGTATCACTGTCTACAAGATCCTGAAGGTATGGAAGGAACATGGCATCATTGAAATTAAAAACCGATCCTTTGTCGTCAAACGTCCGGATATGCTGAAGCCTCCACAGCTTACGGCACACACTGCTCGCTCAGTATAAGCCTATCAATGTGAAAGGTGGTCACAATGGCCTGTCTCCGCTATCAGTGGACCCCGTATCTCATGTATGGCAAGAAGATCGAAATGGGAAAACATACACCGATCTACCATCAAGGCGATGTGGGAAATGGATTTTATTATCTAGATAAAGGGAGCGTAAAGATCACTCTCTTATCTGAAAACGGGCATGAGCGGTCTATCGATTACATCCCCACGGGTGGGTTGTTCGGGGAGCACGGCGCCTATAACGGCTCATACCTGACATCAGCCATAACGACTTCTCCTTCCGTCATTTACTTTTTCTCCGACGAGGACTTATCGCGCGTATGCCAAGACCATCCACAGTCAGCAGTGATCTTCACCAATTCACAAATCTATAAGCTCCGTCTCCTTGCTGAAATCATCGCGTTCACTGACAGTCCGATTGAGCCTGCGATGGCTAATTATTTGCTCAAACTGATAGCTGTGTACGGAAATGATCATATCCCTATCGACCAGAAGTCTTTTGCACGCTATATTGATACGTCGCGCATTACGGTGAACAAGACTTTGCAGAAATGGCGACAGCAAGGCTTGATTGACTTATCTGAGCGTAGTGCCATTCGAGTTGTGGATATAGAGGGATTACGTGGGATCTATTCTCGCATCCACTGTAAATAGGGCGAAGCCTAATCCGGCTCGCCCCTCTACATTGAAAATAACCTTTGCTAAATCTTGATACAGCACTGTTCGGTTCTGCTCAGAGTAGATGCATCTTGGCTTCTGCCTCGTCCCACGTCACCGAGTAGCCAGCACCCTTGGCGCAAAAGATCGAGGAGGATGTATAAACCGGATCTGCATCCTTTTCATAGCTTTTCCTTTCAATCACTTCCTCCGCGTTATGGCAGCGGTCGTATCCGCCAAATACACAGCGAATGCTGCCTCGACCATGCGTGAAAGAAGCGAATTCGGTGCTGTAATTCATGAATGTTGCTACGGGTACTCTTCCCGTAATGACCGTATGCGTATCAGACATCTGCGGTGGCTCGAACGAACCTGAGGCGCGTTGAATATCCGAAAGAACCCTCCCCATCTCGTTCATTCCCACCTTTATTTTGAAGTCATAATAGGGTTCTAACAGCATGTTCTCCGCTTTCTCCAGCCCCTGCCGCAGCGCGCGGAAGGTGGCCTCACGAAAGTCGCCCCCATGCGTATGTTCGTTATGCGCACGGCCTCTTAAGAGCGTAATTTTCATGTCGGTGACCGGCATGCCTGTCAATAGCCCATGATGCTCCCGTTCGTAGAGATGAGAACGAACCAGATTCTGGTAGTTAAAACTCAGTTCATCTGGATGACATAGGTTAGTGAAGTGGATTCCGCTGCCTCGCTCTCCCGGTTCAAGCAGGAGGTGCACTTCCGCGTAATGCCTGAGCGGCTCGAAGTGTCCATATCCTGTCACAGCAGACTGTATCGTTTCTTTATACAAGATTTCCGGTTGGCCGAAAGAGACAACGAAACCAAAGCGTTCCTTCACAACCTGCTCCAGCACTTCTAACTGGATCAGACCCATGACGCGAATGTGAATCTCTTGCAAACTCTCTTCCCAAACCACATTCAGAGACGGGTCCTCCGCATTCAAAATGCGAAACGCACCGAGCACTTTCTGCACGTGAAGCGAACTGTCAAACTGTACTTTCGACTGTAGTGTCGGCTCAGTCTCATAAGCAAACTTGTCTGAGTAGAGCCCCACTCCTTGTCCAGCTTCGGCCTCGGACAAGCCGACGACCGCGAACAAATCGCCGGCAGCTACTTGTTCAACGGAGTGTGATTTCCTACCATTAACCATTAAGATTTGTGTAATCTTCTCTTCGTATCGAAGTCCACCGCTCTCATAGCTAAGCAGCTCCCGTACCTTCAGCTTGCCGCTCAGCGCTTTGACGAACGTTAGCCTCAACCCGTTTGCTGCGTGTCGAATTTTATAAATGCGCCCCCCGAACGGAGCCGTCTCGTCATAAGTCGCAGTCGTCAACAAGGACAGTTGATTCAGGAACTCTACCACGCCATCATCCTGCAATGCCGAGCCGCTGGCACAGGGGAAAAGACTCCCATCTCGTATCATCTCCTGCAAGGCACCCAGCCAAAAAGCTTGATCGACTCTTTCCTCTATGAACGCTTCAAGCAGTGACTCGTTCCGCTCCGTCATCATCTCCCGCAGCTCCTCACCGACGATACCATTGGCGAAGTTGTCCTTGACGGAACAGACATCCCTTGTCAACTGACTGCGTATCTCCTCTTCCGTCCTGTTGACATCCGCGCCTATCCGATCTGTTTTATTGATGAAGAAAAATGTCGGTATCCGATGTTTGCTCAACAACTGCCAGACTCTCTCGGTATGACCCTGAACACCTTCTACCGCACTGACAATCACGATAGCGTAATCCATTACACCGATCGCCCGCTCCATCTCGGAAGAAAAATCGACGTGTCCAGGCGTATCGATCAAATAATAAACGTCGCCCTTATCGTTCATAACCGCCTGATCGGCGAACACGGTAATGCCTCTTTTCCTCTCGATATCGTGGCTGTCCAAAAAGGCATCTTGATGATCCACCCGGCCCCGCGACCGGATACTGTTCGTATGGTATAGCAACTGTTCGGCGAAAGTAGTTTTGCCCGCATCCACATGGGCAAACAAGCCGATCGTTAGACGCTTCATGTTATCCCTCTTCCAGAGCTACTCGACTGCCATTTCTTTTCTCATTAAAACATAAAAATGCAGAAGAAGAATAGGCTTGCCAGGTTGAACCCTGGGTGCATTCACCTCTGTTGGATTGAATGTCAACATTCTTCGCGCTAGTACATCGATACCCGATTACAAAATCACTGAACTGCGTCCATTTTTGACACTTGCAAGCTCTCGTCCAGTCAAAAGGTAAATTTTGTTAATAAGTTATTTTAGATCGTTATAAAGGAGGAAGTATCTGATGAAAAAGAAGAAATCTGCTTCTAAGAAATTCAAGAAAGTAAAAGGTCAATTGGTGCACTATCAACCATATGAATCATCTGGGCAATATCAATCACGTGCTAGACGTTGTTTCCCGTGTTGCTGGGAAGATGGCTGCGGTTATTGTTGCCCTAGCCACCCGCCAGTAATGTGACCATCCTCTAAATAGAGCGATCATTGGAATTCATGGACACTCTTAATTATACAAGGAGTGTCTTTTTATTTGTGTCACATCACTGCTAAAAAAAGCTGCTACTGGATTATCAAGGGCTTCCAATCCGCAGAAGAAGGACCCACCTTGTAAGAATCAAGATAGGTCCTTTTATCGTTAAGAGTTGCTTTTCCTTTTTGAATACAATCTCTTCGTGTTTTTACTTCAGAGCTTCGTCAAACACAGATTCTATTTGATCCACCTCTTTTGACACCGCGAATAAAACAAACTGGCCTTTCGTCTTCAAAACATGCTTTTCGATGAGAAAATACTCCTCTGGGCGATAGTCTTTAAATTTGATTGTTTGTGCCTCGATCCGTTGTTGTATTTTCTCTTTTACATTATCGGTGTCGCTCGCATCTTTGACTTTGATAACAGCCAGTTCATCCGCTTTCACATTGGATGAAGCCGTATACAGGATGAAATTCTCCACCTTTTCTGCCTCGATCTGATACAACTTTTGCAGTTTCTCCAGATCCCTTTGTTTCATATCCTGAAAACTTACCGTTTGTTGAATTCTTTCTCCCACTTTTGCAGCCGAAAGTTCTTCGGAAGTTCCGCCTTCACTGGAGCATCCGGCCAACATTCCCATTCCGATAGCAAACATAAGCAGCACTGACAAAAATCGCTTCATTGCATTCACTCCATGATGTTTAGAATAGAGGTGTCTTCAAAAAACGTTTTGACGTTGTAAAGGAATAACATCTCATGAAACTGCCGATCTTGTATGAGCTTTGTTACGGACCCCTCATAATATCGAAGGTCAACGACATCAATCTCTGCGAAGTGTTCGGCCAAAAAGGGAATCAGGCTATTGGCGTACGAATCTTTCACGATCAGCAGCTTCTTCCCTTCCGAATGGTCGGTTGTGATTCGGACCCGTGCATGGTTGCCGTTCAGGAATACTGCATACTTATCCTTTTTGTCCAAATTGTCCATCTGGTACATGGAATCTGCGGTACGACCTTCGTCCACATACTCCACCTTCTTTTTCCTTTCCTCTTTCGGCAAATAAAGATCGATACGATCAGGCTGCAGATGACGGAAGCCGCTCTTCGAATAGAGCGATCCATAGAATGCATCCGTTACCTGCCGGATGTTGAACGCTGCTTCGTCTTTTGGAACAATCCCCATCTGCTTGCACAACGCCCGGTAAGCATAATAAGCGCCTTTGCTCGTCCAATGATGATCCGTTTTATAAAAAATGGCTTCTTCGCGTGCGGCATACAGCGCGGGATAGACATCAACGAAGCGAATAGCAGGTTGAAGCAATTGCCGAACTCGATTGAGCGCAGCATACTCGTCCCCCATTGGTGCGTAGGCGGGCAGTTTATCCCGAAGCAACGCGCCGGGGGTCGGCACCAGCATGATATACTTGCGAAGGTCAGGCGTTGTCTGGTGAATCGAATGGATGGCCTCA
This sequence comes from Brevibacillus sp. MS2.2, assembly GCF_013284345.1. Lineage (NCBI taxonomy): Bacteria > Bacillati > Bacillota > Bacilli > Caryophanales > Paenibacillaceae > Brevibacillus > Brevibacillus sp. MS2.2. The sequence continues at coordinate 39,041 of NZ_JABSUZ010000003.1, forward strand.
ACTCTGTCATTCACCTCGGTGTCCAGCGGCGATGAGAAATGTTGAATCAGGTACCCATCCTTTCCCAGATAAACACCGTTGCTGTCCTTTTTGCCCATAACTCGATCCACATCCGTTTTTAGTCCGATCCACACGTCCCGGAAAGCAAATTGATCGGTGATATAGGTCTCGTAATCAGAAGTGAACTTCCCCGCCAGCAGTGATCGTAGTGAAAAAGGCGGCCTCCTCTCGAGCACCCTGTTTTCTGATTCCGAGAATGCCTGATCAGGGGTCAGTATGTTCGAAACGGCCATCATGAGGATAAACAGCAAGAATAACAAGCCCGTCACGGCTCGCGTCCATTTGTCACATCTAGTCAAGACAGCTACCTCCCCTCAAAACCGAAAATATAAGAATGGATTGTAATCCTCAAAGACCAAATAAGCTGACGACAAAACCAAGCTAATGATAGAAAATGCCAGAGCAGCTATCATGCCTACCGAATTCCATCGCGCTTTCATTTGCTCCAATACTTTCCCTGGCAGCGGTGTCGCGCACAAGGCCAACAGAACGAGCAATCCCCCATACGTCGTCAGGTCATAGAGCGCCTGGCGATCCACCCATTCGTGCGCCCCGAAACCAAACATCGCACCGATGAACATCCACGCGGAAGGCAAATGTTCGAATTCAAAAAAGACCCACCCGACAACGACAATCAGCAGCGTGTAGAGATGTCCTGCCCAGCTCGGCCAATGCTTCAGCCATTTCAGCAAAAACAGCTTCTCCAACACAACGAAACAGCCGAAATATAAGCCCCATACGATAAAGTTCCAGCTCGCCCCATGCCACAGACCGGTTAAGAACCATACGATCAAGAGGTTACGGAACTGCTTGCCCAAGCCCATTCGGTTGCCGCCGAGCGGAATATAGACATACTCCCGAAACCAGGAACCGAGGGAAATATGCCATCTGCGCCAAAATTCCGTAACGCTTCGTGAAATATACGGATACTTGAAGTTTTCTGGGAATTCGAAACCGAACATTTTTCCGAGTCCACGTGCCATATCCGAATACCCGCTGAAATCGAAATAGATTTGAAACGTAAACGCCAGGATGCCGAGCCATGCGGAAAGGACAGTCAAGTCCTCCATCGGCGTCGACTTCACGTTGGTCCATAGCAGTCCGATATTGTTGGCTAGTAGCACTTTTTTGGCCAATCCCCGGATGAACCATTCCACTCCTTCCCCGAACCGCTCCAGCGTTACTTTACGAGAGACCAGTTGCTCCGCGATATCTCCATATTTGACGATCGGACCTGCGACCAGTTGGGGGAACATCGTGACGTAAGTACCGAAAGCGACAATATTTCGTTGTGCCGGCACTTTTCCTAGGTATACATCCACTACATAGGACATCGTTTGGAACGTATAAAAGGAAATACCGACGGGTAGTGGCAGATCAGCCACCTGTATATGCAGACCGAATAGATCATTTACATTCGAAACAACAAACCCGGCATATTTGAAGAAACCGAGAATCGCCAGACTGCCACAGATGGAGCCGAACAACACTGCTCTGGCAATCGGCTTGCGGTGACTGTACTTGGCGATCACGAGCCCGTTGATATAATCAAATACCGTTGTAAAAATCATGATGATGATATATACCGGTTCGCCCCATGCATAAAAGACGAGGCTCGCTGCGAACAGAACAGCATTTCTCAGCTTATTTGGCGACACATAATAAATGAGCAGTACGGCGGGCAAAAATTGAAACAGGAAAATCAGACTGCTGAATACCAACGTTCGTTTCCTCCCGCGGCGTTATTTTGCGCTCTTCTTGCGATCCAGCTCATCTTTTACGTAATCGAGCAGAATCGGATAAAACTTGGCTTGGAAATGAATGCCGTCCGCATCGTACATTTCAGGATGATCGGCCACAATTGACGACACATCGATGTATCCGACTTGTACCTTACTTGCCAGCTCCTTCAGTCCCTTATTGTAGTCGCCGATATTTTGATAGCGGGGCTCCGCTTTTTCTGCCTCTGCCGTAACCGGGGTAACGGATAATATCGTGATCGACGCCTCTGGAAGCCTTTCTTTGATGCGATCGATCAATTGGGTGTAATGTGATAACGAATATTCCTTGGGATGGTCGGTCGGCCATAAAATATCGTCGGAACCCAACTGGATAAAAATATGCTCGGGTTTTCGCTTGACTAATTCGTCCACATCTTCCAGTGCGAATTCAGCCGTTTTCCCTGCACCTGCGAGCACGCTCTCCTCTTTCAGCACATCATGGTAAGACAATCCCTCCGTAATCGAATCTCCGAGAAAAACGCTTGTTTGATACTGTGATGCATATGAGGTTTGCTCCGGATTGGAGATCTCCCCGGCTTGCCTGGTAATCTCGGAAGCGGGTGGTTGTCCATTGGTGCCGCATGCCGCAACGGATAAGGCGACCATTGCGAACAGTGTTATACTCATCATTTTCCTTTGCACGTTCATCTTTCCCCTTTCTTCTTGAACAAGGTAAAGAGTAATCGTCAAAGATCAAGATCAGATGCAGATCGTGTGCAGATTGGATAGAAATGCAATAAAAAAAGTGCAGAACCGAGGTTCTACACTTTCTTTTTCTTCAATTCAAAATAGAACAAGACGCCTTCGTCCGTATTCATTGCCCCATAAAACGTTCCATGCAGTTCTAGTATCTGCTTGGAGATTGCCAGACCCAATCCGGTTCCTCCGGTCGAACGGTTGCGGGAATGCTCGCCGCGGTAGAAACGATCCCATATCTTCTCCAACTGCTCGGCCGGAATATGGACGCCTTTGTTTTCGATGCAAATCTTGACGGTATCCCCTTCTTCAATCGTCGAGATGACAATATCCTCGTGGTCAGGCGTATACCGTATGGCATTTGTCAGGAAATTCACGATCACCTGCTCGATTCGATGCTGATTGGCGATGACCTCGACTGGGGCTAAACAGTGGTGCAACTGCAACTGCTTGCTGGCAATGTCAGGTGCCAACTTTACGCAGATTTGCTCCAGTAGCACATCAATCCGGAACGAATCCATCTGCATTCTATACGTACCAGATTCATATTTTGCCAATTCCAGCATATCCGCAACCAGCAGGTTCATCTTCTTCACTTCATCTTCCATCGCAGCAAAATAGTAGTCTCGCTTCGGGCTGTCCGCCTTATCCTTCAAAATGTATAGGCAGCTTTCCATGATGCTGAGCGGAGTTTTCAGCTCATGGGACACGCCAGCAATAAATTCCTTGCGCGTTTGCTCTAGTCGCTTTTCTTTCTCAATATCCTGCTCCAGACGGACAATATGGGCATGCAGCATATCCGAAAGCCGATTAATATTCCGTGACAGGCTGCCGATCTCATCCTCTGTCTTGATCGGAATTTTTTCAGAGAAGTCCAGCTTGGCCATTTTTTGCGTCATGTCGTCCATGCGGAGCAAAGGAGCTGCTATTCTACGGGAGTAATAGAAGGAGGCGAGCAGAACGAGCAGCAAGGTACCCGCAATGATGTAGCCATAATAACTTCGCATAACCCCCGTTGCTTCGTTTACGGGCTGTAGCGATGTCATGGCGAACAGATAGACGGGATTCCCTGTTTGATCGGTCACGCGCTCTACGAATATTTTGTATTCCATATCGTTCACTTTGTATTCCGTTATGGTGCTTGTTTGCACCACTTCATCTCCATATAGAAGATCCGCTTGAAAAGCTTTCACTCGTTCAAGAAATAACCGGTTCGTATAGCGGGATACATCCGCGCCTTGCGGTGTCTGGACCTGTGTGATGGTTCCGCGCACCAAAACGCTGGGATAACGCTCATGGTATTCGGTGGGATTCTTGAATCGCGGGACGACCTCATACTCTTTTTTGACGAGTTGCTGATTCTCTAGTTGATCTTCCTCTCTGAGATTGGAGACACTCCTCCCGATCCGTTGCGGATAAAATTGATTATCGATCATGATCCCTTCCATGGCAATCTGTTTCCCCACTTTCACAAAGGTATCCAAGAAGGGGGTATCGGTGCTTACATCCTCCACATCCATGACCGTGTACAATGGAACGACAATTGACTTGCCAGAAAGAGCTGTGTTTTCGTCTGAGTTATCCAGACGGACCTCCATCTGGAAATCGTCCGTGTATTTCAGATGGCCTCTTTCATCCAATCGAGCAAACCAGGCACTCGTCTTTTGATAAAACTCCTGTTCCTTCCTGACTTCATCCTGGGAAGCCCCGGCATGAATCAACTCGTTTTGCCGATAGAATTGAAGGGCTTCCTTCACCTTCTCTACCTTTTGATGCACATAAAACTGCTCGAAAAATACGGTTTGTCCGATAAAAATGCTCCCGATCACAAACAGGCATAAACTCGTCGTGAGCAGAAACAGCTTGCGTACAATGCTTTTTCTCATGGCCGGTCCTCGAATTTATAACCGGAACGAACAACAGTGACGACATGCTTCGCATACTCTCCCAGCTTGGAACGCAAATTGCGAATATGGCTGCTGAGCGTACGATCCTCGCCGACAAAGTCGTAACCCCAGATTTTTGTAATGAGCTGTTCTCTGGTGAGGATGATGCCTTTGTTTTTCATCAAGTAGGCCAAAATTTCGAATTCCGTGTGCGTCAAGCTATAGTTTTTTCCCTCAATCGAAACGGTTCGGGACGGCAGGTGAATCGTGATCCCGCCGCCAGACAACATATCCGCGGGTTCGTGCATTTGCCGATTTTCCAGCAAGCGTTTGGAGCGTGCCAGCAGGATGGGAGGACTGCACGGTTTCACTACATAATCGTCCGCCCCGAGCTCGAACCCAAGCAACGTATCATCCTCATCCGAACGAGCTGTTAACATCAGAATCGGGACGTTGGAAACTTTGCGAATACGTCTGCATACTGACCACCCGTCCAATTCCGGCAGCATAACGTCCAGAATGATCAAATGCACTTCATGCTCCTGAAATAACGTCAGCGCCTGAGTTCCGTCCCCCGCTTCCAGTACTTCGTATCCTTCGTCCATCAAGTATTCTTTCATAATCTCTCGCAAAACCTGCTGGTCTTCCACAATCAGTATCGTTTTCGTCATGCTAATGACCTCTCGTCCTCTATCTCTCTGAAGATATTTTTTAGAATGTTATCATGACTTTGGAGTCGTCACAATATGGCAGGTCGTAGAGGACCCCATTTTCTAATCAGGCAAGTTTCCAGACCGTGCGAGCTATCGCCCATGCCGGACGCACAACAAAAGCCAAATCTTGTCATCTAGCAAGATTTGGCTCGTTTTTACTATCCATCTTATTTTTCAATTTTGTAATAGCGATCCCCGGTCTTCGGATTGAAGTATACACGACGCTTTTCCTGAGTTACCGGGTCGATCATCACTTCATTCGTCGACACAAATCCGGGCGGAACGATTTCTCCGTGGTCTGCGTGCAGTCGCTTGTCCTTGATTTTGGAAATGATTAGCAAAGTGATGAAAAGTAAGATCTGAAACACAATGTAATAAAGGACATAAATCATTCATTACACCTTTTCAACGACAACTGCTGTACCGTATGCGACAACTTCCCCCATATTTCCCATATTTCCAGAGTCATAACGACACATTACTACAGCGTTAGCTCCCATGGCAGTTGCGTTTTTAATCATGCGGTCAAGCGCCTGTTTGCGCGCGTCCTCCAAGAGCACTGTGTATTCCTTGATTTCTCCGCCAACTACTGAACGAAGACCTGCCATGATGTCTCCCCCAATTCCGCGTGCTCGAACGATCAAGCCGAAAGTCGTTCCTTTTACTTCAACGACACGATATCCTGGAATGTTTTCTGTTGTTACGACGATCATTTGCTTCTCCTACTTTCTGCTTTTATTTTTGAAGATCACATGTAGCACGATGTCAGCGCTAAAATGACTAATAATCGCAGCTTCTAAACCGTATCCCCAATATAGGGAGCCAAACAAGATGCCCAAGATACCGTTTAGCAACAACGTCCATACAGTGACCACATTGCCTTTTCCGTACGTCATGTAATTGGTTGGGAGATGGGATGCAGCGAAAACAATAGCAGCGATACAGATACCCAGCCAATAGGAAATTCCCATCCATCCAATCTTCTGTGCCAAAAATACGACAACAGTCATAACCCCTAGACGCATGAGTACTTCTTCGCAAACTCCTCCGTAAAAAGACGAGAGAAAGCCGAAAAATCGTGATGAAATCGGTTCTTTACCCATTATGGTGGTCATGTGTTGTTGAAAGAAAGAACGATCCACCCATTTTACCAAGAGACCAACGGCGATACCTGAACCAATAGAAACCGCCCAGAACGACCTGATGGAAAACGGCAGCCCTGCTCCGGACACCCAGTGATCGAGAATCCAGAGTCGAAGACCAGTAGAAGGCATGAGCCATAAGCCTATAGCAATCGCCACAGTCAGAAATACACAACTCTGAATGATCATAATCGCAACCATGACGGAAATAGGCGGGACTTTTTTATTAGGGTAGATGGCGGCTTGCAACTGTACATGTTGGCGAATCATGTTGGATTGAATAGGTATAGTGCATAAAGCGCAGAGTACACTAACCAACCAGATCAGCCAAAAATGTTCCATTTCTACGCCTCCTCTTTAGATTTCTGATCGTTCAAAAAAGTACCAGCCCTTAAAGCACAACACGATGTTGAGTGTAAAGACACCTGCGAGGCCCGGTAAACCTGTGATGACTGCTTGCGACAGAGTTGCGTTTTCTTGAATCATCATCGCCGCATTTGACAAACCACCTGGAGATACCATATCCAAAAATTTTCCGAGAAATTGTGGAATCGTGAAGATCACGATATTGAATACCAGCGAGGCTCCACCGGCAATGTGCCGAGAGAGCTAAATTTGCTAATCGCCGTTACGAGTACTTACCTCACTTTCTAATGGAATTGGAGAACCCATTTTAATAAGTCTTGAAAAACGGTCGTATTAAGTGAGTAGTAGATGTTTTGCCCTTTTCGTTCGTCGTAAACCATTTGTGCCTGTTTCAACAAACTGAGGTGATGGGAGATGCTGGGCTTTGTCATTTGAAAATGGTCGGCTATTTCTCCAGCCGTCATATCTTTCTCCCTCAACAGCTCAAGAATCTTTCTTCTGGTGGGATCAGAGAGTGCCTTAAATGCGTAATTCATTGACATAATCAATCGATCCTACTTTCATTCAGCACTTTTAGATATTTAGGAATTTATCTAAATCTTAGGTTGAGAAATACCTTGTGCCAGGCTCGTAAGACACCACTGGATCGTCCATCTATATATTGATTCTACCATAAATGAAAAATTCCTCCAATAATTTACACAAAGAACGTAATTCGTCAATGAAATCGAACATATGCAGCCGTCGCCTATTCTAAATGACTTGATTTGGGCTGAATATTTGCTTACAGGTACTTTCCGAAGTATGTATAATGTCGAGTGACATAAATATTTTCTTACAACGCGCAGTCAGTATCCTTGTTTGTATCACTCGACATATGAGCACAACTTATCAATTACGATTGGATACGTGAATATCTAAATGTATGCCAAATTTCATTATCATCCTTAATGGTTAGATAGATTTGCCCCGCTCCATAATCCGCCATGGCTACGTATACTTTTCCAGGAGTATACTCGCCTACATATTTCCCATAATAATCGCTATCAAACGTTAATCTTCTTCCTGATATTTCAAAGGTTACTGATGTCCCTGTCGCTGCAATACATTTGACATTTACTTTATCTACTGCTGCCTGTTGATAGGTTTGATCGTTTTGCGTTTGCATTGGGCTTTGCTGTCTAACAACTTCTAAATCCTTTTTTAATGCGTCATTCTTTTTCATACAGGCTGACAAGGCTTCTTGTACTTCCGCCAGACGTCGCTCTAATCTGGCAATGTGTCGCAGTAATTCATAATCGTTGTATGGTCTGCCTTCTCCCGCCGAAATTGGATAATAACCCTCATGTGGATACCACCCGTACATAAATTCCCTCCTCCATTGGCTTTGCTACACTTTACGTTATGAATTTTCCGCCTATTCGTTCGCCTATTTTACCAAAAATTGGTTTCGACTAGACCTTTTTGTGCTGATTTATCGCTTATCAAATTCCACTCCGTATTTATTGAAGATGGCCGTGTATTTATTCTCGAATATGGTCCATCGCTTTTCTGTTCCGTACTTTTCCTGCAAAGCCTTCCAATAATGTTTAGCCGCTACTACATCATTGGACTGTAAGAGCAAATGAAAGCTCTCTTCGCTCAGATGTAAAAATGGACCAGTGGTGTAATAATCAACAATAGATCTGGCGCTGGTCATCGTATCATAGAAATGAATAACCTCTTCTAAACCACTTAGCAGCGTTTTACTTACATCTTCCATATTCGTATCACGAGTGATTGAAAATCGATCTGGAACAGACTCAACGATTTCCCCAATTCTTGCTCTGAAGTGACACTCCGCTTCTTGAGGTGCTGTTAGAATCTCTCTCGATTGTATTTGTGCCAACTCCGCTGCATAAATTCCGCAATTCACATAAAACATTACATGATCCGCTGCATTGCCAGCAGATTTTTGAAAGTTGAACATGTAGATGAGGCTGTTTTCTGTTCTCTTAGTGAAATTCAAATTCTTCTTTGCGAAGCCGTGATTGGAAAGGAACGGCTTTACGTCCTGTTTAATCATATTGGTAAAGAGCTGCTGCAACCTGATCCCTCCTAGTCGTTTACGTTAGATTTTTATTTCAAATATGTGTCAAAAATCACGAGCGCTTACGCCAAGACCAATCGAGGTCGAGCAGGGCAACAACGACAGCTCCCGCCGTGTACCGTACAAGGTCCGCCGTCAAAAAGCCTTTTCCTAATACCAACGCCCCAAGAGTTGTCTCCCGTAGGTGATTGATCCAATCGGCCTGATACAATTGGCTAACCTCGATCGCAAAGCAGAACGCGAAGCTGCACCAGAAAGAAAAAGAAATCTTTTTATGAGCATAACAAGTGCGAAAACCATAGTAGATCATGCACGCCCATAATGCATCGCCAAAATGCTCCGCTACAAAGACAGGCAACACATCGGCGTATGCTCTGGACCCTAAGCCCAAAGCCATGACAACAAAAACGGCTACGAAATAGGCGACCCTGTCTCTCCATCGACACGCCGAGCGCTCGTTGCGTATGCGCATAGGTATCGTCCGGTAGTCCTTCCATTCGGCTTTGTGCATACACCATCAATCTTCCCTGTGTATAGTCTAAATCTAATCTATTTTTCACAGTCTATCACTTTATTTTTGAGTCTAAAACATTATTTTCAGTGAACAACTAGATTGAGACACTTTGCGTTGTAAAGCTAGGAATAGAGAAACATATAAAAACAGATCACTGAATAGTATCGATGCCTATCAAGTGATCTGTTTTATGATGTTGAGCTATTTCCGCCAAAAAGTTGAACAGCCTGGCTTCTCCAAAATATGAAATTCGATCATTTTCTCAAGTAATGAGAAATCAACCGGACTATCCAAATAGCACGAGGTTGCCAGTTATCAATACTCGCTCAATATTCTTCAAAAGATTCCTTTTTGCTCCCTTCTAAGATAATTATGTCATTCAGTCGAGTCCGTAAGCATTTACCGGCATCATAATTTATTCCTTCAGTATCAAAGAACTGTTCATATCAACACCCTTTGTCATGAGGCAATGCCTCCCGACTGTTTCATAATCCCATTCTTCTGGCGTTGTTCCCGTATGGATATCGGGGTAGCGCAAGCCTACACGCGCGCTACCCCATTTGGATTCCCTTACTTCAAAATATTGTTGATCAGCGTAGCGTTTTGCTCAACAAAACCTGTATCGAGCATTTTTTCATGATCACCATATCCGTCAAACGCTGCATATGTGCCTGTTGTGGATGAACCCCACAGATTGATATCGCCCCGCACATACTCATGCGTGCTTTGAGTGGACGGTGACTTGATCATATACAGATTGGCAGCCACCTGTCCCTCATTTTTAAGATTGTCGAGATACGAGTAGTAGCTTTCGATTTTCTTCCCAACCTGTTCCTTGAAGTACTCACCTTCCCCTTGCAACTGCGGGTAGGCTTGGAGCATGTATTCAACCGTTTCCTGTGCATATTTGTGGCTTTCTTCTGGCGTGAGTCGCTCATCATTTATCTCCTGAATATAGAACGAGTCTAGCAATATCAAATCCGCCACGCGTTCTCCTTGTTTCTCCAGAAGCTTTGTGATTTCAAAAGCCAGATTGCCCCCCGCTGAAATACCAAGGAATGTATACGGTCCTTGAGGTTGTATTTGTTTGATCAGACTAAGATAGGCTTCCATCCGATTCTCTGATTCGATGAAATTAAAACTATAGAACGAATAGTTATCCAATATTTCCGCCAGTCGATGATAGACTACGCCCAGTGCCACCACAGGCGGGAAGCAGAAGATGATCTTCTCCCCGTGAGCTGAGGTAGAAAGCAGCATCCGTTCTGAGGAATAATCTGGCTCGGATGTATTCTGATTGGCAATGAAATGAGCAATCTCACGGATGGTAGGAGTTTGGAAGACTTGATGAATCGGCATCTGGAAGAAAAGCTCTCGCGATAGTCGGGCAGCAAATTTAATAATACTCATAGAATCGGCTCCTAGCGTAAAGAGGTGGTCGTTTACGCCAATTTGTTCGAGTCCCAGTAAATCGCTCCAGATCGTGGCAAGCTGTTTTTCCAGCTCACTCTCTGGTTCGATGTAGACAGTTGTAATCCAGGATTCTACGTCTGGTCTTGGCATTGCTTTGCGGTTTATCTTTCCATTTGGTGAAAGCGGCATTACATCTAATTGCATAAAATGCAGCGGCACCATGTAGCTGGGTAGAACCTCACCAAGCTTTGTCTTGATCTGCACGACATCGATTGATTGCTCGGAAACGATGTAGCCGCAAAGGTATTTCTTCCCTTTGCTGTCTACTTGGTCCAGTACAACGGCTTCCTTTACCGGAGGAAGCTGCAATAGCTGGTTCTCAATTTCCCCAAGCTCTACCCGATAGCCGCGAATCTTCACCTGTGCATCTTTTCTTCCTAGAAACTCAATGAAACCTTCTGCATGCAAAATCCCATAATCCCCTGTCCGATAGAGTCTGCCCAATTGCGGATGCAGTATAAAAGCTTCCTCAGTCTTCACCTTATCCTGCAAGTATTCCTTCGCCAGACCAATGCCCCCAATATAAAGTTCGCCCTGTACCCCGAGCGGACAATAGCCGAGCTGCTCGTTCAGTACGTAAAACTTTTGGTTTGCAAGCGGCATGCCATAAGGGATAGAGGTGTTGGTTTTCGCCAGTGCGTCTACTGGATAATAGATGGACCAGATTGACGCTTCTGTAGCTCCACCCAGACTGATTACATCCGCATCGAGGAAATGCTTGTTGATTTTTTCTGGCAGTTTCACAGAAATCCAGTCACCGCTTAACAGGGCGAGCCGCAACGAACTGTTTTTTCTGTGCGGAGTCGAGCTGGTGTGCTGTTTTTTCAACTCCTGTTCCTCATCATTACTGCCAAGAATCTCTTCCATCAACAAATCCATGATCGCAGGTACCGAGTTCCAGATGGTAATACTCTTCTCCTCTACCGTATGGCGTACCTCAGCCAAATCGCGTTGATCTGCTACCATGACTAGCGTCGCTCCCGCTGCTAGGGCTCCAAAAATATCGTAGACGGACAGGTCGAAGCACATGGAGGAGAGTCCGATGATTCGATCATTCTCATTGACGGTAAACTTGCGATTGATGTCTTGGATCGTATTGGCTGCGGCACCATGGGTAATGACCACCCCTTTTGGCCTGCCCGTACTTCCCGAGGTATAGATCACATAGGCCACATCATCCGGACTGTGATTTTCTTCTAGTTCTTTTGTGCAATACGCTGCTATTCCTTCTTTCTCGTACAACTCTGGGAGAAGCATCCCCCTGCATTGGCTGTGATCGAGAATATAGTTTACCCTCTCTTCCGGATACTCCGGATCAATTGGCACATAGGCGGCCCCTGCTTTTACAATCCCCAGCAGATTAACAATTGTCTCGATTTTGCGGTTAGCCAGTAAAGCAACCCGATCATTTCGCGAAATCCCTTGCTCATGTAAATAATGGGCTACCTGATTGGAACGCTCATTCAGTTCCCTGTAGCTGATGGCTTGATCTTGGAAAATAACGGCTATTGCTTCGGGTACGCGCATCGCTTGCTCAACAAACAGAGCGTGGAGCGTCGTGTAGGGAATCGCTTCATCCGTGTCATTATAGGCAGCAATGAATCGCTGATCTTCCGCCTTTCCACTAAGCGCATAGAAGTCTTCCCCTTCCAAGACCCGATCAAGCAGGACAAAGTACTCTGCAAACATGGCGGAGATCATGCTGTCCTCAAAAAGCTCCTCCACGTAATCCCACGCAATGGTTAGGCCCCCATCTGCCTCTAGCACCTGATAATCAATGAAGACCTGAGAGGTTTGGGATACGGCCATTTTTAGCTCTCCCATCTGCTCTTGTTCGGGTTGTCCGGAATAACCTGTATCAAGCAGCATGCTGGTAAAGACGATCGGCATGACAGCCCGGTTCCCTTCCAGTCCATGATACCTGGCGAGATCGCGAATGAATTGGATACCATCGTAGTGTCTTCTCTCCAGCGCTTCCATCAACACATCCTGCACAGCCTTGGCCTGCTCCCAGAAGGAGGCTCCCCGAGAAAGCGACAAATCCAGCAGCATGACAGAGGTAAAATCTCCAATTAAGTGCATCACATCTTCATGGAACGGATATCGATTGAAAATGGTGCAGTTCAAAGCAAGGTGGGACTGGTTGCTCCAAAATGCCAACACCTTGGCGAATGCTGTGCACAGTACTGTAGTTGGTGTGATCGAATGCTCTCGCGCTTTGCGCTTCAATTGTTCGTATTTTTCTTTTTGCACTTGCATCGTTACCCGTTTGAAACGTGGGCTTATGATCAGCTCAGGACTTGTTCTCATCGGAAGGGCCGGAGCGCTTGGAAAATCTTCTAGTTTGTTAAGCCAATACTGCTTATCGTCCTGATAGGTAGGAGACTCTTTGAACGCCTGATAGGCGAGCATATAATCTCGGAATGTAATCCCGATGTCCGGTAGTTGTCGTTCTGGATGGTGGTACAGTTCAAGCAATTCTCTATGAATGAATTGGAAGCTAGCTCCATCGGTGATTAGCATGTCATACCCGATAAACAGATAATGGGTATCGGCCGAGAGCTTATATGCCTTATATTCAAAAAGCGGCCACTGGTCAGTCGGGAAGATATAATGAGACATTCGTTCCCGCTCCGTCTCAATCCAGTGTTGCTGTGCGTCCTTGTCCAGATGTGTCAAATCCGTAATTGAGATCTGATATGCTGGCACATCACGCAGGATCTGTTGTTCGCCACTCGGTAAAATAACGGCACGCAGCATTGGATGGCGAGCAATGACTTTCTGTAAAGCTTGTGTGAATCTCTGCATATCCAATTTGGTTTCCAACTCCAGATAGACGTGGGTCGAGACTCCGCCCATTTCAAAATGATCGTGTCTCCCCATGAGATAGGCCATCTGTACATCTGTGAGCGGGAATGGTTCATACAAGCCTGCAGTATCGGCCGTAATCTCGGGATAATTAATGGTGCTCGTCGAAGCGGACTCCGTCAGTAGCTGAGTCAACTTGGAAATCGTCTGGTGACTCAAGAAGTCGCGCAGATTGATCTCTAACCCCATCTCTTTACTGATTCGTGTCCGGATTTGGACCATAAGGATGGAGTTGCCACCCAACTCAAAGAAGTGATCCTCTACGCCGACACGCTCAAGCCCTAATACCTCGGCCCAAATCTGGGAGAGTTTTTCTTCATAAGCGTTGCTTGGTGCGACATACCTTGATTCTATCTCTTGTTTCGTATCTGGCTGTGGCAACGCCTTGCGATCCACTTTCCCATTGGGTGTCAGTGGGATTACATCCAGCTCAATGAAGTACGCTGGCACCATGTATTCTGGCAGTTCGCGCAAGAGATAGATGCGCAACTCCTCTGCTGTCACTTCTTCCTCTTCACCGCTGTAATAGGCACACAAGTATTTCTTGCCACGATGGTCTGTCTGATCGACTACGACAGCTTGACGGACGAAATCATGAGCCAAGAGCCTTCCCTCGATCTCTCCCAACTCGATGCGATAGCCGCGGATTTTGACCTGATGATCTTTTCGTCCCAAAAACTCGATGAAGCCCTCGGGATGGAACGCTCCATAGTCGCCAGTCCGATAGAGTCTGCCCAATTCAGGATGGAAGATGAAGGCTGCGCTTGTCTTCTCTTCATCATGCAGATATTCCTTGGCAAGACCAATACCCCCGATGTAGAGTTCCCCTTGCACGCCGATAGGACAATGCTGCAATTGCTGATTTAGCACATAGAACTGCTGATTGGCGAGCGGTATCCCATAGGGAATGGAGCGCATACCTGCTGGCAGGGCTTCCGGGATCGGGTAATAAATCGACCAGATGGAGGCCTCAGTTGCTCCTCCCAAGCTGATGACCTGCGCTTGAGTAAAGTGCCGCTTGATTTTCTGCGGAAGATGCAGAGCGATCCAGTCTCCGCTGAGCAGTACCACCTTCACTTGTTCCTGCAAAAAGGAAGACTCTATATTATCCAGCAGCATCTCCATGATCGCAGGTACAGAGTTCCAGATCGTAATCCGATGTTCTTCTATCGCCTGACGCACCTCCAATACGTCACGCTGATCTTGGATCATGACCAGAGCCGCCCCTGCTCCCAGCGCTCCAAAGATGTCATAGACAGATAAATCGAAGCACATGGAGGACAGGCCAATAATCCGATCCGTCTCATTCACCTCGTATTTTCGGTTGATGTCCTGAATGGTATTGGCGCAGGCTCCATGGGTAATAACCACTCCTTTTGGTCTGCCCGTACTGCCAGAGGTATAGATGACATACGCCACATCGTCCGGATTGTGGTTATCCTTCAGTTCATCTGTTGCATAGCTGGCCAAACCTTCCCGTTCGTACAGGTCAGGCTGCAACAACAGCTTGCAATCGCTGTTTTCCAGGAGATAGCTTCTGCGCTCTTCTGGATACGCAGGATCGATGGGAACATATGCCGCTCCTGCCTTGAGGACACCCAACAGATTCACAATGGTTCCAACCTGACGGCTCGCTAGGACCGCTACTCGATCCTGTCGCCCTACTCCCTGTGCCTGCAAATAACGGGCTACTTGATTGGAACGCTTATCAAGCTCACGATATGTGAGGTGCTGCTCTTGGCAGATTACAGCCGCTGCATCCGGTACCCGCTGTGCTTGTTCGGCAAACAAGGCATGCAGGGTCGTGTATGGGATTTCTTCTGCTGTCTGGTTATAGCTGTGAATGCTCTCTTGCTCCGATGGACGCAGTTCAAAAATAAATTCTTGCTGTCCTTTGATCTCTGCCGCCAAAATGCCTGTATATTGCGCAAACATGGTGGAGATGATCGCAGGCTCAAACAACTGATCGACATAATCCCACACAAGGCGCAGGGAACCATTGTCTTCAAACACTTGATGGTCGAGATAAACCTGCGAGGTTTGACCTGCACCCATCTGAATTTCCCCTAGTTCATACCAGCTTACTTCCCCGGATTCCTTGTTTCCAAGCAGGATACTGGTAAAGACGATCGGCATGACGGAGCGTGTCCCATACTGGTGATATTTCGACAACTCCCGGATCATCTCGATTCCATCGTAATGGCGATGCTCCAATGCCTCGAGCAAACGTTCCTGAATCGCGACCGCCTTCTCCCAGAAAGTGAGATGTGCTCGCAAGTCGATCTCCAACAGGATCACGGAGGTAAAATCACCAATCAAGCTATTTACATCCTCATGAAATGGTAACCGGTTAAAGACGGTGAGATTGATCGCAAAATGAGATTGGTTACTCCAGAAAGAAAGTACTTGGGCATAAGCCGCACACAGTACGGCAGACGGTGTTACATTATGCTCATTCGCCTTGCGTTTCAATTGCTCCCAGTCTGCTCTGGCAAAAGCCTGCTCAAATCGCTTGAAGTGTGGCGAATCAATGCTGCTTGGTTCCTGCTTCATCGGCAGTATCGGTGCCAGAGGGAACGTGGATAGCTGATCCAGCCAATAGGCTTTATCTCTTTCATACGTGTTCGTCTTTTTAAATGCTTCCACAGCCAAAATGTAGTCGCGATAGGTGCTATCCAATATCGGCGCCTGCCAGTCAGGCTGTTGATAAAATTTCATCAGCAGCTTGCCCATTAGTTGGGAACTCGCACCATCAGCGATCAGCATATCGTAGCTGATAAACAGATAGTGGGTATCGGCTGACAACTTGAACGCTTTATATTCAAAGAGTGGCCACTGGTCGGTTACAAATACATAGTGTGACATACGCTCGCGTTCTTGCAAAATCCACTGCTGTTGTGCATCAGCATCCAGATGCGTCAAATCGAGGATCTCTATCTGGTAGGCTGGTACTTGCTGTAGAATTTTTTGTTCGCCCGTTGGCAAGATAATCGCACGCATCATCGGCTGGTAAGCAATGACTTTATTCAATGCTTCATTTAGCGCATGCATATCTGCTTGTGTTTCCAGCTCCGCATAACCATGGGTTGCGACTCCGCCCATTTCAAAATGATCTTCCCTTCCCATGAGATAAGCCATTTGAACATCTGTGAGCGGAAATGGCTCATGTATGTTGGCGGGATCTGGTGTGAGAACCGGATAAACGACCGCTCGGGTCACATCTCCACTATTAAGCAAATGAGCCAGTTTGGAAATCGTCTGGTGACTCAAGAAGTCGCGCAGATTGACATCGATCCCCAGCTCTTTGCTGATACGCGTGCGGATTTGGACCATAAGGACGGAGTTACCACCCAGCTCAAAGAAGTGATCCTCTACGCCAACACGCTCAAGCCCTAATACTTCGGCCCAAATCTGGGAGAGTTTTTCTTCATAAGCGTTGCTTGGTGCGACATACCTTGATTCTATCTCTTGTTTCGTATCTGGCTGTGGCAACGCCTTGCGATCGACTTTCCCATTGGGTGTCAGTGGGATTACATCCAGCTCGATGAAGTACGCTGGCACCATGTATTCTGGCAGTTCGCGCAAGAGATAGATGCGCAGCTCCTCCGCTGTCACTTCTTCCTCTTCCCTGCTGTAATAGGCACACAAATATTTCTTGCCGCGATGATCTGTCTGATCGACTACGACAGCTTGACGGACGAAATCATGGGCCAAGAGTCTTCCCTCAATCTCTCCCAACTCGATGCGATAGCCACGGATTTTGACCTGATGATCTTTTCGTCCCAAAAACTCGATGAAGCCTTCGGGATGGAACACCCCATAGTCGCCAGTCCGATAGAGTCTGCCCAGTTCAGGATGGAGGATGAAGGCTGCGCCTGTCTTCTCTTCATCATGCAGATATTCCTTGGCAAGACCAATACCCCCGATGTAGAGTTCCCCTTGCACACCGATAGGACAATGCTGCAATTGCTGATTTAACACATAGAACTGCTGATTGGCGAGCGGTATCCCATAGGGAATAGAGCGCATACCTGCTGGCAAGGTTTCCGGGATCGGGTAATAAATCGACCAGATGGAAGCCTCGGTTGCTCCTCCCAAGCTGATTACCTGCGCTTGAGTAAAGTGCCGCTTGATCTTCTGCGGAAGATGCAGAGCGATCCAGTCTCCGCTGAGCAGTACCACCTTCACTTGTTCCTGCAAAAAGGAAGACTCTATATTATCCAGCAGCATCTCCATGATCGCAGGTACGGAGTTCCAGATCGTAATCCCGTGCTCTTCTATCGCCTGACGCACCTCCAATACGTCACGCTGATCTTGAATCATGACCAGAGCCGCCCCTGCTCCCAGCGCTCCAAAGATGTCATAGACAGATAAATCGAAGCACATGGAGGACAGGCCAATAATCCGATCCGTCTCATTCACCTCGTATTTTCGGTTGATGTCCTGAATGGTATTGGCGCAGGCTCCATGGGTAATAACCACTCCTTTTGGTCTGCCCGTACTGCCAGAGGTATAGATGACATACGCCACATCGTCCGGATTGTGGTTATCCTTCAGTTCATCTGTTGCATAGCTGGCCAAACCTTCCCGTTCGTACAGGTCAGGCTGCAACAACAGCTTGCAATCGCTGTTTTCCAGGAGATAGCTTCTGCGCTCTTCTGGATACGCAGGATCGATGGGAACATATGCCGCTCCTGCCTTGAGGACACCCAACAGATTCACAATGGTTCCAACCTGACGGCTCGCTAGGACCGCTACTCGATCCTGTCGCCCTACTCCCTGTGCCTGCAAATAACGGGCTACTTGATTGGAACGCTTATCAAGCTCACGATATGTGAGGTGCTGCTCTTGGCAGATTACAGCCGCTGCATCCGGTACCCGCTGTGCTTGTTCGGCAAACAAGGCATGCAGGGTCGTGTATGGGATTTCTTCTGCTGTCTGGTTATAGCTGTGAATGCTCTCTTGCTCCGATGGACGCAGTTCAAAAATAAATTCTTGCTGTCCTTTGATCTCTGCCGCCAAAATGCCTGTATATTGCGCAAACATGGTGGAGATGATCGCAGGCTCAAACAACTGATCGACATAATCCCACACAAGGCGCAGGGAACCATTGTCTTCAAACACTTGATGGTCGAGATAAACCTGCGAGGTTTGACCTGCACCCATCTGAATTTCCCCTAGTTCATACCAGCTTACTTCCCCGGATTCCTTGTTTCCAAGCAGGATACTGGTAAAGACGATCGGCATGACGGAGCGTGTCCCATACTGGTGATATTTCGACAACTCCCGGATCATCTCGATTCCATCGTAATGGCGATGCTCCAATGCCTCGAGCAAACGTTCCTGAATCGCGACCGCCTTCTCCCAGAAAGTGAGATGTGCTCGCAAGTCGATCTCCAACAGGATCACGGAGGTAAAATCACCAATCAAGCTATTTACATCCTCATGAAATGGTAACCGGTTAAAGACGGTGAGATTGATCGCAAAATGAGATTGGTTACTCCAGAAAGAAAGTACTTGGGCATAAGCCGCACACAGTACGGCAGACGGTGTTACATTATGCTCATTCGCCTTGCGTTTCAATTGCTCCCAGTCTGCTCTGGCAAAAGCCTGCTCAAATCGCTTGAAGTGTGGCGAATCAATGCTGCTTGGTTCCTGCTTCATCGGCAGTATCGGTGCCAGAGGGAACGTGGATAGCTGATCCAGCCAATAGGCTTTATCTCTTTCATACGTGTTCGTCTTTTTAAATGCTTCCAAAGCCAAAATGTAGTCGCGATAGGTGCTCTCCAACACTGGTGCCTGCCAGTCAGGCTGTTGATAAAATTTCATCAGCAGCTTGCCCATCAGTTGGATACTCGCACCATCAGCAATCAGCATATCGTAGCTGATAAACAGATAGTGGGTATCGGCTGACAACTTGAACGCTTTATATTCAAAGAGTGGCCACTGGTCGGTCGCAAATACATAGTGTGACATGCGCTCACGTTCTTGCAAAATCCACTGCTGTTGCGCATCAGCATCCAGATGTGTCAAATCGAGGATCTCTATCTGGTAGGCTGGTACATGCTGCAAAATTTTTTGTTCGCCCGTTGGCAAGATAATCGCACGCATCATCGGCTGGTAAGCAATGACTTTATTCAATGCTTCATTCAGCGCATACATATCTGCTTGTGTTTCCAGCTCCGCATAACCATGGGTTGCGACTCCGCCCATTTCAAAATGATCTTCCCTTCCCATGAGATAAGCCATTTGCACATCTGTGAGCGGAAATGGCTCATGCATGTTAACGGGATCTGGTGTGAGAACTGGATAAACGACCGCTCGGGTCACATCTCCACTATTAAGCAAATGAGCCAGTTTGGAAATCGTCTGGTGACTCAAGAAGTCGCGCAGATTGACATCGACCCCCAGCTCTTTGCTGATACGTGTCCGGATTTGGACCATTAGGACGGAGTTGCCACCCAGCTCAAAGAAATGATCCTCTACGCCGACACGCTCAAGCCCTAACACTTCGGACCAGATTTGCGCAAGCTTTTCCTCGATGTTCGTACGAGGAGCCACATATCTGGCATCCAGCTCTTGCTTTGTATCTGGTTGTGGCAACGCCTTGCGATCGACCTTCCCATTGGGTGTCAGTGGGATTACATCCAGCTCAATGAAGTACGTTGGCACCATGTATTCCGGCAGTTCGCGCAAGAGATAGATGCGCAGCTCCTCCGCTGTCACTTCTTCCTCTTCCCTGCTGTAATAGGCACACAAATATTTCTTGCCGCGATGATCTGTCTGGTCGACTACGACAGCTTGACGGACGAAATCATGGGCCAAGAGTCTTCCCTCAATCTCTCCCAACTCGATGCGATAGCCACGGATTTTGACCTGATGATCTTTGCGCCCCAAAAACTCGATGAAGCCTTCGGGATGGAACACCCCATAGTCGCCAGTCCGATAGAGTCTGCCCAGTTCAGGATGGAGGATGAAGGCTGCGCTTGTCTTCTCCTCATCATGCAGATATTCCTTGGCAAGACCAATACCCCCGATGTAGAGTTCCCCTTGCACGCCGATAGGACAATGCTGCAATTGCTGATTTAGCACATAGAACTGCTGATTGGCGAGCGGCATCCCATAGGGAATGGAGCGCATACCTGCTGGCAAGGTTTCCGGGATCGGGTAATAAATCGACCAGATGGAGGCCTCGGTTGCTCCTCCCAAGCTGATGACCTGCGCTTGAGTAAAGTGCCGCTTGATCTTCTGCGGAAGATGCAGAGCGATCCAGTCTCCGCTGAGCAGTACCACTTTCACTTGTTCCTGGACAAAGGAGGAATCGACATTATCCAGCAGCATCTCCATGATCGCAGGCACCGAATTCCAGATCGTAATCCGATGTTCTTCTATCGCCTGACGCACCTCCAACACGTCACGCTGATCTTGAATCATGACCAAAGCCGCCCCTGCTCCCAGCGCTCCAAAGATGTCATAGACAGATAAATCGAAGCACATGGAGGACAGGCCAATAATCCGATCCGTCTCATTCACCCCGTATTTTCGGTTGATGTCCTGAATGGTATTGGCGCACGCGCCGTGGGTAATAACTACCCCTTTTGGTCTGCCCGTACTGCCAGAAGTATAGATGACATACGCCACATCGTCAGGATTGTGGTTATCCGTCATCTCATCAGGTGCATAGCTGGCCAAGCCTTCCTGTTCGTACAGGTCAGGCTGCAACAACAGCTTGCAATCGCTGTTTTCCAGGAGATAGCTTCTGCGCTCTTCTGGATACGCAGGATCGACGGGAACATATGCCGCTCCTGCCTTGAGGACACCCAACAGATTCACAATGGTTCCAACCTGACGGCTCGCTAGGACTGCTACTCGATCCTCTCGCCCTATTCCCTGTGTCTGCAAATAACGGGCTACTTGATTGGAGCGTTTGTCAAGGTCACGATATGTGAGGTGCTGCTCTTGGCAGATTACAGCCGCTGCATCCGGTACCCGCTGTGCTTGTTCGGCAAACAAGGCATGCAGGGTCGTGTATGGGATTTCTGCTTGCGTATGATTAAACGTAGCAATCTGTATCCTATCTTTCTCACCAATCTGGAGTGGTTCAGGCGTATTCCCTTGTAACAAACTATCTACCATGCTAGAAAAATGACCAAACATCGTCTCCATTAACTCTGGTTCAAACAACTCATCCACATAATCCCAGAATATCCACAGCTCATCCGCTAGCAAGGTAGCCTGGAAATCAATATAGACTTGTGATGTCTGAGTAATCCCCGTCTTGAGATCGCCCAATTGCTCCAAGCCAGGACGACCCGCCTGCTGCTCTCCCGTCAATACAGAGGTGAATACGTAAGGCATGACCGCTTTACCATGCATCCAATCATGATATTTGACCAACTCGCGGATCAGTTCAACGCCTTCAAAATGTCGATGCTCTAATGCTTCAATTAGCACCTGCTGTACATAACGTGCTTTCTCCCAAATCGTTGGCTGAGATGCAAAATGAATCCCCAAAAGCAAATTGGATGTAAAGTCACCAACTATTTGTTCCACATCAGGATGGAATGGATAGCGGTTAAAGACAGTCAGATTGATCGCAATGTCTGATTGGTTGCTCCAGAGTGCCAGAATCTCTGCATAGATCGTGGCAAATAAAGCGGAAGGTGTAACCCCATGCTCAAGTGATATACGCTTCAGCTTCTCCCATTGCTTCTTGCTATAGATTCGTTCTTTACGTTGAAAAGTGGGAAGTTGAATGTCATTCGGGTTACATCTGAGTGGCAATGCCGGAGCCTGCGGAAAGCTTTCCACCTTTTGCAACCAAAATTGCTTGTCAGTCTCATAAACTTCCGATTGCTTCAATGCTTTGTACGCCATCATATAATCGCGGAAGGTAAACGACGAATCAGGCAACTCTGCATCGGAATTCTCATAATATCTCATCAAATCCCGACCGATGATATCCATACTGGCCGCATCGGCAATCAACAGGTCTCGGCCCATACATAAAAGATGCTTATTCTCAGAGAGTCGATATGCCTTAAATTCAAACAGCGGCCATTGATCAGTGGGAAACACGTAGTGGGACATACGATTGCGCTCGGCATGAATGCAAGCCTGCTGTGCCGCTTCATCAAGCTCACGCAAATCCACAACCTCAATCTGATACGCTGGGACATGCTCCAGAATTTGTTGCTCGCCAGTCGGCAAAATAATCGCTCGCAACATGGGATGACGACTGATTACTTGGTTAAGGCTGGCATTGAATCGCCCTATATCAATCGTGGTCTCCACTTCTGTATAGACATGTGTAGATACTCCACCTAATTCAAACTCGGCATTTCGGCCTAAAAAGTACGCCATCTGTATATCCGTTAATGGGAAGGGCTGATAGAGATGTTCGAAATCAGCCTTCGCTTCCGGGTATGGAGAGACTTCTTCGGAAGCTTTGACTGTATGGTCATCCTTTAATGTTGCTTCCCTTGCAGGCTCTAGCTTGGAACAATAGCTTGTGAGCTGCTGCAGATAGAAGATAAAATCATCAGCAACCCTGCTTATTGTCTCTTCCCGATATTCCTGCTGGTTATAGTGGATAGAAAGGCGGAACTGGCCCCCCATGACCATGCAGGTGATATCAATGGCGTGGGCTCTTTGTGAAGAAGGGTCGAGCATTTGCCCTGTGCCCACAGGAGATACGCTATATACCTCATCCATTTCCTGATCGAATTGCCCTAAATAGTTGAAGCAGATTTCCGGTGCTTTAGAAAACGTCAGCTCTCGCTTATTTTCATCAGCAGTCAAATATTTCAGGATTCCATAGCCGATCCCGCGATTCGGAACACTTTGAAGCGTTTCGTGAACCTTGCTGATTTGCTCACCCCAATCATCCGTATCGATTATTTCCAGAGCAAGCGGATACACCGACGTAAACCATCCGATAGTTCTACTGACGCTTATCTCAGATAAAATTTCTTCACGTCCATGCCCTTCCATACCGATTAAAAAGCGATCTTCTTTTGTCCATTTTTTTAGAGTCAGACCAAGAGCCGCCAAGAGTATTTCGTTTGTTTCCACACGCACTGCTTTGCCAGCTACACGCAAGAGGTGCATGGTTTCCTTTTGGTTTAGTTCCCGTTCCAATATGTGTGTATCCTTGACAAGATTGCTCTTCGTTTGGTGGTCTTTGGGCAACGGAGAGATTCTGTATGCTTCAAGCTTTTGCCAATAATCTTTCTCTTTTAATAGCGGCTGCTGGTTTGCATAGGCTGCTAGCCCTTTTGCCCACGATTGATAAGAAGACGTCTTTTTTGGAAGCTGAAGCTCTTTTTGCTCCAACGCTTGTTTGTATACTT
Source organism: Brevibacillus sp. MS2.2 (assembly GCF_013284345.1). Taxonomy (NCBI): domain Bacteria; kingdom Bacillati; phylum Bacillota; class Bacilli; order Caryophanales; family Paenibacillaceae; genus Brevibacillus; species Brevibacillus sp. MS2.2. The sequence goes on from NZ_JABSUZ010000003.1 coordinate 62,981, forward strand.
GAGCCAAATCCTCAAGCAAAATGCGCCAAGACACTCCGTCGATGACAAGATGGTGAATGACAATTAAGAGGTGGTCTCCTGTATTTGTCTGGAAGAGTCCTGCCTTGACGAGTGGGCCTTTGGTGATATCTATGCTTCTTTGGATTTCGTTTGCTTTTTCCAGCATCGTTTGCTCGATCTCGGTCTGCTCGCGAAGATCGAACAACGCCAATTCATAGAGAGGCTCCTTCGCTCCTCTATTGGTTTGAATAATCTGTGGCTCATTTATCTGGTAAACCATTCGTAGTGCATCATGATGAATAGACAAATGGGTCAACGCTTTTTCTAGTGCTTCTTTCTCAAAACCTGATTCTCTGTAAAGCATGAAGGCTTGATTCCAATGTCCGCGCTGTGGAATCTCCTGGTCAAAGAACCAATGCTGAATCGGAGTAAGCTCTACATCCCCTGTTACCACACCCTGGTCACAGCTTTTGGTAGAACGCTTCATTACTTTCGCCAATTGCGCTACCGTTGGATGGTCAAACAGATCTTTGATGCCGACTTGCAGTCCATGTTTTTGCAGGCGAGAAGAGACTTGAATGGCCTTGATCGAGTCACCGCCAAGCGCAAAGAAATGATCGTCAATGCCAATCTGTGTAACCCCCAGAACATCTTGCCACACCTTAACCAGGTTCATCTCGGCCTCGTCACGCGGTGCCAAATATTCAGTATTTCCCTGCTCCTGAATGTTTGGCAGCGGCAGTGATTTACGGTCGATTTTGCCACTCTGATTTAACGGGTAGCTATCCAGTTGCATGTAATAGGACGGAACCATATAACTAGGCAACCGCGCCAGCAAATACGCGCGTAAATCCTCTTCATCAAGGGGTTCGGACATGATCAGATAGGCACACAGATACTTTCCTCCACGCATATCTTCATTCATCGTTACCAATGCTTGCCTGATGGCGCGATAGTTAAACAAATGCGCTTCGATCTCTCCCATTTCAATACGAAACCCTCTAATTTTTAGCTGGAAATCCATCCGACCCATGTATTCGATATTTCCGTCAGGCAGCAATCGGCACAAGTCGCCTGTTTTGTACATTTTTGCTCCGGGGGTAAACGGATTTCGGACAAAAACCTCTTCCGTCAGCTCAGGACGATTCACATACCCTCTGGCCAAACCTGCTCCTGCAATGCACAGTTCCCCCGGTACGCCCAACGGTTGAAGCTGATGATCCCGATCCACAATATACAACTGGATATTCTCCACTGGCTTCCCGATCAGAACGGTAGACACCTCTGTCTTATCCGGACAATCATAATAAGAGACATGGATAGTAGCTTCGGTTGGTCCATACAGATTTGAGAGGATGAGCGAAGTATTACCTCTCCATAGCTGATTAAAACGATTCACATGCTGAGCGGTAAGCGCCTCTCCGCTAGCGAATACTTTTTGAATGGTAGAGAGTCGCTTCACATGATTGTCGCCATATTCGAGATAATCCAAAAAAGCTTGAAGCATGGATGGGACAAAATGAATGACAGTCACACCCTGTTGTTCGACAGTTTGAATAATCATCTCAGGCTCTTTTTCGCCGCCCGGTTCGAGAAAGCAAAGCGTTGCTCCCTGGAAGAACCACCAGCATAGCTCAAAGACAGAAACATCAAAGGTATACGCTGTCTTCTGCATGATCACGTCATTTTCCGTGATCGGATACTGATGTTGCATCCAGCACATATTGTTGATCACAGCATGGTGTTCAATCATTACGCCTTTAGGCATCCCTGTCGAGCCAGAGGTGTAGATGACATAAGCCAGATCGGCCGAAGTATTCATACATTCCAGATCAGAAGAATCTCCTTGGTAAAGGGCTGTATCATCCAGATCCATGACGATTTGCTCCACATCCAGTTCTTGTATGAACTGAGACTGGGTCAGGAGCAATTTGGCTTCGCTGTCTTTGAGCAAGAAGCGAATGCGCTCGGCTGGGTTGGCTGGATCGATAGGGACATACGCGCCACCGGCCTTATGAATAGCCAGAATGGCAATCATCATCTCAAATGATCGTTCTACCATCAATCCGACTATTTGATTGGGCACGATACCCTCTCGACGCAATACCCGAGCCAACTGATTGGAGCGTTCGTGCAATTCCCGGTAGGTCATGGACCGATCTCGGAAAAGAAGCGCCGTTTTTTCTGGATGCCTCCTCGCTGATTCTGTAAACACCTGATGCAGCAGCTTGTCTTTGGGATATGCCACCTTCGTCTGGTTGTAATGATGTGATAGCTCATTTTGCTCTGCATCTGTGAGTATACATAGTTTGCCTATTTCTACTGAGGGATCACTTAGAATTGTCTTTACCACTTCCCGGATATGGCCAGCTACTTTTTCCATATGCCCCTGCTCGTAGACAAGGCCGTTATATTTCAGTGTGATGGCTAATTCCTCTGTCGGGATCACAATCAGATTAAAATCATAGTTGGTCTGTTCAAACAGATCAAAATCATACAGTTTTAGGCCCTGAAAATCATGGCCGCCTAGCAAATCTACTTCAAGCGGCACATTTTCAAAAGCGATAATGTGATGAATCAGCCCTTGTGACAATTCAGAAGCTGCCTGAATCTTGGAAAGTGGAAAATAACTATGCTCTTCCGATGCCAGCATCTGTGTCTGCATCCGTTTCATTAGCTCTGTAAAGCGTATCCCGGCTTCAAATTGAACACGCACAGGATTCGTATTGATAAACAGGCCGATCATCTGCTCAATTCCTGAAATCGGAGCTTGTCGACCAGATACAACCGCGCCGAACAATACATCGTCAGTGTTGTTATAGCGCTTCAGGATGATACTCCAGATGGATTGAACAACCGTATTGAGCGTTACATGATGCTCTTTCGCCAACCGTTTTAGGCGTGCTGTTTCCTGTTTGGAAATCGTGAGCTGTACCTTTTGTTGTTGATATCCAGAAGACTTTTCCTTCTTCGCCCATGGCAACAAGGTAGGTTCGTCTACTCCCTCAATGTAATCGCTCCAGTATGCACCTGCCTTTTGCTGATTCTGCTGATGCAACCATTGCAAATAGGTGGAAAACGGTTTCGGCTCCGGCAACCGGGGATCGGTGTTTTCCGCCATGGCCTGATAAATCGCAAAGAGCTCCTCAATAATTGGCCCGAGGCTCCATCCATCCACAATGATATGGTGGAAACTGAGCAGTAGGTGAAAATCGGCTTCTCCCTTTTTGAAAACAGATAGGCGGATAAGTAAGTCGCGTGTCAGGTCAAAGCCCTTTGCCCGGTCCTGCTCTTTCAAAGAGGCAAGTAAGTCTGCCTGCTCCTGTCCTGAATAGAAAGAGAGGTCCGTATAGCTGATCTTGCTTTTTCTTTTTTCCAGCACGATTTGGATCGGTTGCTTTGCTTTCTCTGTATTGAAAACCGTACGAAAAACATCATGACGCATAATCAAAAGCTGTAGGCTTTGCTCCAATAAAGATTTCTGAAGATCTCCTTTGATTCCAAAGGAAAGCTGAACAAAGAACGACTGATCATTGGGATCGAGCAAGGAATGGTAGAGAATTCCTTCCTGCATCGGTGTTAATGGATACACTTTTTGCAGCAATTGTTGTGAAGACATATGTTTACCCCCATGATTATTGAATGGTTTCCTTTAATTCCTCTTCTAATTCCTTTATTTCATCTATGGATAGACCCAGTTCATCAAGTAGAACAGGCGTCTCATCAACGCCATCGGTATTTGCGCTACTCTCTGGGGCATGCGCCTGATTTCCTTGTAAAAAAGAAGAGAGACCTGCAATAGTAGGCTGATTGAACAAATCTTTTACCTGAATCATGACTTCCTGTTCACGAAGGCGTGCACATATCTGGATTGCTTTGATCGAATCTCCCCCTAAATGAAAATAATTGTCCATGATACCAACCAGTGAGATTCCCAGCACCTCTTGCCAGACTTGGACAAGCTGTTGCTCTGTTTCATTGCGTGGCGCCATGTACGCTTGGCTTTGTAAGTCCTCCCAGTCTGGCTCAGGCAAAGCACGACGGTCTACCTTACCATTTGTGTTTAACGGGAGAGAGGCCATTTGGTGGAAAGAAGCTGGTAGCATATAGTACGGAAGGGACTTCGCTAGCTGGACACGTAGTTCTTGGACATCTACCTCGTAATTCGCTACAAAATAGGCGCATAGTTGATCCAATCCTGTAGTCGACGTCCAATTAATCACTACAGCCTCTTTCACTCCTTCCAGCTCCAGAAGGCTATGCTCAATCTCACCTAGCTCGATGCGAAAGCCTCTACGCTTCACCTGATGATCTACCCGCCCAATAAATTCGATGGTCCCATTAGGCAGCCAGCGAGCTAAATCCCCTGTCTTGTACATCCGTTCCCCAGGGTAAAACGGATGTGGGACAAATTTCTCGGCGGTAAGCTCCGGATTGTTCAGATAACCACGAGCCAGACCGTCCCCGGAAATACATAGCTCTCCAATGGCGCCATAAGGTTGCATTTGATTTTTCTTGTTGAGGATAAACACCTGCGTATTGGCAAGTGGCACACCGATCGGGACAGTTCCGAGCTCCTCGTCTACCTCGTCCACCGCATGATAGGTAGCATAGACTGTACTCTCTGTTGGACCATATACATGCAGGATTGCTCCCTTTCCCATATAAGCGAGGGCTTTTTGGACATGTCGCAGAGAGACTCGTTCCCCGCCGAAAAGCACTTTGCGCACGCCGGAAAAGCTTTCAATATTGTGATCTACCAGTGTGTTGAACAAAGCTGTCGTTACGAAAAAAATGGTTACTCGCTGCTCATTTATTTGCGAAAGCAATCCGGTCATATTGAGAAGTGTTTCATGATCAAGTAGCACCAGCTTGGCGCCATTTAGCAACGCACCGAAAATATCAAAGGTGGAGCCATCAAAAGCGAAGTTGGACAATTGCAAGATTGTGTCGTCCGGCGTGATTTCCAGATAATTTGTGGTCTTTATTACTCTAGTTACGTTGAAGTGCTGGGTCAAAATACCCTTGGGCTTTCCAGTCGATCCAGAGGTGTACATCACGTAGGCGAGATGCTCAGGTTGACAAGTGCGTAAGGGATCCTGATTCCACCCAGGATTCGTCGCTGCGAGCATATCCTCCAGCACAAGCACCTGAAAAGCCTCGCCATGCTTTATCCCTTCTTCGACCTCTCTCCATTTCTCCCACATTTCTCTTTGGATCAGGACCATTTTGGGTTTAGCGTCAGACAAGATCATACCAAGCCGTTCAACAGGATTTCTCGGATCGAGTGGAACGTATGCAACGCCCGCTTTAAGAATACCGAAAATTCCGGCAATCATAGTGGGAGAACGCTCAGTAAAAATCCCGATCAGTTCGTCAGGTTGGACCCCTTTTTGCTGAAGTTGATGAGCAATCCGGTTTGCGCGCTGGTTAAGCTCCTCATAAGTTATCGTCTCTTGACCATATACAAGTGCGGTCTGTTTCGGCACTGCTTTCACCTGTTGCTCAAATAGATCAGCGATCGTCTTCTGTCTGGGGTAGTTCGTTTTCGTCTGGTTTTTTTCTGCTAGAAAGTGGCGTTTTTCCTCAGCGGTAAGCATTTCGATCTCATCGAGACCTATCGAGACATCTAGGCTTACAGACTCGATGACAGTTTGGATATGACCTGCCATGCGTTGGATATCCTCGCTCGAAAAATGCTCTTGGCGGTAGATCAGGCGCAGCATTAGTTGATCGGATTTTGACATGACCGTAATGCTAAGCGGGTAATGGGTATGCTCAATGACACGCTTCTCGCCAGCATGTACACCGTCTTCTTGCCATTGCCTTCTCCACGCTTGATTCGCAGGGCTGTTGTCAAAAACCAACAAATGATCAAAAAGGGGAGCCCCTAATGTTACACGCTGAATCTCGGACAAAGGCACATATTCATGCTTCTTGGCGAGCCTGGTTTGTTCGTGAATGCTTTGCAACAACTCCTGAAATGTCTGTTCCTGTGCCGTTTTTACCCGCAGAGGTAAGGTGTTTATGAAGAGCCCAACCATCTTTTCCACCCCGGAAAGCTCGGCTGGACGTCCAGCTACCACCGTACCAAAAACAACATCAGTGCGGTCGTTATAGGTTTGCAATACGATCCCCCAGATTGCTTGGAACACGGAACTTAGTGTCACCTGATTTTGTCGGGCGATATGTGTAAGCCGCTGTGTTACCGCTAAATCGAGGAACACATCATACTCTCCAGCAACAGAGGAGGCATCACGTAGCTTGCTCCCTACTGGTAAGGGGGCGATTTCCTCATAACCATGCAATTCATTCTGCCAATATTCGAGAGCACTGCTCCGATCTTGTTTCCACAGCCATTTCATATAGTGGCTGTACGGCTGAGTGGGAGGCAATTGGTCTAGCGTTCTATTCAATAGTGAATGATAGATCTGCACCAGATCTCCCAAAATAATATCTGCGCACCACCCGTCCATCAGAATGTGATGGAAGCTGATCAAGAGGGTCCATTCCTTTTCGCCCTTCTCGATGATCTGCAAGCGGATCAAAGAGTCTTTTGTAAGATCAAATCCTCGCTCCCGGTCCTCCCTGATTAGCTTTTCTACCCATTCCTCCACGGGAAATTCAACTGATTCGATAGGGCGTTTTTGCACTTTTATCATTAGCGGTCGCTCCCGGAGGACGACCTGCATCGGCTGTTTTACCTGTTCATGCAAAAAGGTAGTGCGTAGTACTTCGTGGCGTTGGACAAGTAATTCAAAGCTTTTCGCTAGTACCGTCACATGCAGATCACCTGTAACAGGCAGCACGATCTGCACTTGATAAGACGTATCATCTTGATCAGCCAATGCATGAAAGAGCATCCCTTCCTGCATCGGTGAGAGTGAATAGATATCTTGTACATGTTCTCTGGAAAAAGTCGTCATGTTTTTCCCCCGCCTCACTCAAAATGCTTACTGTATGCTTTCTAGCAGGAAATCGTAGATTCGTTCTATTTCATCCTGCTTCAGTTCCCTTTGTATGAAATCTCTAGGGGTCCGATCGCTCGTTAAGAATGTAATCCGTGCATGAGGGTTGGAGTCTCTATAGGCATAATTGGCGCGCAAAAAGACAGAGCATGTGCTCGCAGTAGTACTGCAAATGCTCGCTTATGTAGGGTCCGTATGCATTCACATAGGCAACATGTTGCATCCATCGATTGACTAAATCCCGTGATGCTGTAGAGCCGCCGTAATTATCAAAAGCAGAGAAGGCAATGTCACTGGGGCCAATTGAAACACTTACGTGGGTGGCAGTGTCGTTACTGTAATGGCGTATTTCTGAGGGAATTGCTCGAATGCATGAAAATACGGGGCAAGCTTGTCCGAATGCCCTTTCACTTGTTGCTCAAATAAAATCATCCACGACTTTCTCATTGTGGTTGCAAGCCCACTTCAATGGAGTGAATAAGTACTTGCTGGGGTGACAACTTGAAGTATTTCTGTATTCTTCTGAAATTCATATCGCCAATGGAGCAGATGCCAGCCTTGTGCATTTCAGCTACATGGGTCAACAATTGCACCATGATGCCACTGTCAATCCCTGCATAGAAATACCCCAAACCACCGTATTTCGGCATTGTCACATCAGCGTTATAAATGAGATAGATTGAAAACGCAGATGACTGAAAGATTTCCTTATTCATGGAATAATGTGCATCCTCAGTAATTACACAAGTATTGCTGACCATTTGCAGGACATTTTCAATCGGATTGTAGTAATAAAGTCCCGCTTTCACGTTTTCTACACGATGATCTTTGATATAGACATACAGATCAATTGGATAAAGGCCGCCAGCCGTTGCATAGTTGTAGCGGATTTCGTCCTCGCGTCGATATTGTTTAAATACCGAAATCAGACTGGAAAAGACATCGAATGGAACCTTCTTCTTTTCTTCAAATTGACGCCAGGTTCTACGAGCTGTAATGACCTCGGGAAACTCACTCTCTGCCAAGGGGACGTTCGTTTGGGTTGTTTGCGGTAAAGATCGGGACAATTTTTCCTGCCTAAATGCCTCGTATTGAGCCGGATCAAGAAATGTTTCTGACGAGTACGAATGAGAGATAAGATGTTCTTGGGGGAAATAGATCTCTTGAGGGGTTAGAAGTGTATGAACCAGAATGCGATTTGCAATCAGGTCGCGGACAAAATCTGCGACTTGATCAGGATTTGCCTGTGGAAAACGAGAGATGAGATCGGGAATCTTGATTCCTTTTTGTGTCAAATAATAAAACGTTGGAAACAATCCCAATACAGTACCTGAATAAGATAGCAATTCAATGCGAATTTCATCATCCTGCTGTTCCCACCTGACTGAAGGCGACCAAAAGTATTCACAATCTTCGTGGAAGGGTTTCATCATTTTTTTGGTTACTTGCGGTTGCATGACCTTTATCCCCTTTTCTTTCATAATCTATTTATCTTCACATAAGGCCCGCCGCTACAGGGGTAGGCTCTTCGCTTTCTCTTGAAACAGAAGGCTCGTTGTACCGTACTACTTCACCAGGTATGCCTACTACTGTGCAGTTAGGAGGAACTTCCTTCAGGATGACCGCTCCAGCTCCAATTTTGGAGTTATCTCCCACCCTAATCGGTCCCAATACTTTTGCGCCTGCACTGATGATGACGTTGTTGCCTATCGTGGGATGCCGTTTTCCTGTATCCTTGCCAGTTCCCCCAAGGGTGACACATTGATATAGAGTCACATGATTGCCGATCTCTGTCGTTTCCCCAATAACAATGCCCATACCATGATCAATAAAGACGGCCTCTCCGATCTTGGCTCGCGGATGAATGTCAACTCCGGTTAGAAATCGGTTAACTACAGAAATCATACGCCCTGCCAGGAAAAACCCTTTTTTGTAAATGCCATGAGCCATACGGTGAAGCAAAAGGGCGTGGAAGCCGGGGTAACAAAGAATAATCTCCAAGGTGTTTCTGGCTGCAGGGTCCTTAGCTTTGATAAAATCAATGTCCTTCCTCAACTTATGAAACATAGGATCTCTCCTCTTGTTCATAGCGTTACCCATATTGTTAAAACATCTCTATTTCTGTTGCAAATTTTGCTCCTCGGCGATCCCCCTTTCCTTTCAATCGTTTTGTTCATTCTATACTTCAGAATTCAAATTTTAATATAAAACCACGAATACTAAACGTATAGTATTGAACACAAAGATTATTCTACTACGCAATTATTCGCATGTAAATATTTAACAGTAAAAAAATTACATATAATCCTCTATTTTCTACCTAGAGTTATGATCTTTACATACCGTAATGGAAAATGTTAGAATTCAATTAATAACGATACTAAACATTTAATATTAAATGTTTAGGAAGATGGTGAGGTGCAAACATGACGAGAGCTATGGTGCTAGGACTTTTGTTAAAATCTGGACCGATGTCCGGCTATGAAATACAGCAGAAAATGATATCGGCCAAAACAGACAAGTGGGCTTATGTCCAGCCTGCTTCGATTTACCATGCATTAAAGAAGCTGGATCAAGAAGGATTTGTAGCTTTGGAAACGCTGGAGCAGACCGGGAATCGTTCCAAGGCAATCTATTCGATTACAGCAGAAGGCAAGCAAGAGTTAAAACGGTTGCTGGTCAACGCCTTTCAAAACTCATCTGTTTTGTTTCCCACCGATTTATACACGGCGTTAACTTTTATGGATGAAGCTGAGCTAGATGACATTATCCTCGCTTTGGAAAAGCAGCAGCTGGCCATCCAGAAAGTCTATGAGGACTTGAAAGCAGATCAGGAAGAAAAGGCAAAATTTATGGAAATGCCACAAAATGTCCTGTACATTTTCCAAAATATCTATGATCAATGTGAGCTTCAGTTGAGCTTTATCAGTAAATTAAAGGAAGACTTTCTGGCCCAAAGACAGAATGCTTCCCCTATAAATTCGGTCTGAAATTGCCAAGTAAGGAGTTAAGATGGAACTGGCTCTCCTAGTAAAAAGTAATCTGCCTGCTTGGCTTTGGTGAAACAAGCTCCCTAACGCAGAAGCTTGTTTCTTTCACTATAATTGAAAATGGCATAACAAAAAGCAGTATTTGTTGTACATACTGCTTTTTGCTTTTACTTAACATTTTCTGTCCTCTCGCTCCCGGTTGTTAACAATGAAAAACCACTTGTATAATTGTACCTTCACCGAGCTTACTTTCTATTCTCATTTCAGCGTCATGAATGCTAGCAATCTCCTTACATAATGATAGTCCGAGCCCGAGGCCTCCTCCATTCGCTCTCGATCTCGATTTGTCGGACATAAAGAAGGGCTCAAAGACTTTTGTTATGTCTTCATCAGGAATACCGATCCCTGTATCTTTCACTTCAAGAATAATTTTTGACTCCGTATTTCTGTATGACCGTAGAAGTATTTTATCGTTGTTCTTCGATGCTTTAATTGCATTGTCTATCAGGTTTGCAAGTAAAATTTTCATCAAATCCTTATCCATTAAAACACTAAGATGCTCTGTCGATATTTCCAGATCCATATTCTTTATGTTCAGCTTTGGAATAAAGGAATGTTTGATTTCTACAAAAAGTTCGTCAAGTTCTCCCTTTTTTAACTCAAAATCCTCTTTTCGCAAAACAATGAGCTCCATAAGCTTAAATGTCAGTTTCTCTAGCCGCTTTCCTTCTTCATAGATAAAGCTTAATGAGTTGATATAAGTCTCTTCATCATATTTATTCGTTCGTAAATAATCCGCATAGCCTATGATCGAAGTTAAAGGAGTCCGAAGTTCATGTACCAGGTTATCGATAAACCTTTGCTTGTCTTCTGAAGATCTTTTAAGCTGGTTTACTTTATCTTCTACATCAACGGCCATCAAATTGAAATTTTCCGCTAACAACCCGATTTCATCATTCGATTTTACCTTTACTCTTTCGCTGAAATTCCCGGCTGCAATTATTCTTGTTGACTGGATCAGTTTATTAATCGGTTTTACGATAAACATGCTCATGATGATGGTAACGATAACCAAAATTGCTGAAACAAGAGCATTTAACTTGATTAAAAGGCTTAATAAGTCTTTTCTATTTTCATAAACACTCGAAATATCTTTCACGTAAGAAAGCTTATAGTGATTATTTTCCAGATAAATATTCTTAGCGATAAATAAGTACGTCTTTTCCCCTAGATCCCGTATGATGTAATTTACTTTATCTGACGGTATGTTTAATTCTTCTCGCTGAGTAAGAACTATCTTGTTGTTTTTAAAATGACTGAAAATAACCTTATTGTTTTCATCTATTACATCTAGATACACCTCCTGTTCCCCGAGGTTGTCCAAGTATGTACGAATCATGGAATCTATGTTTGGTTTGCCAACTCCTTCAGCATCCGGGGTTGAAGATTTTTGAACTTTAAGCAGATATAGATTTGATTCTAAAGAGTTAGCAAATCGATCCTGTTCACTTATCCCGGAACGGACCTCCATATTGAGATTGAGTTCAAAGCTGCTATTAATAAGGTAAATGGATGCTGGTACAAAAAAGATTTCAAAGATGATTAATGTACATAAAAATATCCTCTGCCAAAATTTCATTTATTCCTCCAGCCTATATCCCAACTTAAATACTGTTTTAATTTCATCTTTCCATCCCAGCTTTTTTCTTAGCTTTTGGATATGGTTGTCGATCGTCCGAGTCTCGCCAACGTAGTCATATCCCCAAATTTTTTCTATGATTTTTTCTCTCGTTAATACGATGTTTTTATTTTGTACGAGAAACACCAATAATTCGAACTCTTTCAAGGTAAGCTCAATTATTTCACCGTTCTTTTTCACCTTCATTTCTTGCAAGTATACTTCTGTGTCTTTAAAATTTATGATGTTGCTTTTTTTATTGTAATGCCTTAATACATTTTCAATCCTGGCTAGCAATTCAATTCCTTCAAAGGGTTTCGTCATATAGTCATCTACTCCCGCTTTTAATCCATACACCTTATCTGTGACAGAACTTTTCGCAGTTAAAAAAATGACAGGTATCCCTAAGGGTTTAATTTTTTCGAATAAAGTAAATCCATCAACTTTTGGAAGCATGACATCCAGTAGTATCAGATCAAAACGATCTTTTTCAATTACATTTAGGGCTTCCTCTCCGTTAAAAACGATTGAACTCTCATAATTTGCCGTATTTAAATTCAATTTAATTAAATTTGCTACTGCGATATCATCTTCCACAACTAAAATTTTTATCATTCTGTTTTTACCTCATTCCTTTTGTAACGGTTTGATGGAGTAAGTAGCATTTCCGGCACTTACTCCATCTAATCGGTCCTACAATTTTTAATTTACTTTCAGTTCTCTGAAATTCTCACGGTAGTCTTTTTCTACGGAAGGTAGAGTGATTAATCTGTCATAATTAATCTCATAGCTAGATACTGAATAATTCTTCAGACTAATTGTCATATCTACATCCCTTCCATCCTCCAGTTCGCAAAGAACACGTATGGTTCCGGAACTAGCACTCTTACTAACTTTCATCGTATTTTCCTTAACATTTTTCTGTTGTTTATCAAAAAAGTTGATAACCGCAGATTTAACTTTCGCATCATCGATTGTTGTCTCTGAGCTTCGATCTTCATTCGTGAAAGCAGTTAAAGAAACAATTTCACCTGTTTTTTCATTTATGACAATGCGATTAGAAGCGGGCATTGGCTGGTTTAAGTCTTCAGCACGAACAAACTGTACAACGATAACATTTGCCGTATCTTTTTTGGCGTTTTCTTTTAGTACTGCTGCATCTTCTTTTGAATATAAATCCATAAAGAACTTAAAGTCTTCTTGCGCGTTTGTTCGATTAACTCGCGCCTCACCAAAAGATTTCGCATCAAGCCCCATATAGTCTTTTAGAGCTTTGGTTGCCATTTTTACCGCTTCTTCATCACTAATCTTTCCATTTGCTACTTTGACTACATGGTTTGTAGTGGTTTGATTTGTGCCATTTCCTACTTTGCTTGCCACTGTTACGACCTTGTTTTTAGTAGAATGAACCGCGTTTTCGCTTGCAAATACAGCTGCTGTAGCACCGCCTACAATTGTTAGTGCCATTGAAAAAACGAGAATATTTTTTTTGTTCATAGTAATGCCTCCTGTAATTTTTTGTTTTTGGTTTGTGCACGAAACCCTTGTTACAGGTATAGAATATAGCGGTAATATGTAAAAAGTATCTTTCAGTTGTCTCCAAGTTGTAAATTCTATAAAACCATTTCTTTTGTTGTTATAGAGAAGATTGAAAACCACCTGGAGGCTTGCTTCAGGTGGTTTTTCAAAAGCGGGTTTTGCATTCCTACCACTGAATGAGATGGGAACATCGTAACCCATTCAATTACTAATATTACTATAGAAAAGAAAAGCAAAGAACAGTATCCAACAACAAATACTGTTCTTTGCTTTATATTTCCAAATTATGCTTCTTTAAGATCAAAACGATCGGCATTCATTACCTTCACCCATGCAGCAATGAAGTCACGCACAAACTTTTCTTTGTTATCGTCTTGGGCATAAACTTCTGCAATGGCACGCAAAACAGAGTTTGAACCGAACACGAGGTCAACAGCAGTTGCTGTACGCAACACTTCACCTGTTTTGCGATCACGTCCTTCAAATACGCCGCCGTCTACAGGCTTCCACTGTACGCCCATGTCTAGCAAGTTAACAAAGAAGTCGTTCGTGAGTATGCCTACACGATCCGTGAATACGCCGTGTTGTGTGCCGCCGTGGTTTGTACCGATAACACGCATCCCGCCAACGAGTGCAGTCATTTCTGGAGCAGTAAGGTTTAATAGCTGTGCCTTGTCTATCAGGAGCTCTGCAGGACTTACACGATACTGCTTCTTCTGATAGTTCCGGAAACCATCTGCGATTGGCTCGAGCACGTCAAAGCTTTCTGCATCGGTTTGCTCTTGTGTTGCATCCCCACGTCCAGGAGCAAATGGAACCGATACATCAAAGCCAGCGTCTTGTGCAGCTTTTTCTACTGCGGCACTACCGCCGAGTACAATCAAATCGGCCATGCTGACTTTTTTACCAAAGTCCTCTTGAATGACTCCCAGGATCGTAAGTACTTTCTCAAGTTTTTTGGGCTCATTTACTTCCCACTCTTTTTGTGGAGCTAGTCGGATGCGAGCACCATTGGCGCCACCACGCATATCCGAACCACGGAAGGTACAAGCGGAAGCCCAAGCCGTTGTTACCAGCTCACTGACGGTAAGACCTGAGTCTAAGATTCGTGTTTTCAGTTCTGCTACATCGGCATCTGTTAGTTCATAATCAGCAGCGGGTATAGGATCTTGCCAAATAAAATCTTCTGCTGGAACTTCTGGACCTAAATATCTTGAGCGAGGCCCCATGTCGCGGTGTGTGAGTTTGAACCATGCAGTTGCAAATGCATCTGCAAACTCCTCTGGATTCTCATAGTAACGACGAGATATCTTTTCGTATACTGGATCCATCCGCAAGGCCATATCCGCAGTGGTCATCATCGTTGGAACACGCACGGATGCATCTTCTGCATCTGGTGCAAGATGCTCATCAGCAGGATTAACAGCAACCCATTGGTGTGCACCTGCAGGACTCTTGGTCAGCTCCCATTCATATCCGAACAGTAGTTCAAAGAAACCATTATCCCATTGTGTCGGGTTCGCGGTCCAGGCACCTTCAATACCGCTGGTGATGGCGTCGCGACCTATACCGGAACCGTGTGTGCTCTGCCATCCTAAGCCCATTGCTTCCAAAGGTGCAGCTTCCGGCTCTGGGCCAACAAGAGCAGCATCTCCTGCGCCGTGAGCCTTTCCAAATGTATGACCACCTGCCACGAGTGCAACGGTTTCTTCATCGTTCATTCCCATGCGTTTGAAGGTTTCGCGGATGTCGCGGGCACTTGCAAGAGGATCTGGATTCCCGTTCGGCCCTTCTGGGTTCACATAAATCAGACCCATTTGAACAGCAGCAAGCGGATTCTCGAGCTCACGATCGCCGGTGTAACGCTTATCGCCTAGCCATTCTTTTTCAGCACCCCAGTAAATGTCTTCTTCTGGATGCCAAACGTCCGCGCGTCCGCCTCCAAAACCAATTGTCTTCCCGCCCATGGATTCAATAGCAGCATTACCTGCTAGGATGTACAAGTCCGCCCAAGAGATCTTGTTGCCATATTTTTGCTTGATCGGCCATAGCAGTCGACGAGCTTTATCAAGGTTGGCATTGTCTGGCCAACTGTTAAGTGGCGCAAAACGCTGAGTGCCGGTTCCAGCACCGCCACGTCCGTCTCCTGTACGATATGTACCAGCGGAATGCCAAGCCATACGGATAAATAACGGCCCATAATGTCCGTAGTCGGCAGGCCACCAATCTTGGCTGTTTGTCATTAGATCATAAAGATCCTGTTTGAGAGCCTGGTAGTCCAACTTTTTGAACTCTTCTGCATAATTGAAGTCCTCGCCCATAGGGTTAGATTTCCTGTCATGCTGATGCAGGATGTTCAAGTTCAACTGGTTTGGCCACCAATGTTTATTCGATGTAGCACTAGGGTTGTGATTCGTAGTGCTACCGTGCGAAAACGGGCACTTTCCAGTGTTAGCAGTTGCCATAGAGTCCATTTGTCCCTCTCCCGTCATTTAAATTAAGTATTAGATAATAATACTTCTAATTAATTTATATAGCAGTTAACAATAGAAATCAACATCTTTTTGCTCTTTTCATCGTAAGGATTTATGGAAAGTTACGATTGGCATCGTATTGCGAGGCAGTCAAAATAACGAGGGAATCGTAAGAAGAGCGATAAAATATATGAACTCTTTCATTTCCGAATGGCTGATTCTAACGTATGCATGGACCCTGTAGATTATGATCTTGTCACCATTCGGAACATCGATCCATCACCAAAAGCCCACTATCTCCCCGTAACGGAATATGTGGGCTTTTTGTGCGTAACTGGCTTACTTGATTGAATGGTTCAATCAATATGAGACACACCGCGGGACTCTCATTCCATGCAGTCGGGAGAAATCACTTCCCATTTTCCAAACAGTGTGAATCCTGCTGCTTTCGCCAAGGCTGTAGACGTATGGTTATCGAGTTGGCATCGGTACTGCGGTTCGTATCCCTGACCATAGGCATATTGGGAGATGGAACGCACTACTTTGCGGGCGTGGCCTTTTCCTCTAAAGGACGTCAGCGTCAATACGCCAAGATCCGCAATATACGCATCCTTCCATGGATACATACTGGCAGCGCTAACCAGGCGATTTTGCTCAAAAGAGCCGAACACTGCCCAATGATCCAATTCCACATAAGCGTCATCCAAGTCTTGTTCCGATGCGGAGGAAGCAAACGCGGAGAAAACCGACTCATCTTGCACGGTTAACCGGCGCAAGTCACCTTCGAGGTTTTCTTGCAGCAATACGTTCTTCTCGGCTTTTGAAAAATAAAAAAGATAGTCTGCGCCATGCAGCGTGACGCCCGCTTCATTCAATTTCTGGCGAAAGATCGACTCAGACAAGGATTGTTGTGGAGAGAGGCCTACCTTATCGGCCAGCGCAGGTGTCAAGACAGCCATCACGCGTCCGTCGGAGGTTTCCAGCACCATAACCCGGCTATCCTCGTCAAGTGCAGGGTTTATGGCAACAGTAAAAGATTCATCGCTATAGAGGACCTCACCGTTTAAAAATTGCTCCCTCCAAAAGTCAGGGATCGTTTGTGAAAATACAGGCGTACTTCTTACTGGATTTGTCATTATGTTCACTTCCCTTGTAGACTCGTCGAACAGTTCTTCTGCCATTATGTATGCTTCGGAAGTTTCTTTAGAAATTGCTCGATTGCATCCATATAACCTGGTATCGTAATTTGTCGCGGAGCGAAAAGACTGATGATTATTGCCTGCATATTTGAATTTGCCGTTTGCTTGCTTAACATAGAGTGATCAGCGTCAGGAAAGACCGCTACGGTCAGCAGCTCAGGTTTTACGATGTCACGATATACCCTCTCCGTTTCCTTCACATCGACATGTATATCTTCTTCCCCCAGTATCAGAAGCACAGGCGAATTGAAATTCGGAAGGTCATTAGTGGCATCTGACAAGAAATTTTTGCTCACAAATGTCCATCTGTCTTTTGCCATCAAATTATTTTCGCGAGCAATTTTCACATACTCCTCATAGGAAGCTTGTTTTTCCAATAACGTGAGTACTTGCTGGTCATACGCCTCTTTGTCTTGAATTTCCGCTTCTGAATACCCGTCTATCACCATTTTTTTGCGTGTATGATATTGCCCTTGACTTACCCAATTAATGGCGGGCGATAGAAGTAGGCTGAATGCGAGCGGTTCCTTCTTGGCGAGCTTTGGAATGACCCATCCTGCCTGGCTTGCTCCCCAAACCCCAATCTGTTTCTCGTCAATCATCGGCTGCTCTTTTGCCCAAGCAATAGCCTGACGCGCTTCTTCCACGCGGTCATCTATACTCTGGTGTAACCAATTGCCTTCGGAACCGTTCATTCCTCTCTTATTAAGGGACAAGGAGGCGTAACCAAGTGAGGCTAACCGCTCCCATAGCGGCTTATAGCCATCATCATGCGTGGCATCAATAGGTCCATCACCATGTATAAACAAGACTAAGCCCAATTTGTTCGTGTAGTTTTTAGGCAGTACGAACGTACCGGTCAATTTGCCTTCCGATGTCTGGATTTCAACAGCTTCCTCAACCATATTAAAGCTGTTTTTCTCCAATATGTATAGTCCTGCACCGCCAAATAGCAGGACGATGATCATCATGGAAATCATTATTTTCTTTTTCATCTATCCTTCTCCTCTTGAAAAGATTGCAAAGTGAATATCTCCAACCATACACCTTAGGTCAGACCTAAGATCAAGTAATGAAATGGTAAAGGCAGATCGTGTAAATAGATGGTACCTTGAATGGACTTTCAAGAGAGTTTATTCTAGGTATATCAACTCTTTAAAGGGGGTGATAATTTATCTTTGCTGTCGCCTGAATGGTCAAACTATCATCGCGAAAGTTATGAGGGCATCCAACTCTGGAAATGAGGCTGGCAAAATCTTTGCCGTAGAGCAAAACGGAGAACACGCTACTCTCGGTATCAAAAAAAGGCGTCTCTTCTTCGCGGATTACAGGTTTCACATGAATACTAAGGAATTTATTCTTAAGGATAACCCTATCAACAGCCTTCTTTATTTTTGTGTGGACGGTACGGTACTTGGTAAGAAGCTACGGATCGAAGAAAATTGGGATAAAGAAATTGAAGTGAAACTGGATCGACGAAAGGTTGCGCTGATTAAACCGAATACTCTTTCTCTTGAGGCAACGATTTTTATGGAAGAAGAGGCTTCCCGCCATTTTCTGTTGTTTTCGTTAACATGCTTGATGTATGTCATGTTTATCATTTATAAGGATGAATCGAAGATAATAGAAAGATTAATGGATGAATTATTGGATGAAGGTGAGGAATAAACGTACATTTTTCACTTCAGCAGAGGCAGTACGGACGAGAAAATAAAGTCCTGAACTGCCTCTGATTGTGAAGGCTGTCAATTGGGGCAGATACCCATCATTTTCTTACGACAAGTTGAATGACATGGGCTAGTCCGGTGTGCGCCTTTCCTGCCACACGCTCTTGTTCGCCATAGAAGAAATGGATCACTTCTTGGCCTTTGCACCAAGCAAGAATTTCTTTTGGATCATAAAGCATGTCAAGTTCCTGGGGGCCGCCTGTACCATACGTTAATTGTTCCTCCGAGAATACCTCAAGCATGAGAATTCCTTTGGGCTTTATTGCCTTTTTCATTTTATTCAGAACCATCATCTGAGCATTTTTATGAAAATGTCCATATACCATAATCGCGGCATCATATTCTTCGCTTGGCACATCCTCTTCCAAAAGGTCAATTTTTTGGGTTTGTACGTCAACGGAATGCTTTCGAGCCAGTTTTTTCGTTTTTTGCAAGCCACTCTCCGCATAGTCAATGGCTGTCACTTCAAGATTTCTTTTTGCTAAAAAGACTGCATTCCGGCCTTCACCCTCTGCAAACGCGATCACTTTTTGACCTTGTTCGAACCGAAAAGCCTGTTGTTGAATAAAAACGTTAGGTTCTTCCCCATAATAATATTCTTCCGAATGAAAGCGCTCATTCCAAATATTCCCCATATTCTCCATCCTCCTGTCATTTAAAACCATTGTAGATTTATTATATCTACAATATCTCCAAAGACAATGATATGTCAATATCGCATGGTATCGAGAGCATCTACATAAGAGCCTTTCTTTGAACGTACCTCTTGACCTTAGGTCTGACCTAAGGTGTATGGTTATGATATTCTACCTCATCCCAAGGGAGTAACGTTTATGAAGAGTGAAATCACCATTAGCGAATTAGCTACGCTTATGAATGTGTCTGTTCATCAGATTCGTTATTTTGAAGAGAAAGGGGTTCTTCTACCTGCTTACTTAGATAACAATCAGTATCGAATGTATAGCATGGATCAAGTTTACCAGCTAGCCCATATTCTGTTGCTTCGCAAATTGGGAGTGCCAGTCCAGTCAATTAAAGAATGCATGACTTCCTATTCTGCTGATCAATACGGGCAGCTACTCAATCGTTCTTTGAGAGGAATACATGCAGAGATACTTCGCCTTCAAGAGCTTCAGCAATTCATAACAAAGGTTTTGCATGAACAAAAGAATTTTCAATCTCACACGAATCCCTACGAAATAAAGTGGCGCGAAACCACTTATTTGGCCCGGTGGATAGAAATGAGTTCCCAAATGACGCTAAACGCCAAACTGTTGGCTGAACAGGCCAAGTCTGTCCCAAACTTGTTCGAATCGGACATTCATTTTATCGAGGATGGTTCCAGTACCCTTACGTTATACACGGAAACAGAAGCGCCTGGCGATTTTTCAATACCCAGCGGCAACTATCTTTCTACCCAAAGGCTGGTCCATGAAGAGGATGAGCTTGAACAAGTGATTGAACAGTTTTACGCCTATGCCGCAGCCCAGTCTCATGTTATACAGGGACCCTTGATCCTCATTGAAAGATCCTACTTATCCCTATTTAGTCAAAACCAACTGCATTATGAACTACAAGCTTTGATCGAACTGACTACCCATTCCGAAAGGGGAAGCCGCTCGTGACTGTTTCACCAATTACGATAGAACCTATGCATTCTATGTATAATCAACAGATTGGTCAACTTCTTGTTCACGGGTTTCGTGGGAAATTCCAAACCCTTACGAGGCTCAATGATGGCGATCTCGCCCTCTTTTTCGAAAAGTTATTTGATCATGTCCCTTCAGATCCAGCGAGTCAACGAATGGTCGCGCTACAAGAGGGAGAAGTTATCGGGACGATATCCATCAAGTGGAAGACCGAATCTACTAGCATGCCAACATTTCCTGCATGGAAGAACTTCCATCGTTTTGGAAAATGGAATCTCCTGAAAATGTTCATCGGATTATCTTTCTTAGACCATAAACCAGAGGCTGGAGAATGTTATATTACAGACGTTGTTGTCCATCCGGATCATCAAGGCAAAGGAATTGGAAACCTGCTATTGCAGTGGGCGCAGAATTTCGCACAAACACAGCCAAGCCTAGACAAGTTAAGCTTGTACGTCGCAGGCAAAAACCCCCGGGCAGAGCAGCTTTATCAGAGATTATCGTTCCATACGCAATTGCGAGAAAGCAGCTTCCTCTCACATATTTTATTCAAGGAGAAAAAATGGAGTTACATGGTGAAGAGATTGAAATAACTCATGACAAAGGGCGAATCGTCTCTACTCGACATCCGCCCTTTGATAGTAAACCAAGTTTTAATAAGGATACCCCGTCATCTGGATCTTTGCTCATACAACTTAACGATTTCGATGATGGTATTCACAGCGTGCAGCATGTTGTCAACGGAGACATACTCGAACCGCCCGTGGTAGTTTTCCCCGCCTGTGAAAATATTCGGTGTTGGCAACCCCATGTATGATAGCTGTGAGCCATCCGTGCCACCACGAATCGGTTGAATCATCGGTACGATTCCGAGGTTTTCTAGTGCTTGTGTAGCGATGTCCACTACTTCCATTACAGGCTCAATTTTTTCCCGCATGTTGAAGTATTCGTCTTTGATTTCGAGTTCAATTCGCTGTTCTCCGTATTTTTTCTGTAATTCTTCTACGATAAGAGCCAATTCTGACTTTCTCGCCTGAAACCGATTACGATCGTGATCCCGGATCAAATAACGAAGCTGCGTTTGCTCGACGTCTCCATGAATGGAAGACAGATGATAAAAGCCTTCGTAGCCTTCTGTCTCCTCAGGAGTTTCATTAACCGGCAGCCTTCCATGCAGCTCCATGGCAATTTTTGAAGCGTTGACCATTTTACCTTTGGCCGAGCCAGGGTGAACGTTCTTCCCTCTGCAAGTAATGATAGCTGATGCAGCATTAAAGCTCTCGTACTCGATCCCGCCAAGAGGCCCGCCATCCATCGTATAGGCATATACTGCATCGAAGGCGGAGACATCAAATTTATCAGGGCCTCTGCCGATTTCTTCATCCGGGGTGAAGGCTACTCTTACTTTCCCGTGCTTCAGTTCTGGATGGCGAATCAGATAATCCATGGCAGTCATGATCTCGGCAATACCGGCTTTATCATCAGCGCCAAGTAATGTGGTACCGTCTGTCGTGATTAAGGTGTGGCCTTTATAGCCAGCCAGCTCTGGAAACTCGCGCGGTGAAAGGACAATATTCAGCGCTTCATTCAAGACAATGTCTTGTCCGTTATAATTTTCAATGACTTGCGGCTTCACGCCAGCGCCGGTAAAATCGGTGGCCGTATCCATATGAGCAAGAAAACCGATTGTTGGAATTTCTTGGTCTGTATTGGACGGTAAGGTTGCCATGACATAACCGTTTGCATCCATTGTAACTTCCTGCATACCTATCGCTTTCAGCTCGTCTATGAGCATTTGGGCAAGCACGAGCTGTCCTGGTGTTGAAGGGCAAGTTTCGCTGTTCTCATCGGATTGTGTATCAACTTGCGCGTAAGAGATGAATCTATTCATGATTTCCGTTTTCATGTTCTTATCTCAGCTCCAGTACAATTAGTCAAACTTATTTTAGAAAGACATGATCTCGTGACAAATTCTACCACGGTTCCCACTGATTCTTCAATTAATGAGCCTGATGCTTTCACATGCCGTTCCACTACATTTTTAGTCAGTTATCTGAATGCTCCCAGCCTCATAAAAATTGGTTTTGGACTAACTCTGAAAAATGAAACAGCGGCGACCCAAGATCAGAAAATACAATCTTAGACTCACCGCTGTTTTTAATGGAAGGTTCTATTCCGTATATGATTTGCCATTCAAATGATAAATGAGTTGCACAACGCCAGAGGAGAACGTTCTTGTATTCACCAATGTTACATTCAACCTCTGTTTTATATCCATAAACAACGGTTTTCCTTCTCCCAAAATAACAGGGTGAACAGATAAGCGAAATTCATCTACCAGCTCTAAATTGATAAAAGTCGTAATAAGACTTGCTCCACCATATAGCCAGATGTCTTTACCAGGCTTATTCTTTAGTAGATTGACTTCTTCAAGAATATGATCGTTGATGAATGTTGCTTTATTGTCAGTCCCTTTTTTCGTCTTGGAAAACACATATTTTTCTTTACTATGGACCAATCCCCAAATCTCTTTTTCCGAATCAGAATGTTCAATTTCCGGCGTATATTGCCCCCATAAGTCATAACTTTTTCTTCCATAAAGAATCGTGTCGATTTGATGTAAGAATGGAACAAACCCCATTTCAGCGTCCATTACGCACCAATCAACTTCTCCATTTTTCCCTTCAATAAACCCATCTAACGTAACAGCTAAATCTAATATGATTCTTCGTGTCATGAGTGGTTACTCCTTTCGTTGATTTACCACTATTCTAGACCTTTAAATATGTCAACTTGTGTCTTATTCGTAATCCATGCATCGGGCAACAAATGTCCTTCTGCTACCAGCTTTGAGTTGCCTTCCAAGTAAACGGATTCGGCAGCATCGTCTGTGAGATGGTAAGAAATTTTAAGTGGTCCCCCTCGAGTAAGCAGGTTTACAGAGGTGTCTACATGTCCTAAAACACCTGCAATGATTGCTGCAGCAGTCGATCCGGAACCGCACGCGTAGGTCTCTGCCTCTACTCCGCGCTCATAGGTTCTGATGCGAAGCGTTTGCCTATCAATCAGTTCCACAAAATTTACATTCGTACCATTGGGAAACTGCTGCTGATCATTTCTGACCATTCGTCCCCATTCTCTAAGCTGGTCGTCCGCTATTGCGAAAACATTTTTGACAAACCAGACCGTGTGGGGAACTCCGACAACACCGTAGTGGTAGAGGTCGCTCGGTCCGTCCCACTCATATGGTTGATTCAGCTTCAGCGCTTGCAATTGAACGTCGGGGAACTTGACTTTCACGCCGTTCTGATTGAGCTCTGCCTGATAGATGCCGGCCATCGTTTCGAAACTCATCTTCGTCTTGGCTGCTCCGATGTGGTAAGCAAAGCGCGACATGCACCTTGCACCGTTTCCGCACATTTCTCCTTCACTGCCATCTGCGTTAAAATACCTCATCTTAAAATCGGCGATGTTGGAGTTCTCCAGCAGCATGAACCCATCCGCACCGATTGAAGTGCCTCGCCTGCATACATTTTGGACAAAGGCTGAAAGCGCAACCTCGTTCAACAGGCCATCGCGATTGTCTACTACAATAAAGTCGTTGCCACAGCCATTCATTTTTGTAAACGGAACCCCACGATCAAACATTTCGCTCCCCCTTTTTATCCGATGTACCGTGCAAAACAAGCGACTGCTCCACAGGATGGACTGGGGAGCAGTCACTATGCGTTAAGAAGGATCAATTGCGGGAAATGATTGATAGAGATGACAAGCGAGCGATTGCCCTTCTATTTCACGGAGCTTTGGCACCTCGACTTTGCATATTTCCATGCTGGTATGGCAGCGCGGATGGAATTTACATCCTTTCGGCGGATTAGACGCAGACGGGAGATCTCCTGACAATACCATTTTCTCTCGCGTATCATCAGGATCGGTAATGGGCTTGGCTGAAAGCAACGCTTGTGTATAGGGATGCAGCGGTCGTCCAAACAGCTTCTCTTTCTCAGCATACTCGATGATTTCACCTAAATACATGACCGCCACTTTATCGGC
The DNA here is from genome assembly GCF_013284345.1 of Brevibacillus sp. MS2.2. NCBI lineage: Bacteria > Bacillati > Bacillota > Bacilli > Caryophanales > Paenibacillaceae > Brevibacillus > Brevibacillus sp. MS2.2. The sequence continues at coordinate 87,258 of NZ_JABSUZ010000003.1, forward strand.
AATGTGCTCAACTACGCTCAAATCATGCGAAATGAAGACATAGGTCAAGGAAAATTGTTCTTGCAAATCCTGCAGCAAATTAAGGATTTGCGATTGAATCGACACATCCAGTGCGGAGACAGGCTCATCTGCGATAATCAGCTTTGGCCGAAGAATCAGGGCGCGGGCGATGCCAATTCGTTGTCTTTGCCCTCCGGAAAATTCGTGAGGATAGCGAGATAGATGCTGCTTGCTCATGCCGACAATGTCAATCGTTTCTTCCAGTAGCGCTTGTCGCTGCTCTCTGGGAATACCGTGCGAAATTAGCGGCTCCGTCAAGATGTGCCCGATCGTTAGTTTCGGGTTCAATGTTTCAAATGGATTTTGAAAAACCATTTGCATATTTCGCCTTACTGCACGCATTTCTTTTTTGTTCATTTTTCCTATTTCGTTACCTTGGAAACGAATTTCGCCTTGGACCGGTTCCAACAAACGCAGAATACATTTTCCCAATGTAGACTTTCCACAGCCTGACTCCCCGACAATCCCCAGCGTTTCACCTTCATAGACGTTCACATCAATCCCGTTTAGAGCATGAACATCATGCGGTTGTTGAAGCCACCCTTTTTTCATGCGAAACAGCTTGCGCAGCCCTTTCACTTCCAGGATTGGAGTCGTCATCCACCTACCACCGAGCCTTCCTGTTCATGATCCTTGTCTTGCGTAAATAACCAGCATCGACAAGAAGAATACTGATCCACTGGACGGAGCACAGGATTCCGCTCCCAACATATCGCCATCACTCTATCGCATCGCGGAGCAAACCGGCACCCTTTGGGTTTGTTTTCCGGTGTCGGCACACTGCCTTTTATGCTGTGAAGCCTTTTTGCGCGTTGCCTGGGAGTCGATTGGAGCAAACCTACCGTGTACGGGTGCTTCGGATTGCGCAGCAACGACCGTACGTCCGCTGTCTCAATCGCTTGTCCCGCATACATCACCATGACGCGGTCGCACACTTCAGCGATCACCCCTAAATCATGCGTAATCATGATCACTGACATGCCGATATCCCTTCTGATTTTTTTGATCAGATTCAAGATTTGCGCTTGAATGGTCACATCCAATGCGGTCGTCGGTTCATCAGCGATCAGTAATGACGGATTGCATGCGATCGCCATGGCAATCATCACACGCTGCCGCATTCCTCCTGACAAACGGTGCGGGTAATCCCTGTAAATCTCTTCCGCCCGGGAGATGCCCACCACGGTAAGCAAATCCAGTACCCGTTGCTTTACCGCCGCTTTGCTTTCACCCTCATGCTCGTGCAGTACCTCACTGATTTGTCGGCCGATTGTCAACACCGGATTTAACGAATGCATCGGTTCTTGAAAAATCATCGCCATTTCCTTGCCTCTGAGACTGCGCATCTCGGCTTCACTCAGCGCAAGTACTTCTTTCCCGTTGAACCGAATGCTTCCAGTCAAAGTGGCATTATTGTCCAACAGTCGCATGAGCGAGAGCGAAGTGACGCTCTTGCCGCACCCCGACTCTCCGACAATTCCCAGTGTCTCCCCTTTTTTCACATGTAAATCAAGCTGATCAACAACCGTAATCGTACCCGACTCTTTCGAGAACCGGGTTGTCAGCCCCGTCACTTCCAATACATTCTCCATAAATGGAAGTCTCCTCTCCATCCTCTTATTGCCCATTTACTTTTGCGTACGAGGATCAAAAATATCACGCAAGGCATCTCCCAGCCGGTTTACTGCCAACACGACAATGGTGATGGCCAATCCCGGGTATGTCGCAAGCCACCAGGCATCGGACAAATAATCTTTTCCTTCATTCAGCATGGTCCCCCATTCGGGAGTCGGCGGCTGCGCGCCCAAGCCGATAAAGCCCAATGCAGCCGTATCGAGAATCGCTCCCCCGACGAACAATGTCATGTAAACGAACAATACATTCGTAATATTGGGGAGAACCTGGAAGAGAATGATCCACCAGCTCGGCGTCCCGATCGATCTGCTGGCCTCCACATATCCAGACGACATGATGACGAGCGTAGCTGCCCTGATCAGACGCGCAAAGCTGGGAATCGAAGAAATACCGATTGCGATCATCGCATTGGTTTGACTCGGTCCAAGCGCCGCGACAATGGCCAAGGCCAAAATGATCCCCGGCAAGGCAAGCAAAATATCCATCATCCGCATGAGCAGGTGATCAATGAATCCTCCCACATACGCACTGATAACACCAATCACCGTTCCTGCCGCTACTGTGATGCCGACCGCCATGACAGCAACCACAAGCGTAACGCGTGTTCCGTATAAAATACGGGAAAACAAATCGCGTCCGATCGCGTCCGTTCCGAGAACATGCTTGGCAGACGGGCCTTGCAAAAAGGCTTCGTAGTTACTTTCAGTAGGGTCATACGGAGCGATCCAAGGCCCGACGATTCCGATCACAGAAATGAGTAAAAGCACCATCAAGCTTAGTTTTGCTGCTCGCTGTTTCTTGATTTTTCCCCAAAAGGCAAGCTTGGGAAAAATCGGGAATTTGGCATACATCGCCCCATCTGCGACGGTTTTGCTCCCCTCATTCAAGTTACCGCCCCTCCTTTTCCGTAATGAGGTCGACACGCGGATCAATCAAACCATAGAGGAGGTCGACCATCATATTTACCACGACATAGACGAAGCCCATAAGCAGCACAATGCCCTGAATCATTGGAAAATCACGGGATGAAATCGCACGGATAGCCAATGTACCGATCCCAGGCCAGTTGAAGACTTGTTCGATGATCACCGCCCCGCCCAGCAGAGTCGCGATTTGCAAGCCTACCACCGTAACAACAGGAATCATGACATTGCTCAAGGCGTGTCGGAATAGGATGATCGACTCCCTCAATCCCTTGGCCCGTGCCGTTCGAATGTAATCATGGGAAAGCACTTCGACCATACCTGAACGCGTCAGTCGGCTGATCATCGCGGAAGACAAAACGCCCAAGGTACAAGCAGGCAAAACAAGATCCTTCCATCCTGTACCACCCGCGATTGGAAACCAGCCTAATTGAACGGAAAATAACAATATGACGATTAACCCCAACCAGAAGCTCGGCAGCGATAATCCGATCGAGGCTGCCGCCATCAGCATAAAGTCCAAGAGGGTATTTTTGTATCTCGCAGCGATTATTCCCATCGTTAAACCAATCACGACCGCGATGCCAATCCCAGCAAAGGCTAGCTTGGCCGTTGCCGGAAATCGTTCCATGATTTCCACGATGACAGGTCTCTCTGTTTGTAAGGAAGTCCCAAAATCCCCTTGGATGACTTTTTTCATGTAGGTCAGGTACTGATGAGGAAGGGGCTGATTTAGCCCCATTTGTTCACGTAACTGTTCCACTTGCGCTCTTGTAGCCTTTTCCCCTAACATGATCCGTACCGGATCTCCAGGAATAAAATGAACAAGCGCAAACGAAAAGATGGAAATCCCGAGGAGGACAATCACTCCTGATAGCATCCGATTCAACAAATACTGTTTCATGATTCGCTCCCTCCTCTCTCCCAGAATGCGTTTTCATTGCTTACGGCTAAACTCGCTTGGGAATTTGGCGATAGGAGCCCATCATGCGAATTACCGTTTGACTTCCGTCTCGTATAAAACGTACAGTTTGATCCGACCCTTCAATGTTTGCAAGAAAAACGTCTTCTTCGATCGCTTTTAAAGAGAATGAGTCCGAATGATCGACCGTTACGATCAGCGTGCCAGCATCCACGCTTACCTGAAGATGAATCCCTTCCAAAGAGCCGTACTCGCCCGCATATTCAAGCAGACGATCTGTCGGGAGGTCATATTCCTTATACGTGACATGCGTTGATTTCACAGGACGATTCTCGATACAGTGAAACGTGCCATGTGCCAATGCGGCAGCCGGCGAGCCGCTGAGATTGGTGAGTGCCACAGCAGCCAATCCGTTCTCGGGAATGATGCTCATGTAGGCTTGGATCCCTTTCTCTCTGCCGCTATGGCCCAGCATCACAGCACCGTAGAAATTGGGTGTAATCGCTATACCATACCCGTAATATTGGTTATGTTCGCATCGGAAATAAGGGGTGGTCATCTGCTGCACACTTTCCGTGCGAAGAATTCGTTCCTTGCCAATCAAACCTTTTGTTCGAAACAGCTCGGTGTATCTCATCATGTCGGTGAGCGTTGATTTTAATCCGCCGGATGATTGAAACGGCGGTGTCTCAAATAGCGGTGTTCTATCCTCGTACCCGTGCAACTCCACCAAAGAAAAGCAACTATGCTGCATTCCCGCTGGTTGGAGAATATGCTCCTTCACATACGTCGAATATGGCTTTCCGCTTGCTCGCTCAACGATTGCTCCCAGTAGCGTATAGCAATCATTGGAATAACTGAACTCCGTACCTGGTGCGCCCAATAAAGTAAATTCCAGTTGTGCCATATCGGTCATCAATTCCTCATAGGTGTTTATCCCACGCTTGAGTGCATCATCGACGCAAGATAATGGCGGCAAACCGGAGGAATGGGTTAGAAAGTTGTGAATGGTGATTGCTTGCGTTCCACTTCCCGTTTTTACATGAAACTCTGGCAAAAAGCGGGAAACAGGATCGGCAACCGTCAGTTTTCCCGCTTCCTGTAGCTGCATGATCGCAATAGCGGTGAACGATTTCGTAATCGAAGCGATTCCGAACAAAGTATCAACTGTCACTACCTGACCTTGCTCGGCATCACGATAGCCGAAGCCTTTGGCATAAACGAGCTGTCCGTCTTTGGCCACTCCAATTGCAGCTCCAGGCACCTTGCTTCCCATCATTGTTTCGCGGACAAACTCCTCATAACTCACAATCCATTCCTGATTGTTCATGACCTGTTCTCCTTGTTTTTTGTTTCCACGCTTACTTAACCCACACGTCCTGATACAATTTCAGTCCGGATGGATCAAGCATCAGCCCCTGAACACGGTTGTTTACCACGACAAACCGTTTTTCCGTGTAAATAGGAATCCAAAACGCCTCTTCCACAGCACGCTTCTGAAGATCTTCATAGATTTTTGCTCTACCATCGCTATTCATCGTCACCTGTCCCTTTTCCAGCAAGGAATCGATCGTTTTATCGTGGATGGCTGAACGATTCATCCCACCGATCTGAGTGGAATGCATGAACGGAAACAAGATATCAGGATCATCAGCGACGTATCCATCCAGCGCCAAGTCAAATGTGCCGGCAGCAGTTAATTCGTCGACTGCGCTACCTTCCAACGTAATGATTTTCACGTCTACCCCAATCGCTTTGAACATTCCTTGCATCAACTGGGCAGGTTGAGACCATACTTCCATACTCAACAATTCGAGATGAAGCGGTTTTCCTGCTTTCTCCCTTATCCCTTGTGCATTTAGTTTCCATCCGGCTTCTTCCAGGAGCTTCACCGCTTCGTCGGGGTTGTATTTGTATGCATATTGGGCGATGGATTGATCGTATCCGAACAAATTTGCTGGTAACGGACCATCTGCAACAATTCCTTCGCCTTGCAGATGCGATTGCACGATAGCCTCTTTCTTTATGGCCATTTGCAACGCTTTGCGCACGTTTTTATCTTGTAAAATCTCGTTTTTCAAGTTCAGCTCGACAAACAGCCCCAAGCCGCGCTTTGTCTGCTCAAGTACCGTAAAACGATTGTTGTTCTTGAATTTCTTCGCGTCTTTCGCAGGCAGATCAGCGATGTCGATGGTTCCGCTTTCCAAAGCAGCGACAGCCGTTTGCGGATTTCGAATCAATTTCAGAACTAATTTGTCCGGCCTCGGTGGTCCTTGATTTTTAAAGAAGGGCGTAGCCCAGCGATACGCATCATTTTGAATCAGCGTGATAGAGTCTCCTGATCTCCAGCTCTCCATCTTCCATGGACCGACACCGACCGGATTCCTTCCGTATTGATCCCCAAACTTTTGCACCGCGTCCACCGAGAGCGGCTGCATCCAGCTCGCGGAAGTGAAATAGGTGAGAAGCGTGGCAGACGGTTCATTCAATTCCAAAATAAGGGTGTGATCATCTGGTGTTTTGATCGATTTGATGATGCCAAGAACCATCCCTACGCCTTTCGGAGCGATTTCCGGAGACATGGCTCGCTCAAACGTTTGCTTGTACGCCTGTGCAGTAAGCGGAGTCCCATCATGAAAGGTAACGCCTTGGCGAATACGAAATGTCCAGGTCTTCCCATCTTCCGAAAGGGAGTACGATTCGGCCAGATGGGGCTTGACCTCATTTGTTTGGGGATCTCTGTAAAGGAGAGACCCCCCTAAATTGAGTGCGACCCCCTCCGTGCTTAACGCTGTCGATTTGTGGACATCCAGTGTATCTGGCTCACTGCCGATCGCAACAGTGATCGTTCCGCCCTTTTTCTCAGATAGATTGGCATCTTTTTTTCCGTCATCAGTATCTGGTTTCGTGGCATGCGTCCCGCAGCCGACCACGCTTGCCAAAAGTACGAAACAAAAAAGGACAATGCTCACAAACGTGGCGGGTTCCCGCTTTCTTATCCCCATGAATGGCACCACTCTCCCTTGTATGGGATATTTCCTTGCCACCTACGATCTGAGCCAATCAACCGTTTTTTGATCCAGCTTTTTGACGAGAGCCGTCAGCAATTTCACCGTATTTTCCACATCATCATGATGGAGAATCGAAGCGTGACTGTGAATGTAACGCGCAGGGATTGCAATGACGATGGATGGAGCCCCTTTGCCAACCATATGAGCAGCTCCGGCGTCCGTACCCGCACCTGCAATAGCAGCATATTGATACGGGATGCCTTCCTCTTCAGCCGTATCAAATAACAGATCCCGCAATTTCCGATTGGGCACGAGCGAGCCGTCGAATAGACCAATCGTAGGCCCGCCACCGCACTTGATATCAGGCAAATTAGGAGCGTCGGCGCTTCCCGGTGTGTCAAACGTTATCCCCGTCTCCAATGCAATGAATAGATCTGGCTGCACCATATACGTGCTCGTGAATGCGCCGCGGCATCCCACTTCTTCCTGTGCAGTAGCGCCGCTGAATACGATGTTGGGGTGATCCGTTTCTTGCAACTGTTTCATTACTTCAATGGCTGTCAGGCAACCGCCGCGATTATCGAGCGCTTTTGCCATATACATCTTGTCATTCGCCATCACCGTGAAAGGGCAAATCGGCACAATCGGATCACCTGGGCGAATCCCCAGCTCCTTTGCTTGTTCTGCACTGGATGCTCCGATATCGATGTACATCCGTTCGATCTCAACCACTTTCTTTCGTTCTTCCGAAGATAACAGATGTGGCGGTTTTGACCCGATTACGCCGACAATGTCCCCTTTGCCTGTTTTAATGTTCACACGCTGTGCCAACATCACCTGCGACCACCAGCCACCAAGCGGCTGGAAGGCGATGAATCCATCCTTCATAACACGCGTTACCATGAACCCCACTTCATCCATATGGCCCATCATCATGATTTTTGGGCCATTGGCCAGGCCTGTTTTCCGCCCGATTATGCTTCCCAGATTATCTGTGAACACTTCGTCTGTAAGCGGTTCCAAGTACGTGTGCATTATTTCTCGCACTTCCTGTTCCTGTCCGGGAACTCCGGAAGCCTCTGTCAGTTCTTTCAGTACTTTTACCCAACTATTCATCCATATCTTCCTCTCCATTTGCATGTTATCTCCAGCTATCATCAATGCGATCATAGGAACCGATGCGAAGATCTGCTTTTTCGTTCGCCAGTACATGCTTGGCTATACGCTCAGATGGGGTACGAGGCAATTCACTGCGGTATTCCCAATATCGTGGAACCTTGTAGTAAGCAAGGCGCTCGGTGCAATAAGTGATCAACTCATGAGGAGGCACCACTTGGCCCGCTTTCACTACCACGTATGCCTTGATTTCTTCCCCGCGTATTTCGTCCTTCACCGGAAGGCAGGCAGCATATTGCACGGCCGGATGCATTTTCATGACTTCCTCAACCTCAGTAGCCGAAATATTTTCCCCGCTCCGGCGAATCATCTCTTTTTTTCTGCCGACATAATAGATGTATCCGTCTTCGTCCATTCGCACCAAATCTCCGGTGTGGAACCAGCCGCCCTGAAAGGCAGCGCAAGTCGCATCAGGATCTTTATAGTAGCCATCCATCATCCCCAAGCCCCGCAGGAGGAGCTCGCCAACCTCCCCCCTCGAAACGGGACGGTTGTGAATATCAACAATGCGGACAGTCCGGTCTTTATCCGGTTTTCCGATGCAGCCTGTTCCGAGCAATCGGTCATGATCGTGTGGTTTTACCGAAATATCTCCACCTGTCTCTGTCATGCCAAAAACCTCATACCATGGCGCTCCCCATCTCTCTTCCAATTCGCGGTGTAGATGCGGGGGAATGGCCGAGCAAAGGATGGTGCGAACGTTATTTTCCCTGTCTAATGGCGAGCGTGGTGCTTTGACCATTAGCGTGGGCATGATCCCCAGGCAGTAGAAAAAGGTAACGCCATATTGCCGTACTTTCTGCCAAAATGTAGAGGGATGAAATCGATCGAGAACCACAAGCTTTGCCCCCACAGCGATCGCACCCAGCAAATTCCATTGGGGGTCCATATAGTAAAAGGGCTGCGCGGTTAACAGTACATCGGAATTGGTCAAATGGGGATGCTGCTCGACCATCTTTTTGGCTATGGTGAGCCAATATTCATGGGAAAGCATACACCCCTTGGGTAAGCCTGTCGTGCCGGATGTATATTGGATGTTGACTAAAGTTTCAGGAAAAACGGTAAGCGCTGTTGGAGTCGTGGGCGCTGTTTCACACATCGTTCTGAAATCGACAATGTTGGGATCGTCTGATTGGTCTACTGAGAGGATGGTTTTGAGGGTTTGTAAGGAAGGTCTGATTTTCTGTAGCAGGGATATAAACTCCTGTGAAGTTACGATAACGATTGCTTCGGAGTGGTGGAGGATATACTGTGCATCGTACTCTTTGTAATTTACATTTATCGGCACGATAGTCGCGCCCAGTTTTGCCAACGCCAGCCAGGTAAGCGGGAATTCCGGCTGGTTCCTCAGCATGACGGCTACCCGATCCCCATAGCCTACGCCCAGCACTTGGAGCATGTTGGCAATCTGGTTGGAACGGTCTTCTATCTCCTGAAATGACAGTTGTTCATTCCATTCATCAAAAACAAGACCGATTTTTTCTCCCCATCGTTTGGCCGCCCGTGCCGTCAAAGACTTGATTTCTTGCATGTCCAAAAGGTTCAGCCCTCCTTCTCTATACCGATCCTTTTTTTCGGAACTCTTCAGCCGCCTGCTTGGATTCGATCGTTTGCACGGTTGCCAGCGCATGCTCGATCTCCAATTCAAAAGCTGCCTCCAGATCGCATTGTGCCCCGCGATTTAGCGCAAATTTGGCTTTTGCCAGCGCTACTTGCGGGAGCTCAGCTAACCGCTTCGCCCACTTCTCAGCTTCTTCAGCTAACACTTTATGATCCACTACCTTGTTGATGAGTCCTAGATGCAGTGCTTGTGATGCACCGAACCTTTCGCCCGAGAACAGCAATTCTTTCGCCCTGACCAGTCCGATCGCGATGGGAAGGATATGCGAGATTCCTCCGGTAACACTAAGTCCCACACTCACTTCCGGAAAGCCGAATTCGGCATCTTGAGCGGCGATGATCAAATCGCATCCGAGCGCAAACTCACACCCCGCCCCTAGTGCATAGCCATGGACCGCAGCGATCACCGGAAAAGGAACACGCTGGATCTTCCGTGTTATATCCTGAATTTTCTGTATATTAAGACGGAGCTCAGCCTCATTTGCAGGCTTTTCTTCATGACGCAAATCATGTCCTGCACAAAAAGCATTCCCGCGGCCAGCCAGTATTGCTGCCCTTACTCCTTCCCGTTCCAACTTATCGAGCGATCCATACAGCTCCTCTACCAATTGTGGAATCACTGCATTTAACCGCTCGGGGCGATTCAGATGAATCCAGCCTATCTCTTGATGGATCTCACACTCTACCACCGCCTTACGTGTTGTCATTCTTTTTTACCTCCGCCTTTATTTTGGAAAACAATGCTTTTGCATTCGAACCGAGCACCTTCTCTAGCACCTCGGGCTTTATGCTTAATTCCTTCCATTCTGCAATCGCGCGTTTCAGAGGAAATACAGGCCAGTCTGTTGCAAAGAGGATTTGATCTTGCAAGAGGTTGTTTGCTAACCTGTACATCATCTCCCACCCTGCTCCTTGCACCCCCAAATACCTTGGAGAAAGCCCTCCCAAATCCATCAGAACATTAGGGTGCTTGCGCAATACGGCAACCATTTCAGGCACCCAGGGCCACCCCCCATGACACGCGATCAAGGTTAATTCTGGGAAATCACAGGCGACTTGATCCAGCAACAGTGGGTGTTCATTTCGGATGGGATGAATCATCGAATAATTAATTCCCGTATGAATGGCAACTGCCAAGCCTAACTCGGCAGCCTTTGCGTATATGGGATATAATTTGCGATCATCAATCGGCATCTCAAAAAATGCAGGCTGGATGTTTACTCCCAGAAAGCCAAGCTCTCTGATGCGGCTCACTTGTTGGACAGCGCGCATCGGTCTGAAATGCTCCATTGAAATCGTACCGAATCCTGAGAAGAGCTCAGGGTGAGCGGATATGACTTTTGCCAATGCTTCATTCAGCGCATCCCCATCCTCGCCGAATTCGTATTCTGCATGCATAATGGCGTGGTCTACTCCTGATTCTTTCATTTCTTGAATCAAATCGTCGAGCGTTTTCGCGATAGTCGATCTTACTTGTAATACCGCATCATATTGAGCGACGTACTCATCTCGCATTTCACCTATGCGTGCCTCACGGAACTGCTGTGGCAAGCGGACACGGGCATCAAGAATGTTCATGCGCAGCAGCCCCCAGCCATGGTTTCATAAAAAAACGAGCGGGTTTAGGCAGATCCAAATCGGAGACAGTCAGTTGCTGACCGTTTCGCTTTGCCTGAACGAGTGCAAGCGCCATATCGGAAAAATTCAAGCTGATTTCTTCCAAAGAATTTGGGCCATCGGGCGAGTACCAATGGGCGACACCCGTGCACATTTGAAGCAAAGCCAGGACGGCAAGCTTGGTATTTTCTATCGTAAATACTCCCCCCTCTAATCCACCCGATAAAATACGCTGCAAGAGCAACTCATATTCACTGCGCAACCTGGCAATTTCTACGCGCGTATTTCCTGTCAGCGCACGGAACTCGGTATCTACTACTAGCGCTGTTAGCTTGTCAATGGCATGGCTGGTAACATGAAGCTGTACAAACGCTGCCAATTGTTGTTCGGGCGCTTCAAGCTCAGCGAGTACTTCCTTTGCATTTCCAAGAAGGGTCTGTAACCCTTCTTGCATGATGGCAACGAGCAGATCCTCTTTGGTTTTCATGTAATGATAGAGGGTGGAGGAGGTTACCTCTGCTTCTAGAGCGATATCACGTATGCTGGTTGCTTCAAAACCTTTTCTTGCGAATAGCCGTAATGCTGCTTGAAATATTTTTTCTTTCGTCAAAAAAGCGCGCTCCTTTCTACTGATGATTGCAGGAAACGAGAGTCTATCATGTCCAGTTACTTGTGGCGGTTACATCATCTGCTTTTTGGATTTTGCCGATCGATCGATCGATAGGTTGCTTGTAATCACCACTTTACTAATCACCCGTTTTAATGTCAAGATTATTTTTTATTTTCTGACATTTGTTTGGACATAACAAAAATCTCCTCCGGTTTCCCATGAGGAGATCTGAATACGTTATGTTGCCTTACTTCAAGTATCTTCCCGTGATCGACTGTTCCGCACGGATGATCTGCGAAGGAGTGCCCTCGAAGACCACCTGACCGCCGTTGCTGCCTCCGTCCGGTCCCATATCGATAATCCAATCCGCTTGGCTGATCACATCGAGGTTGTGCTCGATGACAATTACTGTATTACCTGCATCCACGAGTCGGTTCATTATCTCCAGAAGGTGACCGATATCTGACATATGGAGACCAGTCGTCGGCTCGTCCATCACGTAGATGCTCCCTTTCTTGTGCAGCTCGCTTGCCAGCTTGATGCGTTGGCATTCCCCGCCCGAGAGCGTGCTGAGCGGTTGGCCGAGTGTAATATAGTTCAGACCCACATCACTCATCGCCTGGAGCTTGCGCACAACCTCTTTTAGCTCAAAAAATTCTAATGCGTGCTCCACAGTCATCTCCAGCACTTCTGCAATTGATTTGCCGTTTAGTTTGTACGCGAGCACCTCTTCCTTGAACCGTCTACCTCCACAAACTTCGCACGGCAGCTTTACGCTTTCGAGGAATGCAAGGTCTGTATACACAACACCTAGACCTTGGCAGTTCTCGCAAGCCCCCTTGGAGTTGAAGCTGAACAAACCTTGGTTGACCTTGTTCGCCGAAGCAAACGCCTTGCGCACATCATCCATGATCCCTGTGTAGGTCGCGGGATTCGAGCGTGTTGACACTCCTACCGCTGACTGGTCGATGACAATCGCATCCGGATGTTTGCTGAGGAATACTTCGTTAATCAGCGTACTCTTGCCTGAGCCTGCGACACCCGTAACTACTGTCAGGACTCCTGTTGGAATATCAACACTCACGTTCCGCAGGTTGTGGAGTGTGGCATTCTCAATGGACAGCTTGCCGGACGGCTTCCTGGAATCTTGCTTCAGTTGGACCGGTCGCTTCATGTGGGTGCCTGTCAGTGTCCCTGACTCCAGCAGACCATCAAAGCTGCCTTCATACACGATGGTACCGCCGTGGCTGCCGGCGTGAGGTCCGACGTCGACGATATGATCTGCCACCTTGATCACATCGGGATCATGCTCAACGACAATGACGGTATTGCCCTTGTCGCGCAGCTTCTGAAGCAATTCATTTAGTCTATGTACATCACGGGGGTGCAAGCCAACGCTGGGCTCATCGAAAATGTAAGTGACATCCACCAGACTGCCGCTCAGGTGCTTCACCATCTTGACGCGCTGCGACTCGCCACCGGACAATGTATCCGTCTCACGGTCCAGCGTCAAATAGTCTAGCCCGATATCCACCAGATGTTGCAACCGCTCCGTAAGTGACTTGATCATCGGAGCGGCGACCGAATCGTCAATCTCCCGAATAACTCGGATAAGCTGACCGACCTCCATGGAGGACATCTCCGCAATGTTGAGTCCATTGATCTTGCAGTTGAGTGCGGCTTGACTGAGTCTTGCCCCATGGCAACTGGAGCAGGTACCCTCGGAGATGAACGGCGCTACAGCTTTTTGTGTACGTTCAGACTTCGTCTTTACATCCTGCTTGATGTATTTGTTAGTGAACTTCTCAATGACGCCTTCCACTGTAATATTCGTTGCCTTCCCTGCAAAATCCATCTTCACTTTCTTCGCCTTGCCATAGAGCAACTGCTCCAGTTCCTCTTCCGAATAATCGTTCAGCTTCTTGTCTGGATCGAAGGAACCCGACTGCACGATGATCGTCCAGTCCCAGCTGTCCACCTTATAGTCCGGCAGCATGATTGCCCCTTCATTCAACGACTTTGACATGTCAACAGCCTTGCTGATGTCGACGCCTAATTTGCGACCGAGCCCGTTGCATTCGGGACACATGCCTTGTGGATCGTTAAATGAGAACATATGCGCTTGTCCAACATAGGGCTGACCCACTCGAGAGAAGAGAAGACGGAGTATGGGAGAGATATCAGTAATCGTGCCCATCGTGGAATGGGAACCACCGCCCAGTCGCTTCTGGTCCACGATAACCGCCATGCTCAGGTTCTCGATCGCGTCCGTATCCGGCTGCGGATAGCGTGGCAGGAAATTGCGCACGAACATGCTGAAGTTCTCATTCAGCAATCGCGTGGATTCTGCTGCGATCGTATCGAAGACGATCGATGACTTGCCCGATCCAGATACACCGGTGAAGATCGTAATCTTCCGCTTGGGAATGCGCAAAGATACGTTCTTGAGATTGTTTTCCCTCGCACCGGAGATTACGATATACTCCTGATTTGATTCGATCATGCCCATCATCCTTCCGATAGCATTCAGTTTTACTTATATTTACATTGTACCATGAAAAAGCTGTTAGGGAACATCAGTTCCTCCAACAGCCCTTCAGGGTCAATCATCCCATGCTTTTTTTCTTGCTTATAGAAGAGGCAAAATTGCGTTTGCGTACGCTTGGGCTCCTTTTTGATTAGGATGACCGATGGAGGCACGCTTGCAAATCTCGAAATCCAAGCCCGTGCACCCAGCTTCTGTGCAGGAGACGAGTCGTTCGGCTGCGATCAGGTCTTGGGGAGTCAGGTCTAAATTGATGCCGAATACATAGGGGTCATCTGTAAGGGCCGCATGCTCCGGACCAAAATTCGGATCGGCGAAAAAGATACGCTGTTGACCGAGCTCCGCATTTCTCTCATCGATGGCTTTTCGCAGGTATAGCTTTGACTCTGCTTCTAGCTGGGCACAGCGCTTGTATACCTTTTCCAACTCAGCCAGCCCGAGAATTCCTCCGGCTGCACCGCCGCCGACTCCTCCGACAATGGCCCCTACGCCGATCAACAGCGCTTCTACCGCAGTCATATCGCTCTTTTCAGACACTGGGGGATAATAACCGGTAACGATGACTTTCGCTTGTGTAAATTTATTCGTTACATCGACCAGCAATTGCTTCATACTCACATAAAAATAGTCGTAATGTAATTTCCCCAAGTCGGCTGGATGGAATAGATTCAGAACTGTCCGAACATCGACATCGTTCATGCCTCCATCTAATAGAATCAGATCCACCAGTTCAGCCTCGCCTTTGAAGAACGCACATTGCTGCAGGATCGTTGGGAATGATTTAGGTACCTCGCCGTCTACGGGGGCCACTATGTCATGCTTACCCTCACCAATGATGGCGCCGGAATGAGCGAGTACTTGTGTATATTGCTTGATATTTCCTTCTCTGGCCTGAACGGCAGCACCCACGATGGAGTAAAACTTTTCATGCTCTTGCAAGCCTTGCCCCCAGCTCACGGAATCACCCATTACGAGCATATGGAAGGTTTCTAGGGTCAGTGGAATTTCATTGGAAGGTGTGCCATCGGAAAGCCGTACTTTCAGGGTCACCTGCTCACCCGCTGGATTGCTCTCCACCTCGGCTGGTCGAATTAAGGTAAATTCCAATTGCGTCGAGCTTACCATCCGAACCTCGGGCATTTCTTGGTTGTTTACCAAGACGAGTGTCCCTTCGGAAAAGCCGCTTCCGTTCACGATCACTTTTTGTCCGGGTCTCACCCGTGTTTTCACTTGATTTTCCTGCTGGGCGGAAATAACTCGTGGATTTACGAAGACGGATGCCTTGCTTGAAAGAGTCATATCTGATTGCCGTACTTGGAGCGTATGGGAGCCTCCTGTCACGAAAGGCAAGACAAAATGAAGCATGGTATCACTTACTACCTGGGTTTTCGTTTCCGTGCCATCGATCAGTACAACATCGGTTTTGGTATAACGACTTCCTTCCAGCGTCACTGTATCACCAGCGAATGCATAAAGCGGAGAGACATGGCTGATCGACGGCTCCAAGAGCTTGCGTCTGAATTCATCTGCGTCAATGGCTCGAAAGCTGACAGGATCAGACAATCTGCCTCCTGCATATCCGACACGCCCCGCATCGGCGAATGAACCCTGTGCTCCCGGTTGGCCTGCCGTTCTCGGACCGGGACCGCATGCCGTACCGAATTTTGCATTCTTGCTGTCACCCACAGCTCCACCTGGTCCGCCCGCTCCAGGATTGCCAGGGATTCCTCCTGCACCTGGGCTGCCCCCGTCAATTGTGATCGCAAAACCTTTTGAATAATTTTCGATGATGGTTTGTGGCGCGTACAAGGCCAACCGCCCACCAGCGCCCCCATTGCCTCCCGGACCGCCGTAGCCTGCAGCACCGCCACGTCCACCATTTCCACCTGCTCCTGCTCCGGCTTTGCAGAAACCTGCCCAATCCAATTCGGCTGGTTTGCCTTTTCCTCCCCGGCCACCATCTCCTCCGTCTTGCCCAGGTCCGCCTTGTGTGCCATCTTGCCCTTTCAAGTCAAAATGAGGACGTCCCACCATATCGAGAACCCATAATTCGAGTTCAGGAGCAGCAGCGCCGTCGAATCCACGGTCTCCGGGCAATCCTGATGTTCCAGGTGTCCCCGGAATACCTGAGAGCGTCGAAGACATTGGTGCATCTGGCGGTGTTATTGGTTTTTGTCGTTTGGCTGGAACATAGCGGTAAGGACGCTCCCACGTAAACGTAACATTCTGTCCGACCGTCAACTTTTCGGCGATGATGATCAAGTAACGCTGCGGGTATTTCAAAATGACATTGGTTCCATCCTCGATATAAATTTCCGATGCGGCCCAGTAGGCAGTGTCTACCGAAATATTCAAGGCCGAAGCAGGAGACGGTACTGCTAATGTAGCCGTCATTTTTTTAGGAAAAGGGATTGCTTGCAACAGTTCCGCTTTTCCGCTCAACATTTGCAAGGTTGGTGTTGGTTTGGCTGAGTCGATTTGATACGCAGACTGAATCATGGTATTCCCACTGACGAGCGTGGGACTTGGTTTCGTCAGCCCCGATTGAGGTACTACTGTCCCACGGATCTTGAGCGACCCCAGACTGGTCAGGGAAGTAATCCCGAATGATTCCAGCACCGCTTTGTGATACGTCATTCGATCCTGAACCACTTGGGGTGCTGCTTGGAAGGAAGCCGGATTCACAGCCATAGTCGTAATTCCGAGCGTATTTCCCCCTGCATTGAACGTGTTTGTAGAAGTTGACATTCTTTTTTCCTCTCCTTAATGAAATAGTTTGCGCGAGTCAGTCTTCATTGCAAGGACGATCATTCTTGACTGACGCCGAATTTCTCTAACTCCCGAAAGCTGATTTTTCTCCTGTGTGGAGGGAGTGTCTCCCCTCCATGCGCCCATGTGATCTCCACATGATTGCCTTCCGGATCCAGAAAAGAAAAACGTGCATATTCGCTCTCCACATACGGACCATGTGCCAAAACACCGTGATCCGTCAGCCTCCTCCACACTTCCTTGAAGTGATCCAACGTATCCACCCAAAATGCCAGATGCACATGATGCGGATTGTTCAGGATGAGCAAATCGTGCCGGCCCGATTGCGGATCAATCGCCAAGCATGCCGTTTCGTCGCTATGGTTCACCACTGCCAGTTCAAGTGCGGTTTCATAAAAAGAGGCCAATCTGCGAACATCATGCGCATATAAGGAAATGTGACCCAAGCGGCTTAGCTTTGCCATGTTCCCTCCATCCTTTCGTATTGACTCGCCTGTTTCATCCTAACACCGAGAATACGGGTCTCGATATTACTCGAAAGGATGCATCCAAAAGGATACCCGTGCGATAAATTGGAGTACCCAGTATAAAAGAAGCGTAGTAAAATCGTAGGAAGAAAAAGGTAAAACCTTGTGATGGAGCAGGTGATGCTATGAATTATCAGGATAGCCTTGAAGAGCTGGAAAGTCGTCTGTTGGTGGGACGAACCGAGGAAGTCCTTCATTTTTTGAAGTTGCTTGCGGATGAGCGGCGCTCCAAAAAAATCATGAATCTCTTCGGGACCGCAGGCGTAGGAAAAAGCTATTTGCTCGACGAGCTTAAGCGGCAAGCTCATCTGCGTCAAGCAGCTACGCTCTCTTTGGACAGCGAGCAATTTTGGCACACTCCTTCTGATTTTTGCCTGCATATTTTGCAGACATTGCACGTTTATCACAAGGGAGAAGAGTACCATCCGTCCCAATTATTAGAGGAATGTGTTTCGAAGCTGAATGAAAAAGCGGCTGATCAGAGACTCGTCCTCTTTCTCGACATTTACGAGAACTTGGACGGCTTGGACCATTGGCTGCGCGAATATTTTTTCAAGCGATTAAGCGCGAATATCCTGATCGTGATCGCAGGGCGGCATCCGCTGTCTGAAGCTTGGCTTCTATCTCCAGGTTGGCGGCACTTCATCAGTAGGGTCCCTTTGTCCCATCTTCCTTACGATGCTGTCGAACGGTATGCGCATTACTGTCACATTTTTGAACCGCCTATCATCCAAGAAATGTGGCGGCGCTCCAAAGGGCATCCCCTTACCCTTTCATTGCTGTCCTTTACCTTGCAACCGAAAGATCAAGAAGGAAACGGTGCTTTTCATGAGGAAATGGATACGCTGCCATTTGTCGTAAGCCAATGGCTGCGCGAAGTTCCCGGCGACCATTTGCGTCCGCTCGTGGAAGCTGCTGCCGTATTGCGTCACTTCAATCAGGATAATCTGTCTTTTTTATTAAAAAGGGAAATCACGGCGTCCGAGTTTTTCCAACTGATTCGATTTTCGTTTGTACGGAAGGTGGACAGCGGCTGGACGATTCATTCCTTGATGAGAGAATCCATTGCCCAGGATATGCGGGGACGGACACCGCTTCATTTTGCAGATTTGCAGAAGCGGGCCGTTCACTACTATTATGAGAAGTTTACCAAGTCAGCTCATTCGGTCCGCACACCAGAGGCATTGGAGCTTACTTTCTTTTTAGGTGACGCACTTATTCGCGCCTTTTTAAATTGGTTCGATCCATTACCTAAACCATTCGAATCGATCCACACTGGTCATCGGGAAGAACTGCTGGAGTATATCCGCAATCAGCGGCACTGCCCCTCCCCTAAAACGATCAAGCTGTTTGATCCGCATACAAACCGCCATTTTGATTTTCACCTGACAGCAGAGCAAACCTTGTACCCATTGAATTGGCTTGATCATGACCGTCTATTCTCGCTGGGATACGACGTGCTACGCGTTCTGCGCAAGGAAAACGGAGCGATCTCGGCACTTGCCGCAGTTGTTCCTATCAACGAAAAAACCCTTCCTTACCTGATGGAGCATTCCGGCTCTCGTTCCTTTTTCACCGCTCTATCCAAACAAGAGCTAGAACGGTTTAACGTGCCGGAACACACACGGGCTGGCTGGTTCATTCACACCATTCATCAAGACGATTACGAGGATGTTACCCAACATACAGCCATTGGCCATATGCTGCACGGCTTGATGTTCACCGGAGAATTTTTGTTGTGTTCACCTGCACCATTTCCTTTTTTCAAGGCTGCCCATGAAAGTTTGGGATTTGATATTGCCGAATTTGCCACCCACACCAACTACGACGGAGTAACACCCACGCTCGTATTTTTTCGTGATACGCAAGGCGAACATTTACCCGCTTACTTGCAAAAGCTACTCAAACGATCTGGATTGGATGCGGATTTACGACTGGAAGAAGAAGCGGTTCCAACTGCTGCTCTACCAGCTTCACAGGGCACGGTTACCTCGCTGGACATGAGCATGCTGACTGCACGAGAACGAGAAGTAGCCGCTCTTGTTCTGGAGGGATTGACGAACGCGGAAATCGCTGCCCGCTTGTATTTGAGCGAAGTCACGGTAAAAAAGCATTTGAAATCGATTTTTGAAAAAATGGATGTCAGCAACCGGACACAGTTGGTGAAAAAAATGCTTGTGTAGGACGAAAAAAGAGGAACCGTCAATGGCGGCTCCTCTTTTTATATGGCTACGGCATGACATACGGCTGTTCGAATAAAATATTCTCGACTGCCTCTACTACTTTTTCCGTCCACTCACGTTCCTGATCCACGTTTGTGAGATAAATAATCGTTTTATCGGTATGAATGTATCGTCTTATCCAGCTTCGATACCCCGGCCAGCTACCCCCGTGATGTACGACTTTTCCTGTCACCTGATCTTCACGCAGCCGCCAGCCATATCCATAATCAGATAGACTGTTGTCAGTAAGCTGCACTGGGGAAAACGCTCTCTCTAGTGTCTCTTTTTTGACCAGCTTTTCTGTGTAAAGAGCTCTGTCCCACATACGCAAGTCATCCAGTGTTGAACTGACCGCGCCGTCTCCCTGAATGCCATCCAGATAAATGACAAAATCATGCTCACTTGATTCATCCGGTAACACGAATGCTTCAGATTGAGGAGAATACACGTATCCATAGGCGTAATGCTGAGTCAACTCAGGAGAATATCTTCGGTTGTACACCTTCGTGTGCTGCATACCTAGTGGTTGAAAAATGTGTTGCTGCAAGAAATCAGCAAATGGTGTATCAGCTACGTGTTCTACGATAGAAGCCAATAAAGCATAGCCGGTATTACTGTACTCATACTTTTCATTGGGTTGAAACAACACGTCGGGTCGATGCTTGATTAGCTGTTCGAGTATGTCTTGATTCGTAGCTATTTGTTTTTTGTCCCAAGATTGCGAAAACAATTCCATGTAATCTGGCAAACCGGATGTGTGCACAAGTAGATTTTCTACAGTAATATCGGCATAAGGGAAATCTGGAAAGAACTTGTCAATCTTATCTGTATAGTCGAGCTTGCCTTGCTCTTGCAAGATCATGATGCCCATTGCTGTAAACGCCTTGGAAACCGATGCGAGTTCAAATACCGAATGCGGTGACAATCTCTCAGCCGTCTCCAGATTGGCTATTCCTATGGAATTTTGATAAAAAGGTTTTCCATCTTCCAAAATCAAGATGTTGCCGCTCCAATTGTTTTGTTCGGCAATCGTAGAAAAAAGCTCATCAAGCTGGCGGCATCTCGCATCACTTACCTTGGCTCGCTGGGTCATTTTTCGTTTCCCCCACTCGTTTTTTTATCTTGAATAGTAAATTGTCTTCCAGCAAAAGCCATTCGAACAATTTCATTATTTCCCAATCTGATAAACCGTGCGGAGAAATCTGTTCCAAAAGCCCGGACTACAAAGAGATCTTCAGCAAATGGTCTCATTACGTAGTTTTCTCCCAAAAAGGAGAGCACCAGTTGACCATTTTCCAATCGGATCGGCAATGTCCCAAACTCGCTCGATTGATAATCCCCCACGAATGGTTTCATAGCTTCCTCTGCTAGGAAGTCAATCTTGCTAACCAGATGAGAGGATTTTGGAGGGCGGTTTTCCAGACTATTTAACGCACCCAACATAACAGCCAAAACCGGTGACATTTCTAGATTGGACAGTGCCACTCCGGCCAATCCTGTTTCGGGAAAGAAGCACATTTGAGCCGTTACCCCTTTAATACCACCACTATGTTCCACCAACTTTTTTCCAAAGTAGTCAGAAGTGATTACCAATCCGTACCCGTAAAATTGACCAGGTACCATGTCAGTCGGAAAGTAAGGGGTTATCATTTGTTGTACACTTTCCGGTGTCAGGATTCGATTTCCCCCTGCTGTAAGGCCACCTTTGCAGAACATGTCCGTATATCGCAACATATCCCGCACCGTTGATTTTATAAATCCTGCCGCACGAGAAGCGGGAGTATCCCACCAATTCGGAGATGAGACCACTTCCTTGTGATCGCCTCTGTCTCGCATGATATACAGCTTTGTAATATTCTCATAGCCATTCAGCTCTTCCAGAAAAAAGCTCGTGTGCTCCATCCCGATTGGGTCTATGATATGCTCCTTGATATAAGCCTCATACGACTTCCCGCTGACGCGTTCAATGATCGCTCCCAGCAAGGCAAAACAATCATTAGAATAACTGAACTCTGTACCTGGTGGCCCTAAAAGCTCTACATCTAATGAAGCGATAACACGCATCAGATCTTCGTACGTATCGATTGGCACCGTATCATCTGTCTGGTTTTGCAGTAATGGATGGTCTTCTGCCTCATTTTCTTCCAAGCTTCGCATCACACTCGCAAAAAACGTTGGCAAGGGAGGAATTCCACTCGTATTCGTCATAAAATGATGAATCGTGATTTGCCCCACATCAAGATTTTTCAGACGAAATTCCGGCAAATATTTGACAACAGGGTCATGCACGGATAACTTACCCGCTTCTTGTAATTGCATGACCGCCACACAGGTAAAGGATTTTGTTATGGAGCCAATTCCAAATACCGTATCGATTGTAACTCCTAACTGCCGTTCCACATCACGGAAGCCAAATCCGTTACTATAGAAGATTTGACCATCTTTTGCTAATCCCATACAAACACCAGGAACTTGACCCTCTGTTATCATGTTTTGAGCATATTGTTCAAAAGAATCAATCCACCCGTTATTTTGCATGCGTTTCTCTCCTTTGTTGACATGTAGTTAGTTCTCGATCCAGCTGTCATTATACGTCGGCATGACAGATATCCACTTTACTCCTTTTACTCGAGAATTTATGACAGTAAACGCCTTTTCATAATAGAGAGGGACAACATACGCATGCTCAATCAGTTGCTTTTGTACATCCATATACACTTGCTTTCTGGCATTAGTCTGTATGGTTGTACGCCCTTTCAAAAGGAGGGCGTCCAGCTTGTCATCTTTTACACCAGACAGGTTGTAGGCACCGCTGGAATGAAAATAAAAATATAAAATATCAGGATCATCATAGGCGCCCGATATCAACGTTACATCAAAATTACCTTTGACGACTTCCTGCATGTACCCTGCTATTTCCAGATTCTGTATCATTATGTTAATACCTGCCTCTCCCAGCATGGCTTGGAGCAATTGGGCTTCTTTGTCAAAATCTGCGGTACTGAGTAAATTCAGACTCAGTGTTTTTCCGTCCTTTTCTCTCACACCACTTCCATTTACTTTCCAACCAGCATCGTCCAACAATTTCTTGGCTTCGTTCACATTATACGCGTACCCGTACTTTTCTAAGGATTTGTCATACCCTAGCGTCGATGGAGATAATGGCGTATGGGCTACTTCGCCTTCTCCCTTCGTAACAGCCTGGACAATAGCTTCTTTATTAACAAGCATATGAAATGCTTTACGCACCTGAATATCTTGAAACGGTGGTCTCTTCAAATTCATCTCCATCAATAAGCCCAATCCAGGACGTAAGCGTTCTATCACTTGATATTTCGAATTATTCCGATAATATATCGCGTCTTTCACAGGTATTTCCGTTGCTACATCGATAGCACCACTCTCTAGCGCTGACAATCTGAGTTGGCTGTCAGCAATCGCTTTTATGACAAGCTTGTCAGCTCTTGGAGGACCTTGATTTTCATAATATGGTTCTCCCCACTGAAAAGCTTCATTTCTAACATACGTGACACCTTCGCCCGTATCCCAGCTCTCGAACTTCCACGGCCCTACTCCTACAGGACTCCTGCCGTAATCCTCCCCAGCCTTTTCAATTGTTTTCAATGATAACGGCTGTGTTACATAATTCGCTAGCGAATCGAGGAAGGCAGTATTAGGTTCGTGTAGTTCCAGAACGAGGGTCTGATCGTCTGGCGCTTTCACACTTTTTATTGGAGCCATTACTTCAGCGGCTGTTTTTGCTTTTGTCTGCGGATTAAGAGCACGATCGAAGGTTTCCTTAAAACTTTTGGCAGTCAGCGGTGTTCCATCGTGAAAGGTAATCCCGGAACGAATGGTGAAGGTCCACGTTTTGCCATCCTCAGAAATTTTATAGTCACTTGCTAGAGAGGGCTTGTATTCGTTTGAGGCAGGATCCTTATATAGCAGTGATCCACCGAGCAACCAGGTATAGACCCCAGCAGATCCAGCAGACATGTGAGCATCTAACGTATCCGGTTCATAAGGGTACGCTACTGTTATGGTTCCGCCCGTTTTGGGTTCAGCACTCTCCTGTTGCTCGGCTGGCACAGTTGTTTGCGTGCTGCAACCAACGACCAAGAACATACATAGAGTGACGAATCCCCCCCAAAAGACACTGTACGTTTTTCGCTTGTTTTTCTTCATGTGTCAGCATGCCACCTCCTACCCTTTTCTTTTTGAAAGAGCTTCCGATGATGACAGATGATTTCACCTCCTTCGCAAGCAGTAACAAAGAGTACATTACTCTTCATCCAGTTGTTGAAGCTTCCACTGTAATCCTTGGTAGAATAATTCATTTGTTTTCATATACGGTTGCAGACTAGGATACAGGATTGAGCAAATTCTTCTGAAACGTTCGAGATTCTCTGATTGGTTTGAAAGCAACCTTTCAGCAAATCGACGGAAAAATGACTGCGGGACAGGGAGTTCATCAACATCGGCAAACAGTAAGACATACTCTTGAATATTCGCCTGTACGACAGGACTGTCTGGAGTTGCATGTTGCTCCGCAGCTTTCAACAACTGTTGATGGTTTTTAAGCAATCTGGCGCTCCACATCTCCACACTGATCTTAGGCAGGTGAACTACTTCCAGGAAGGTCATAACATCCTGCTTCATCTCGCGGACAATCTGTGGATCATTAAACATTTCCTCAAACTCATCTAATGCAGCCGTTTGCGCTGCCGAAAGCTTGCCTTCCAGCAAGGAAGATACGTTAACCCCTAGTAAAAATATCTCTCGCCATTCAACCGGAAATTGTTCAGGAAAAACGGACGAAAACATTTTTTCTAAAATAAACTTTTCTCGTTCCAATGCATCTGCGGAAATGGATTCAATTAGCTCGTGCATATAGCTCAGGGAGTCATTGCCATCCTTACTCTGCTTTGTTTGTTCCAAAATAGACTTCATACTGGCAAGCGTACGCATTTGGATGTCCAAAGCTTCGATTTGCCATTCTATCGCCACATCAACAGGGGTATCTCCAGCTAACATTCTCTTAATCTCATCAATCCCAAAGTTTAAATAGCGAAGGGTTAGGATCAGTTTTAACCGCCATATTTCCTCTGCCGTATACATACGATGGCCTCCAGGAGTTATCTCAGAAGGTGAAAGCAGGCCAATTTCGTCATAATAACGAACAGTGGGTACAGAAGATCCTGTTATTTTCGCCACTTGTCCTATGGAGAACTTTTGTGTGGTGTCTAAACTGTTACTCGCCTTTCCGTACACGTTACAACACCTCCTAATCAATTATAAAACCTCAAGTAACTTGAGATTCAAGGGGCATTATGAATAAAGGGGTTACATGGGGATCTCTTTGGTCAACGTCATAAAAAATGAAGTGTCATTTGACCATGAAAAAGTCAGGTGGTTGTTGACACCTGACTTCATAAACTCATAACGCTTACATAATCGGACAGTTTGCAGTTATTCATAGAGATCAGTACTGAGATATTTAAGTCCTGAATCATTAATCGTTAACACAATATTTGCCCCTTTTTCTTTCCCTTTCAAAAGCTGTAAGGCAGCCGCAACATTTGCTCCTGAAGAAAACCCTGCGAATATTCCTTCTTTTCTTGCTAGTTCTCTAGCAACTTGTGTCGCTTCTTCATCTGTAACATGGATGTAGTCTGTAACGAAGCTCTTATCCAAAAGAGGTAAATCCATGGAATATCCCCCACCTTGGATTTTGTGATTGAGGTTAGTAGCCGCTTTACCAGAGTAGAACGGTGCGGTGTAAGGTTCAACTAAATAACACCGAATGTTGGGATTATACTTTTTTAACGTTTTCGCACAACCTGTAAAAGTGCCACCAGAACCGGCAAAATCAAGGAAAACGTCTACTTTTCCATTCGTTTGTTTCCAAATTTCTTCCCCCGTGTGAAATTCATGAGCATGAATATTGCCAATGTGATGAAATTGGTCTGCACGGAACGCATTTCTTTCTTTTGTGATTTGCTGCGCAACTTCTTCCACTTTCACAAGGTCTTCACCAGATACTTGCCCGATAGGAGAACCAGGCGCTTGGTCTACTAAAACAACTTCTGCTCCGAGAGCTTTCATCATCCTCGCTCTTTCCATTGAATTTCCTTTTGACATGACAGCAACGAATTGATACCCTTTGACTCCGCAAACAATCGCAAGCCCTGTCCCTGTATTGCCACTCGTTAACTCCACCACAGTATCATTTGGTTTTAGTATTCCAGCCTTCTCAGCCTCTTCAATGATCTGCAAGGCGATTCTATCCTTTTTGCTAAAGCCGGGATTTACATATTCCAGTTTGGCAAAAATATTTCCATCGAGATTTTCTGTTAGCCTAGAAAGACGAACCATAGGAGTGTTACCAATCGCTTGATGAACGCCTGATAAAATCGTGTTCTCCATAGACATAGCGCCTCTTTTCGTATATTTTGGACTATATAGTGTCTGCTTCAAACTATATATAGCTCGATTGTAATGTGTAACGTACACACGTACAAGATAACGCACGAACTCTATGGAGGGCATTTTATGGAAGAATTGCACACAAATATTGGAGAGAACATAAAACGTATTCGGAAAGAAAGAAACTTGAGCTTGGATAAAACTTCTGAAATAACAGGAGTTAGCAAAACAATGTTAGGACAAATCGAAAGAGGTAAGTCGGCTCCAACTATCACAACCCTTTGGAAAATAGCGAGCGGGTTGCGTTTATCCTTTTCCTCACTCGTTAGTCAGTACAAGCCGAATGTTACGATCGTAAAAAAGAAGGAAGTAAATCCGATTATTGAAAATAACGGACAGTATCGAGTATATCCACTGGTTCCCTATAATCCAGAACAACAGTTTGAGATCTTCTTGGTAACCCTTGAACCAGGATGCGAGCATATCGCAGAACCGCATTCAACAGGGGTTGAGGAATTCATTCTCGTAAATGAAGGCACGCTAGAGGTTGTTGTCAATGAACAAGTTTATATCGTTGAACCTGAGGATACTCTTATTTTTAAAGCAGACAGGCCTCACATTTATCGAAACAACGGAGACAGTATTGTAAAATGTTCCGTCGTCATTCACTACTCGAGTCAATGAAAACAAAGAGAAACCCCACTACATGTAGGGTTTCTCTTCCGTTAGATCACTAGCATATTTACCCCCATTCCTGTTTTCGCTCATGGAGCGAGCTCGCAATAATACGGTCCAGCAGTTGTGTAAAGGTCATACCTGCTGCAGCTGCACTCTTTGGAAACAGGCTGTTGGCGGTCATCCCCGGTAAGGTGTTCACTTCTAGTACGTAAGGTATATCCTGACACAAAATCATATCGACCCTTGCATAGACCTTGCACTGTAGCAGTTGGTAGCTGGCGAGCGCCGCCTCGCGCACACGCTGCCGGATAACCGGTGGAAGCTCGATCACATTCTCCTCCGCGCCGCCGTCTTCATATTTTGCTCGGTAGTCGAACCACTCTGAATGCGCCGAGCGAATGCCGATAATCGGTAGTACTTCACCATCCAGAATCGCGCAGGTTAGCTCCGTCCCTTTCAAATAGGGCTCAATCAAGATCCCCTGATCCAAATGGCTGGCTTCCTGAACAGCCGTCAGCAGCTCTTTCTCATTTTGCACGAGCTGGACACCGATGCTGGATCCCCCAAAATTTGGCTTCACGATCACCGGGTAACCCAATTGCTCTACCGCTTGAGGATCATAAACGTCCTTCCAGTACAGACCTGCAGGCATTTGAATGCCCGCCGTCTTCAACAGCATCTTAGACAATTGCTTATTCATGCATAGGCTGCTTGCCAGGACACCGCTTCCTGTATAGGGAATACCAAGTGTCTCCAGCACTCCCTGCACTGTGCCATCCTCACCATATTGGCCATGCAGCGCCAACAGCGCGAAGTCAATGTCTGCCTGCTGAACCTGTGTGATTAAATCCGCTCGCTGCGTAACGACAATGGGAACTGCCTCATAGCGACTGCGATCCAAATGATTGATCATCTCTTGACCAGTCTTCAGAGAAACCTCACGCTCTGAAGAAATTCCACCCATAATGACGCCTATCTTCATGATGACACCTCATTTTTTCAAATGGTTGTGCAGTTTGGAATCGTTATGTCTCAAGAAAGCGACGTGCCTGTTTGCCGATGATCTGAATACCCCGCTCGATATTTTCATCCGTTACTCGTGAAAAACCAAGTCGCAAGGTATTCGTCCCCATTCCTTCTTGA
This sequence comes from Brevibacillus sp. MS2.2, assembly GCF_013284345.1. NCBI lineage: Bacteria > Bacillati > Bacillota > Bacilli > Caryophanales > Paenibacillaceae > Brevibacillus > Brevibacillus sp. MS2.2. Next base: position 115,142 of record NZ_JABSUZ010000003.1, read on the forward strand.
ATAAAAAATCTGTCCCCCGGTGTAAAAATGACTCCGTGTTCTGTGCAAGCTTCTAGTAGCTGGCGTGTATTTACGTCTGACGGAAAGGTAAGAAACAAATGCAAGCCCCCGTCGCCAGTTAGCTGCACCTCGGGGAGATGTGCTTCACAGCAAGCCTTCGTCAGTTCATATTTGCGCTTATATTCCATGCGGGCCTTTTTTACATATTTATCAAAATTTCCATTCAGCAAATATTGATAGAGTATCGATTGATCGATGGTAGATGTATGGATGGTTCGTGCACGCTTAATGCTTTCCAGATTGTCGATCAGGGCTTTGTCTCCAAGTACCCAGCCCACTCGCAATCCAGGAAAGAGTACCTTGGAGAAGCTACCAATATAGATGACTCCGTTACCTTGCCCTACTGTCGCGATTAATGGCGCAACATGCGCCCCCGAGTAGCGTAGCTCCTCATTGAATCCATCCTCGATCACTGGAATCTGATAGCGCATCAGTAAATTCAGAACGGCACTGCGCTTTGCTGGCGACATGACAATGCCTGTCGGATTGTGATAGGAAGGAGTCAAATAAGCCAGATCGAAGCTCTTTGTCTGCTTCTGCAATACCGCCTCTAGCTGCTCCACATCAATACCATCACTCTCCATCGGAATACCGGTTATCTCAAATCCTTGCAGCTTCAAATTCTTAATCGCTGTATGATGGGTCGGATTTTCACAAATGGCTGCCCCACGGCGAGCAGAAGGGCGCAGTGCCGACAGTACTATGTCAAAACCTTCCGTAAACCCGCTTGTAATCAGCATATCCTTGCCGCTTAAATCGACGCCCTTATTCTCCATATAACGCTTCAAGTAATCAATTAGTGGCTTGTAGCCTTTGGCATAACCGTAGTTGAGCAGTACCTGTCCTTCGATTGCCATCCGATCCATAAAGGCTCGCCTTACATCCCCCAGATCAAACAACTGCTCATCCGGCGCAATGCTTGTGAACGAAATAGTTCCTTTTTTGGTGCGAATGCCCTGCTTCATCATATCCAGCTCTGCAGCGGATACAGCATATTCGTTCATTCGTGCCTTCCAGTCGATCTGCCAGGAATCGGAGCCGTCAGCTCCTCCTTTATTCGCATCCAAATGGCCCACCATAGCGGTAACATAGCTGCCTTTGCCGGGAATCGCATACGCAAATCCGTCATCCTCCAGGCCTTCATAGGCTGCAATCACCGAATTGCGACTCACCTTTAGCAGACTGCTCATTTCTCGTGTGGAGGGCAGCTTTTGATCAACCTGAAGAGCGCCTTTGATTATTAAACGTTTGATGTATTCTTTCACTTGTATCGCGACTGGCCGGTCACTAACAAGCTTGAAATCCTGGAACATCCTTCATCGCCCCCGTCTATAATGATGGCATGAGAAACGAGAGAAAAAAAGAACCACCACACTGGATTTTTCATCCTTCTGTGGTTCCTCTGCAGGAATCAGCATCCACCCAGCGGTAAAAATGAAAGTAAAAAAGAACCCATTTTCCTAAGGGTTCCTCTTTTGTAGTCATTTTTAGTAGGCAGATAGTGAATCCTTTACCAGATGCTATCCGCTTTATGGTTGTTTTGCGCCATCACAATATATTTGTCCAATTGCTGGCTTACCCCCAAAACTACGTCACTTGTCAGACCGTGTTTACCTGCCAATTCAATCATTTGTTGTCGGAGTTGTTCGATGCTTGTTTCTAGATCCAAGTGGTGGCGACTTGCTTCTATTCCCGTGCCCCAGATCGTGCACTTGCTTTTCGGGGCACCTTCTAATTCTTTTTTCGGGGATGTTCCTAGGTGCACAGGGACATCCCTTTCTAATGAACTGGCGAGAGCTTTTATGTTAAGCACCTCCTGACATTTACAAATTATGACATTAATAAAACTATAAATGAATATGCAAGAATTTACCAACTAAGAAAAAATGGAATAGAAAAAAACATCCTATCGAAAGGATGTTTTTTTTGGGTGTCTTATCAACTATTCCTAAAAATCTGCACCATGTTGATAATTAATTACGTGTGATGTGTCAGACTTTTGGGGTTCGTAAACGATGCCACTGCTAAACCCAAACGTTAGAAGAAGTGCTAGGAATACATATTTCATTCTTTTTTCATCCTCTCTACTTATCATCTTTTTAGTGAGTGTTGATACATCGTCATACAACTAGTTTATAAATGTAGCTTCAGCCTTCTTCTCTCCAATTACAATGGCTCGATATTGGAGAATTTGTGATGGCGAGGCAAGATGGCGATATTTTTCAAACAACTGTACACATTGCAGAGCATCATAATGTCGATTCATTAAATCCGATAGAACGAAACAGTGCAGGGTTTCATTGAGTCCACTTTCAATGCGTCCCTTTGTAAAATCATAATTTGCTTTCTGATAACGATATTGGAGATGCTGAACCATATTAACCAACAATGTTCGTTCATGGAACCTAGCAATATCTTCAGAGAGGCGTAATAAAACCTCATCCACGCAAAAATGATATTTATTAGCAGCTTCCATAATCGTAACAAGACCCGGAAGGATTTCAACAGGCTGCTCCGCTAGATAGTCGGTATATTCCTTAATGATTTCTTCATTCCCCATTAATACTTCCAGTGTGTAAAAATTCGCCTTCGCAAAGACTGCAAACCGCTCAACGATTCTTATCCCGTCTTCGTCAAGAAGTTCAAACCAATGTAAATCGGCGTATGCTTGTACATATTCTTTGGATTGGGAATAAGCGCCTTGCATCTGTAGGACTAGTCCTTTATATAAATAACCCATTCCGTAGTAGTAGACGAGCGGACGTTCTGTTTTTATCAACTCTGCCGCTCGATTTTTTCTGCGTTTTTGCAGCTTATCTTGGTAGATAATTTTGGAAAGCTCTCGTAGCTCATCTGCGTAGGTTTCTGCTTCACTCCATTTTTGCAAAGTGAAACAAACCTTCGCCAAATTTAATAAAGCGTCTAATTGATCCGTTTCTGGTAATCGCTTTCGATATGGAGAAAAGCGAATAACAGCCTTCTCATTCTCATCAGCATTTGTCCCGAGAATGGCCTGAAATAATCGGTAGTGACTCATCACAAACTGGGTAGAGTAGCTATCTTTCTCGTTCTCAATTACGTACTCATAGAATGGCACCGCCTTTCCCAGTTTCCCATCCTCATATAATTGCTCAGCTACAGTAAACAGGATGGAGATATTTTTGGGATTCTCCAACAATTGGGAGGCAACAGCTTCAATGCAATCCTTTCGTCCATTCTCAGCGCTTCGAATCAAGTAAGGTATCAATCGGGGGCGCGAAATTTTCCCTTCATATAAACATTCATCGGGATATAATTCATACATCCAACCAGGCTCGTAGCCAAACACCACAGCGAGCGCGTCTAATTGACTTATGGTGATAGCCCGAGGTGGATTCCCATTTAGAATCTCGCTCAGTGTCCCCGGATTAATACCGGTTAAATCCCCTAGTTTGCTCAATGTATAGCCGCGCGCTCGCCGATGTTGTTCGATTTCTGACCGCAGCGACTGTTGCAATGTCCCTAGCAGTCCCCCCATAATGGATCACCCTTTTATTTTTCCTTTATTTTACAATCAAATGGGTTATTATGGAAGGTGCACGAAATATTTCTTTTTCATTTTAATGGTAAGATAATAAAGCTTTAGACTGACCCTCTCAATCAAAACAGCGGTAGCCATGGACCAGAAAATAAAGTCCTAGACTCCCGCTGTTTTATTGAATGAACGAACCCGTTACTTAATAAGACAAAAAATTAGGTCTATTCTTGACAAACCCCTTCGTATTCTGATATATTATTTTGCTCGCTAGACAAAGTGCAGAATTAATAATCATTACGTTAAAAATCGGGGAGGTAAGAGAAACAGTAAAAACTTTTAAAGCGAAAGAGAATCCTACTAAATATAAACCTCAAATTACCTTAGCTAAAAGGCGGATAGAAGCATTCGAAATTTCAGTGTCTCTAATTGAAAGAGAAATAAATGACCTTGATAAAAAAAGGTAATATCAGCTTTTCTTTGGCTCAAACTATGGTTATTTTAGAATTAAGTTTTACACCAGCCCCTGACCTCTTTCAAAGCTACTAAATCAAAATAGATGAATTCGAAAGGAGTCCATTTGGACTTCTTTAAATATTGTATAGCCATATGTAACTAAACTGGTCCATTAGTTTAATAGAGCTTATGTATCTTTATCAACTCCAGAGCGGCATACAGAATGGCTTGGCGTTAGCTAGGCTATGCTCGTCCCTTCAATCAGAAACTCCAAAATGTAAATTCAAAGAACCAATTATCGCAAGTTTTCTCTAAGTTTGCTTTCCAATCGTCAAGTGGTATCAATCGTACTTCACCTAAGTTTTTATCACCCTCAAGATTAAAGTTAAGATTGAAAGCAGTAAGAATATCCTCATGATACTCCAGTTCATTCCACTCACAATGTATACCATAGTTTTCCAACACATATTTACCTCTTGTAATAGCTTGAGCGCGCAATTCCTGCCATTTGCATAGAAGTTGAACGCTACGGTGAGCCAGATATATAAAATGTATCTGTCCTTTTCTGTTCCAGCTATGACCCGGCTATTTTTTCTCCCCTTGGTTGTCTGCTGTTGGCGTCCGGTTCGACAGTGATGCCGATTTGATCAAAAGTCTGCCCTTCGGCGAGCTGGTAGGTCAGTATTCCAGATCCGTTTTCGTCGGGCTTGAATATGCCGCCATTTTCCCTCGTGCTGTTTTTCAGCAGCCAAACCTGGTAAACCTGTGAACCTTCGACGCCGGGCAATTCGTGAACCTGCACCACCAAATTTTTCTCTGATCCCTGCTGGACAATATAGGCCATGCCGTTTGTTCCCGGGTGGCTTTGCTTAGCTGCTTTTAAGGGAATCGCCGTTAAAATTTCAATGGGAATATTTTCGGCATGGCGATTTTTTACCTGTACATTCGCGATTCCAAGGCCAATAAACGCGAGCAACAATACGCACACGATACCGGTTGAAACTGGAGTGAACTGGCTTTTGAGCGTCATAGAGAGCTTCCTCATCTTAGTCATGAATGCTTCGGTACCGCTTTTCCTTTTTTGCTCAAAAACAAACCCCAGCACCTCGCCTTTTAGCGATTCAGGCACCTCGATTTCGGTATAATCGAACGGCAAAGCCTGCCAGGCCTGGGATAATTCCTGATATTCTTTCTTACAGTCCGTACAATTCTTTAAATGTTCAGCAAAGGCCATGTGTTCGCTCTCCTTGAGCTCATTTGCTATATATGGAATTAAATGATCACAAACCCTTCTCATTTTAAATCCTCCAGTTCCAAATGCTTCCTCAATCCTTTAAGAGCCTGGTGAAGCCTGCTTTTAATCGTGCCGAGCGGCTCTTGTTCCAGCTTGGCGATCTCTGAAAGAGAATACCCTTTCCAATAAAGCAAATCGATTAATTTTCTTTGCGCCGTCGGCAATTTGTTTTTCGCCATTGCAATATCATTCGTATTTACTCGTTGCTCGACTGTATTAGCAGGGTCGGCGATCTCTTCAAGTTCCTCTTGATGGTGTTGCGTATGCCTCTTCTCTTTGCGGAGGTAGTCAATGCAAATATTGCGGGTAATCGTGAGGAGCCAATTTACAAAGCTGCCTTGAGCAGGATCGTAATAGCTGTTTGTTGTCCATAGCCTCAAAAAGACCAACTGAATAATCTCTTTCGTCTTATCCTCATTCCCATTGCAAAACTTCATAACAAAGCTGTAAACAAGCTTTATATATCGATCATAGAGTTCCTCTAATGCGTGACCATTTTTTTCGTTTACCAATCGCATTAATTCCGCATCATAATTTTCTTTCATGTGGCACTCCCTGCTCTTGGATAAAAATATATTGCCATAACACTATTTTAAAAGTAAAGATGAGAACGACCGCGATTGATCGTTCCCTGGGCAGGCTTATTCAAATGCTGTTTCGCTGTTTATGACAAACCATACATCTTTTACTCCTTGTCCGTTTACATCCCCTTTTTGCAGGTCTTTTGCAAAATAATAGAGAGGAAATCCTTTGTACGTAACCTGCTTCTTCCCGTTGTCTTCTCTTATGATCGTATTGAAATCCTTTTTGTCAAAACCTTCCGGGACAGCGAAATCCTCCTGGGTAAATGCCGGCCAGTTTGCCAGGCAGTCTCCGCTGCAATTGCTTTTTCCTGCTTCGTCCTTTTTAAAGTAATACAAGGCCCTTCCCTGTGGATCCGCCAGGTACCCTCCAGCTTTCTCATTCTGCAAAAGCTGGAGGCTGACAACCGAGGCTTGTTCGGGTTGAACCGTCTCTGTTTTTACCTCCGTGCTTTTTCCGCAGGCAGCCAAAGCAAAAATAATCGAAAGTATCGCAAGGGTAAAAACTGCTTTTTTCATGTATGTTCCTCCCCGTTTTTTAGATTAAGACTCGTCCTTACTTCCAGCCCCATTTTTGAAAGATTTGGTGAGATTTTTCCGTTTTTAAATAATCAATAAATTGCTGTGCCTCTTTTTTCTGATCAGTGATTTTCGTCAGGACGATCGGCGTTCCTCGATAGAGCTTTTCTTCTTCGGGCAGTTCGACCAGGTCAGTCACATCCTGGAGCCGGTAATGCCACGATTCATAGGTAATCCAGGCGTCCAGGCTGGAATTCGATTTCCATCGTTCAATGGCTTCGGCACTCGACTTTACAGAAAGGTTAATATTTTGAGAAATGCCTTCGATCAGCCCTTTTCTGCCTGCCATGTCTTCCCACAGGCCAAGCTGGCCAGCCCCATTCACATCGATTATTTTGACTCCCTTTTTCGTTAAATCCTCCAGGCTTTCAATCTTCTTAGGATTTCCTTTCCTCACCAATATTCCTGCAGCACGCGGGTAAAGCGCCGTACGTGATTTCGTGTCGATCATTTCGGGGTGGTTAAAGATGAAGTCCTGCAGCATATACTCGGAGCCACCGAAAATAATATCTGCATCTTGCTTTGCTTGGCCGATCCAATTGCCCTCTGGTCCGGCTGTTACTTCCACCTTCATTCCTGTTTCAGCTGAAAATTGTTCAGCAGCTTCCTTGATCGGTCCAAGTGGTCCACCTGGTCCGTATACCCGGATGACTGGATCACTTTGGCTGGCATTTAATGTCGCCTGGGACGCCGACTTACCGTCCATTTGTGCATAGGCTGACATTCCGGCAGACGTAAAGACAAAGAGCAATAGAGCTGCTAGGAACACGATCTTCTTCATCATTCTTCCTCCATTTCACACATGTTTTTTCACGGTACTATCAAAGGAAACGAAGGGAGGCTGGAAACGGTTTGCTTGTAATCGCAAAATGGTAAGAAAGTTTCATAAATCTATGGAAAACTAGTCTGTAAAGAATAAAAAAAGATCTCCGCACAACCTACGCCAACTTGGCCTGGTGTGTGGCGATCTTTTTCATGTTCTGACACGAAGCGAATTCTTGGTCTCTCGCATCTGTTTTATATACGTGAGTTTGGCATAGCAAGCTGAAAAGTTGTGCAGCTTCCTTACTCACTGGCATTTTTCATTTAATCATGCGATCGTTTACGAGGTGCGCAATGAGCGACGCAAGATTTTCCCCGTACTGTTTTTAGGAAGCTCAGCTACGAATTCGACCTGACGGGGAACTTTGTATTTCGCCAGCTTGTCACGACAAAATGCCATGATATCCTCTTGGGAAACCGCAATTTCCTTCAATGCCACAAATGCCTTGACTGCTTCGCCATGTACCTCGTCAGGAATTCCAATCACAGCGGCCTCGATAATCGCTGGGTGCTGGTAAAGCACTTCTTCTACTTCACGCGGGTACACGTTATAACCATCAACGAGAATCATGTCTTTTTTCCGATCAACGATGTACACATATCCTTCTTCATCCATACGAGCCATGTCTCCCGTATACAGCCAACCATCTCGAAGCGCCGCAGCCGTATCATCTGGCAACCCGAGGTACCCTATCATAACGTTTGGCCCATGTACAACCAGCTCGCCCACTTCTCCACGTGCGACTTCGTTTCCTTCGGGATCGACGACCTTGTTTTTCACGAGCGGGATATCGACTCCAACTGATCCTGGCTTTCTGGTCCCGTGCAATGGGTTAAACGTTGTAGCTGGAGCCGCCTCTGACAAACCGTAGCCCTCCAGTACCTTGGCATCGTATTTCGCTTCGAATTTGTGCAGGAGCTCGACGGGCATGGATGCACCTCCCGAGCAGTATATCCGGATGGAGGAGAAATCTTCTTTTGTCGCAGTCGGCAACTGTAGCAGATAGTTGTACATGGTCGGAACACCTGCAAAACATGTAGCCTTTTGCTCCTGAATCGTTTGGAGGACGTCTGCCGGATGAAATTTCGGCACAATAATAATGGCCGCTCCCGTGCGAATCGGGCCATTCATGCACACCGTCATGCAGAAGACATGAAACATCGGAAGTACCGCGACCATGCGATCTTCTGGCACCAGCTCGAACAATATCCCCATCGCTTCCGCATTCGAAGCCATATTGCGGTGGGAGAGCATCGCTCCTTTTGGCTGGCCCGTCGTACCTGATGTGTACAGGATTACAGCGAGGTCATCTTCGTTTCGTTCCGGCTCCGCGTACCCTGTCTCTGACTCTTGCCCTTCCTGTACAAGCTGATCGATCGTTATTTCATTTTCAATGGATTCCGTGTAGATGAGAAGCTGTAAATCTTCTATTTGGTCCTTCATCGGGGTTAGTATCGGCTGTAACGCGGATAAGGCAATGGCTGCCTTTGCTTTACTGTTGGATAGAATGAAGCTAATTTCGCGCGCTGTATAGATGGGGTTCATGGGAACAACGACTGCTCCTACGCGGAGTATCGCATAGTAAGCGCTAACAAAATGGGGCCGATTATCCATGAGCAGGGCGACAGCATCCCCTTTTCCAATCCCGTGCCTGGCAAGTCCTGCCGCGAGATGTTCGACCTGCTGATTGAATTGTGCATACGTAGTCGTTTCTCCCATAAAGATGAAGGCTGGGCGATCCGAAAACTGTTTCGCGCTCTGCATGAGGCTTTCATTCAAATGATACATCACACATCTACCCCCTTTTCAGAAAATTTTAACATCTATAACCAAGCCTATAAAGTATTACTTTTAGGAAACATGGGTGATTGGCGGTACTGATTGAATGACTTGTTCATTGCGCTTCACAAAGAGCAGGAAAAGCACGCCACAAATGATAAAGAGCAATCCGTTGACGATCATGGCGTTGCCAAAACCAGTGCCGATATCTCCGGCTGATTGAACGATAGAGCCCGTTACCAGCGGCGAGATGATCCCTGCCAAAGTAACTAAGCTGGACAACACGCCTACCAAAAGTCCCGTGCGTTCCGGCAACAAGCTGCTGACAATGACAGAGGCGGCTGTTCCTACAGAAAAAGCAAATCCTTTTCCGAGGCACAGGAGGATCAAGACAAGTGCCGTAGATTGAACAAGGGTAACACCGTAAAAGCACAGTCCCCCTAAAATAATCGAAACACCGCCAACCAGAACATATGATTTACGATAGCTGCGATGCTTTTTAAAGAAACGATCACCAATCGAAGATATCAGAATGGTCATCAGTCCAGCCAAAAGTCCCGTGCCAGCAATCGCATAGGCCATTTCCTGATTCGTAAACTGGAAAACCTTGACGAGATAGACAGGCTCCCATACGGAGGCAAACGTCGTCCCCCAAATTTGTGCAAAATAGATTAAAAAACAGAATAGAAACGTGGATGAGAGCAAGACACCGGATATATCTGACCATTTCGCTTTTGGCAAGGTGGGAGCTTCGACTTTTGCGGGAGCGACGCTGACAAGTGGTTTTTCTTTTCCAATCCATAGCCAGACCAAGAGCCATATCAGACTGAGTGCGCCCATAAACGCCCAGGAAAATCGCCATCCATAGCTATCAATTAGCGCGACAATCATCGGTGCGGAAGCAACCGCACCGACGAAAGCACCGAAGTTCACTGTTGAATAAACCAGTCCACGCTTTTCTTCAGGGAACCATTTGTTCAAATGGCTGACAACCGTTGCCCAAAATGGCCCTTCCCCTATTCCAAGCAATACCCGCGCAACGACAAGCATCGGCAAACCCGCGATCGCATAAGCGCCAAATTGGATGACTGTCCAGGACAGCGCCATGATCGCTAGCATTTTTTTCGTCCCGATGCGGTCCGATAATGCGGCGCCTACAATCCCGGCGATGGAAAAAAGCCAGAAAAAGCTGCTTCCGACAAGTCCCCATTCCTTCTCGTTCAATGAAAATTCGGTCATAATCGGCACGGCAGAATATCCCGCAATCGTTTTATCCGCATAATTGATCATGTATAGCACAAATAACATAACCATTGTGATTCTGGCCATCATGTGAATCACTCCATTTGTGTAGGAAATAGACTGCCATTGTTCCCCGCTATTTTGAAAGCCTCACGCGCCCAATTCCATCCATGATCTCAATCACTGTGCCATATGGTTCACTTAAAGTCTTGAGCCCTTCCAATATCGAGGTATCCCCGCTTAATTTCGGCCACCCCATACGATGTACAGGCAGATCAAAGCCTAATTCAATCGGATACAGCTCCAGTTCGAGCAGCTCACCATCTTGCATTTTCCACAAGGGAATAACCGACTCCCACACCTCTTTGTGCACACAGAGTCCGCGTGTGTAATTGGCACTCATCGCTTCCAGCGCATCTGCCACATTATGAGTGTGGTCGAGGCCGTAGTGCTCGTAGAAATCAGCAGGTTGACTCGTAACAGCCTCTGTCTGAAAAACAAAATCTCCCAAGCTGTAAAAGATCGGCCGATTGTTGTAGATTTCAATGCCTCGCAATAAATGTGGGCCATGTCCCACCACTGCATGTGCGCCCGCATTGATGCAAGCTTTTGCAAAAACAGGCAAGAAATCAGCCGCAACCTCTTTCGCTTCCCCCTTCATCTCATGAGCGTGAATACTCACGATAACGTAATCAGCCCTCCTGTTTGCCTCCTCAATCGTTTTGACGATTCTGTTCAGATCGCGTGGATGCGGCTGAGTAGTCGTCCCTTCTTGGTTGCTTACCATGAAACGTGCATTTCCGAAAAGAAAGACCTCCTTACCCGGATCGTTCATGAAGCCTTCCTCGATTAGAAGCTTGTTGAAGGCGTTAATGTCCGTTGCCTCCGCAATGGCTTGCAAATCAGCGAGCTTTTCTTCCGTAATGTGGTGCGTCATGACATAGCGCATCGGATTGATCCCTGGTCTGCCAATACTGTCTGAACGCTGATCACCAGCAGCCCACCATGGATGAAAAGTCGACGTCGCAGCGATCAAGGCTACCCTGGCCCCTTCGCATTCGAGATAACGCGGCGCTCCCGCTTCAGCGAGATTTTTGCCTGCCCCAGCATGGACGAAGCCATACTCATTGAGATATCTCTCGGTTGCTTCCATTCCCCCGTACAAATAATCGAGCGTATGGTTATTTGCCCAGCCAATCATGTTAAAGCCGTAATCTTTCATGACTTGCAAAACGGAAGGTGGAGACATCGCCCACGTGCCTCCGCTCTGCGCGCTGGGATAGCCCTCATGATCGTGTACGGTCGTCTCCAGATTCGCAATGCGTACGTCCGCACGGTGTAGCAAGCTGGATACCTCTTGAAAAGCTTGGTCCCTGTATGGCAGATTGCGTGTAATGAAGCTGTCGCCAGTCGCTGTGAACCAAATCGGCTTGGTCATTGGTAGGATTCCCCTTTCCCTTTTCTCATTTTTTCTGCTTTCAAAAGATCGAGAAGTCTTCCTCATCCTTTCCGACAAACGAGTATAGCTTCGAGCTGATTTCATCATAGTGTTGCAATCGTTTCTGGACATTTTCCGCGTCGTGGAGCATGACGCCTTTGATCAAGACATTTAGCATCGAGAATAATGTGGGCATACCGCTAGTGGCAACGGGTTGGGGTGTGATGATTTTCAGTAGATGATCTGCGACTTGGCTGATGGGGGAGAACTCGCCTTCTGTAATCGCTAAAATTTTCGCTCCCAGCTCTTTTGCTGAATGAACCATTGCAACCGTTTCGCTGGGATGCCGAGGAAATGAAATCGCAATGACCAGCCATTCTTGATCTCGTTCGGTGAGAAAATAATCGGCGTTATCAACTGCTCCCGTATACAGATGTGTGTTACCTTTGATGGCATTCAAGGCCGAAAAAAGCCATTTTGCAGGAATATGGCACCAACGAAACCCTACCACTACGATTCGATTTGCCTGCACGATGCTTTTGACCACCTCTTGAAGCAACGTGTAGTCCATTTGCTGCAAGCCTTGTTGGAGATACGCAATATCGCTTTCCATCACTTGATGCGCGTAATTGCTCAGATCGAGCGTAACCTCGGTGTCTCGATATTTCTGGATCGGCCCCTTCCTTTGGTCTCCTATTAAAAGAGACTTTTTGATTTCTTCCTGAAGCTCTGTGTATCCGGAGTAACCCAACGCATAACAAAAGCGAATGACAGTCGCTTCACTGGTATTCGTAAATTCCGCAATTTTTTTGGCGGTATGGATCGCAAGTAAGCTTGGCTTTTCTATCGCGATCTTACAGATGATTTTTTGGCTTGCTGTCAGCTTTCCATACTGCTTCCGAATCCGTTCTTTTACGAGTTGTGCCATGCCTGAAGCTCCTTTATCATTCTGATTTGTTTTAATTTTGAGAATAGTATATCCTTTGCAATAAATCACTTCAATACTTCTTAGAAAATGTAGTTCATGCTTCATTTTGCTGGATAAAGAAAAGGGACCTCCACAGTTGGAAGGCCCCTTCTCTCGTCTTTATCGTTCCGTGCTGAGACATTCATTTGGTATCCAGCCGCATTCCCCTGTGCTCTCTAATTCGCACCAGCTCCATCCATTCAATTGCTTAGTTTTCATTTTAAACCAATAACTGCGTTTACTAATTCAAAGTTATAGCCCTAGTTTCTTTAAGAATCTTATTAAACTCCATTAAACCAATCATAGGTTTGTTGTCTAATGCACTAAGTATTTGCTTTTCAAAATCTCTGTTCGGCCTTTTACACCATTTGTTTTCAAATGAATATCTACCATCGGTAATTAAGTATCCACTCGCCTGCCCCCGTTCGGGACTTCCATCCTTGAGACGACGCCCATGCTAGGCGCACCATATAAGACTCGTCAGATACTTCGATCCCGTTGCGTTTTACGTGGAAAGTGAATGAATACGTTTTATCCTCTTCCTTATCCAGCTTGTTCTTGTCTACCCACTCCGGAATATCTGCTTCAGGAGTCTCTACGATAAGCGATAGCTCCGTAACCGCCGGGTCAAGATAAGGTGCGAGTGCTGCGATCGCTTTTTTCTTCGCTTCCTCTACACTGATTTTCTGCTCTGTTTTTCGTATGGCAATGGCCTGAAGCAGTATTGCTGCTTCCATTTATGCCTTTCGAGAATGATCATCCCATATTTTGAAGGACGTGTACATGGTGAAAGTATTACGTCATTGTCATATGAAATGAATGCCATTCTTTGGGCATTGAAGACTGATATTTCACGAAGGTCAGATCATTCACTACTGTTGAGAGCTACATTCCAATCAACTTGACGCATGGGACTGTACCTAGAGGCGAGCAGCTTGGTGTAGAAACCTCGATTTTCTTTAGTAGTTTGGAAAGACGTATCCTGAATTAAAAAATCAATTCCTGCCACAAAACCGGCAATATATTCACTCCATCCGGAATACGCTTGTTGTGCCAGTCTTGCAGCACTCAACATATATTCGATTGCCTGATCCTTTTGCAAGTAACCCAGTTTCAAACCAGCTCTGGATAAAAGGATACACCAAGCATAGTCATGAGCAGCAATCCCCTCTGAAGGTAGACATCTCGAATAGTAATCGACAAGAATCAACTGAGATTTCGATTGATGGTCCTCGGGTAACGCTTGAATGTATGCCGTTCGTTCTGATTCGGAAAAAGTAAATAAGAAATGACGGAGACGATTGAATTCTTCCCTCTTCCCTTCCGATATGAGCCATTTTATTGTATCAATAAGTGCGGTCTTATCTGTAATCTGTTTTTCCTTAAGAAGAAATAGGCACGTTCGTCTACTTAAATTTTCATGATATAACGCATAATAGTAGGCTCCACTTTTGCTAAAGCAAACAGACGAAAGAGCTCGCAGAAATAATCTGTGACCCTTCTGATTATATGTAAGAACGGTGGGTGCCATCGGTTCCTCCTTATTAGAATCGGACCGTTTTGTAGGTTCTGACAAACAGTCGAAGCAAAAATGCATAGAGAACTAGTAACAATACGGAATAAATCACTGCTTTAACGGGAACTTCATTAGTGACATTATGTACAACAATTAGTTTATCGACAACAAATTTGGAATCTTTGTATTTGGATCCAAAGTCTGTAATCTGTAAAACTTCCCATACATAATCAGGTAACTCTTGCGGCATTTTCACGATTGTTCCTGGCGAATCAATGAAATTACTTTTTTGTATCTGCACTGCTTGATTGGCATCTGAGACCAATAAAACGATTGATGAGTTATCAATCTTAGCAACATAAAACCATCCTGTGGGGAGAATGCTCCGAGCCCAATTACGTTGCTTACTGTAGGAAGAATTATATCGAGTACTGATAGCACCGGTTTGGGCTTTTGCTTGATACTCTGTTATTCCTAGAAAATGAACACTGGGAAGCTTTATTTGGGCGATATCAGAATAATCCAGTTGATTCAGCACCTCAGTGGAAGATAGTTCTACAGGATGAATCCTATTTTTTAGATAGGAAATAGGTGTTAATCCGGTATCATTGATGAAAGAATTAGAGAACAAAACATGTAGAAAAAGAACGAAGGATAGAGTGAATACGACACCTACTTTGGGCAACTGCATCCAAAACAGTTTCACACTGCCAAAAAAATTGGGCTTCCCAAGCTTTTTATACAATCTCTTTATGACTGATCTTCTGGTGAAAAAGGGCCTCCGCTTGGCCCGCTCCACCATCTCAGAACGGATATGTGCAAGGCTGGTTATGGCATCAATATCATTCGGAAAACTCTCCAATATCTTCAAGTAGTTCTCCTCTGCCTTCTCTAACTCACCAAGTTGAATGAGGCATTTCCCCAACAGACGCAGGGTACCCATATTGGCAGGCATACGTGAGAGGATGTACAGACATTCGTCTTTTGCTTCTACGAATTGATGGATTTCATACCATATCCGAGATCGAATCAGATACCAATCGATGTCATCTGGATAAATACGGATTCCGTGTTCCATTGCAGCAAGAGCAGACTCCATTTCACCCATTCGAAGGAAGTATTCACCCTGTAGCCGAAGCAAGTCAGGATCATCTGAATACATCGCATATGCTTCATCAAGCGATTGACCTGCCAGTTCCAGATTGTTTTCCTTAAGTGCCTGATATGCCGTCTCCCGCTTGTTCAGAAACACATCGTAGTCTAAATCGTCTGCATGCTGTATAAAGGTATAACGAAGAGCAGGTTCATCCAATTGTCTACAATAAAAATGGTAAAACTCTTCGGTGAAATGCTCCATTCGATCATCCGGATCTTCTGTTGCTAGTTCACGCCAACGAAAACAGTATTCGATGAATTCCCAAACTCTTTTAGGGAGACACCGATGTTCATGCAAGAAATCCAATAATGTTACTTCTACTATTTCTTTGAGCCTTACATTCCAGACAATATCGTTATTTAAAAGCTTTGACCATTGTTCATGCCTGATACGGGAAGAGAAATCAGAATACACCTCTTCAACTTGTCCCATGAATTCATCTACTGGGTCAATCTCTTCTAGTCGGTCTATAGTTTCAACTGTTAGCTCGACAGTGTTGGGAGGATTGGGCCAGGTATGGATGTTGTTTTCATCGCTGAACGACGGACCAGTTTCTTTGATTTCTCCCTTTTTCACAGCCTTCACTGCATGGTCATATGCTTCTCTTAGCCTTTGATAGCCTTCCGGATCATCCTCTGGGTGGTGAACCTTCAGTTTTTTGGAGTAGGCTTTTTTAATCGATTGAATATCTTTTGTGGGTTCCATCCCCAGTACTTCCCACACACCCATTAGTAGTCGAACCACCCTTCTAAATGATCCAGTTGTTTTTTAAACGCTAAAGTTGCCTTTTTTATCAGTTGCTGATCTTGTGTGGCTAACACAGCTTCGAACTTTTCCAGTAAATATGCAATTTCTGTGCGCTTGTCCCCAAGGGATTCTTCATACATCCGTTCACCCCGAGTAAGCAACAATCTATTTTCGGCCCTGTCACACGGATGGATTTTGATATCTCTCAATTCGTTAAGGCCACTTGACTCGGATTGGCAAGGTGTCGCAGTTTGGCGATCATGATAAGATTTTCCCGCGCCGTTCGCCCGATCAGCGTGACGACTTCGCCTTGACTAACTTCCAGCGAGATGCCCTTGAGCGCGTGAACATTTGGGAGAGACGGGAATCTTCAGGAGAGTGGCACGTCATCCCTGGGAAGGCGAATGAAACCGGCTTCCTTATTGGAAGATTGATCATGGAGACGGTTATACCATATTTAGGGATAAGGCGTAAATGTTTTTTTAGTGGATGGTGGAAAGGGAGGAAAACGTTAAAGTGGTAAGATAATAACGATTAATTATGCGAACATTTTATTTAACATAAAAAAAAGTACAAAAAGTTACACTCTGTACCCTTTCAAATCCCATACAGGAAAACAACATTTCCTACAGGGGGTTTTGAGCTCTCAACATGGGTATATTTCAATCGCAGTCATATTATGCGTACATGAAGGCATATATAAAAAAGCCGCTTAACTAAACAAGCGGCTTTATGTGGCTATCTACTTCGGTCTTCTCAAATACTATCAGTTCTTACGTTGTTGTCGATGCTCATTTAGAGCATCCATCCAAATCGTAACGAGCTCCGCAAAATACTTCGTTTCAATGAACGACTCCAATTCCTCGCCAGAGTCTATACCCGCTTCTAGCTGTCCCTCAACTTATGAGTTATAAATTCGAGTATAATCCCTCCGTATTTCGGAACTGTATAAATTTCCTGTCCCTTCTGATACTTCTGTTTCCCCGGAAACAACTCGTTGTATCCTATCTAAAATTTAGTTTTTTGAAAGTTCCGATCTAACCTGGCCTTCCAAATACTCTTCCCCGTCTATGTAGAGCGGAACGAGTTGATCCACAACGATCTCAAATTCGTTTTTCTCATATCCTTTTGACAATTTGACAAATGTATACGGGCCTACCATGACAGGCTTTCCGATGATGCCAAACTTTTCTTTGGCCTCCAAATATGCCAAGAGAGGCTTGTTCTCGGTTATGGCTGGTTGTCGTTCACCGAACTCCGGGACGATATAATGGTAGTTCGTGTTAAACCATTTCGTCATTTCGCTGGCGACAGCACCTTCGAACCGCGAGCCATGGCGAAGTATGGGGCTAATGAAACCGGGCCTCCCTCGTATTCATAACGCTTGGGGACCATTCCAAACATCACAGCCATATCCAGCATGTGATCGTAGTACGTAAAGTCACCCACAGGGATCAGCTCGACCCCTTTTTCCACTCGCGGTTCTTCCCGATCCGTGGATATCCCAAATTGCTGCTTTTCATGACTTGAACCCGCCCAATAAAAAAGGCATCTCCAACGATCAAAAAGAACGTTAGAAATGCCAAATAAGCACTGAGATCACAGCATCCTAACACCTCCCTATCTCCCGTAGGTTAAGCAGTGTCGTCGAAACAGGCAGGTCTCCTGACTTTGGGATCATCATCTGCACATGCCTTCCCAATCCATTTGGATCAGTGGCTGATAAATGTGCCGACTCCCCTCATACAGTGGCGGGACCGTATTCTCACCGACTTCCCTTTTCATCCTTGGTCGATCTTGCTAACCAAAGAACCTGTTCCCACTCCTATGAAATTGTCATGGTTCTGTGAAGTGCCCCCAGTAAACGAGCAGGGCAGCATACTGTTCATAAAGTAACACAGAATCCATTTTTTGTCATACTAAAATGTAAAATCAGCATCAGTCAACGGCTCTACGTTTAGCGTGCGGACATAACCATTTCCTTTTTTCGAGAAGAAGTCATGCTGCTTCGTCTGCGTGCGAATGCCGTTCAGCACGATCGGGTTCACTTCTTCCTCCGGGAATAGCGGGTCTAGCCCCAGATTCATCAATGCTTTGTTCGCGTTGTAGCGTACGTAAGCATGAACCTCGTCAGCCAATCCGATTTCCGTATACAACGACGTCGTATAAGCCTCTTCATTTTCTTGCAGCTCATGCAAAAGGGCATACAGCTCCTCTTTTGCTGCGGTCTGCTCGACCACACTCAGACCTTGATAGACTTCTTGCGCGAGAACGCCGACATAGAGTCCGTGGATGCTCTCGTCGCGAACAATCAGGTCGATAATTTCCCCGCTGCTTGTCATCTTTCCTTGCCCCGCCAAATAGAGCGGATAGAAGAAGCCGCTGTAAAACAGATAGCTTTCCAGGAAGACGGACGCTACCATCGCCATGTACAAGTCTTTTGGTTTCTCAATTTCTTGATAGCGTTTCGAGATGAGGGCGGCTTTCTTTTGCAAATGTGGGTTGTTTTCTACCCACGAAAAAATACCGTCGATCTCTTCTGTCGATGCCAGCGTTGTAAAAATACTGCTGTACGATTTGGCATGGATTTGCTCCATCATGCCCATGAAGGCGAGAACCGCTTTTCTTTGCAGTCCATCGACATGCTCCATGATCTTCGGCATCCCTACTCCACCCTGAACTGTATCCAGCAAGGTGAGACCGCCCAATACTTTTTTATACGTGTCGCGTTCAGTCGCACTGAGCTCCATCCAGGACATTTTGTCATCTGACAGCGGAATCTCATCATCCGTCCAGAACTGCATGATGTTTTGATTCCAAAACGTCATCGTAAAATCGTCGTCCGGCCTGTTCCAATTGACTGCTTTCATATGGCGTTCCTCTTCTCTTTGTGCTTGATGCTTATCCATTTATAAATCGAGTTCACTAAACAGCGCAGCTAATGCACTCTTCTACAGTCAAATGCTTCGTACGTGTATAGTAGAGTGACTTCAGACCTTTTTTCGCTGCGTAAATGTAATAGCGAGCCAGTTCTCTGGTTGAAATATTGCTGTTCACGTGCAGCACAGTCGATATTCCTTGGTCGATGTGCTCTTGAATTTCGGCAATCAAATCAATTACTTTGAATTGATCGATCACATACGCCGATTTGTAGTAAAAATAGTTTTCCTGCGACAAGTACGGCATCGGGTAATACGTCGTCGAGTTGGCATACGTTCTCGTTTCGATATGCTCGACGATTGGCATCACGCTAGAAGTCGCATTCTGAATGTAGGAAATGCTCTGTGTCGGTGCAATCGCCAAACGGTACGCATGGTAAACGCCATGCTTTTGCACCTTTTGCTGTAGGTCAGCCCAATCCTTTTGTGTCGGAATGTGCATTCCTTCGAAGAGAAGCTTTGCTTTTTCCGTCCGCGGACTGTAATCGTTCGTTACGTACTTGTTAAAATAAGTACCTTTTGCATATTCCGATTGTTCAAAGCCCAAGAAGGTCTTACCTGTTTCCTTGGCAATTTCCATGCTTTTTTCCAAGGAGTAGAAGTTCATCATCATGAAAAACGTACGAGCGAAATCCTTCGCTTCTTCACTCTCGTAAGCGATTTTGTTCTTTGCCAGATAACCGTTCAGGTTCATCGCACCAAGCCCTACGGAGTGCAGCTCGCGGTTTGCCTTTTGAACGCCTGGAGCGTTTTCTACACGCGTCATGTCACTGACGGCAGTAATGGCTTCGATTCCTTCGTGGACGGATTCACGGATCATTTTGCGTTCCATCACGTTGACGATATTGAGCGATGCCAGATTGCAGCTAATATCGCGACGGATGATATCCATCTCGCCGTAATTGGTGATCGTCGAAGTCTCTTGTAGCTGGAAGATTTCCGTGCACAGGTTGGACATTTTCACCGAACCAAGATCTTTCAGCGCATGGTTGTTGTTCGCATTCGTCTTGTTCATGATGTACGGATAGCCTGATTCCATTTGGATCATCGCGATTTTGGTCAACATCTCGCGTGCGCTCATCACAGTCTTTTTCTTGATGCGATCGTTTGCCAAGAGCTCCTCGTACATATCATCGAGGTCCATATCATCCAGATGCACGCCGTATTCTTTGTACACGGAGAACGGAGCAAACACAGTCAATGGCTTGTTTTCCTCAGCCAGCTTGTAGAACACATTTGGTACGATCAGGCCGATGGACAACGTTTTGATGCGTGCTTTTTCATCTGCATTGATCTTTTTGCAATCAAGAAACTCGTTGATATCCCAGCCGAAGATGTTATAGTACGCTGCTCCTGAGCCTTTGCGTTGCCCCATTTGATCCGCGTAGGAAAACGCATCCTCCAACAGCTTGAGAACGGGCATGACACCTTTTGCTGCGCCCTCGACGCCTTTGATCGGCTCTCCCCGTCCGCGAAGCTTGGACAGGTTCACGGCTACACCGCCGCCAATTTTGGATAGCTGCATACAAGTTCCCAAAATAAAGTTGATGGAGTTCAGTGAATCATCCATTTCGAGCAAGAAGCAGGAGACCATTTCTCCACGGCGGCTTTTGCCTGCGTTCAGGAAGGTTGGTGTCGCTGGCTGCAAGCGTTGATCCATCATGGATACTGTTAAACGCTTGGCGAGCTCAAAGTCACCTTGTCCAAGGGACAGTGCCACAACGGCCACCCGGTCTGGATACTGCTCCAAGTACATCGATTTATCGTTCGTTTTCAAGGCGTAATCTTTATAAAATTTGGAGATAGCCATGTACGAAGCAAATTGAAAATCAGCATCATAAGCCAAACGGAAAACTTCATCGACCTGCTCAACAGTGTATGTTTCATAGACGTTTTCATAGAAGTCATTCTCGATCAAATAGTCCATGCGTTCTTTGACACTGCCAAAAGTCATCGTGTTGGACTGCACTTCTTCCATGAAGACCGCAACCGCTTCCCGATCCTTTTCCAGTTGATAAAATCCGTCATTGCCACGCTGCATCAGTTCGTTGTTCAATTCAATATGCCGCAATTGCTGCCACCCCACTCGTAAATTGTTCCACGTCACGGCCGGTACCGGACAGTTCAAATTTAGAAATCACCGGAACGCCGTATTGGCTCGCGATCGTATCCGCGCTTTTGGCAAAGCTGGTTCCCCAGTTGCGGTTGCCGCTGGCAGATACTCCGCGCAGATGGACATGATTTCGCTTCAGGAACGTCGCCACCTTCTCCGGCACTTGTCCGAATCCCGTCGTGTATGTGATCAAAATGAATGGCTCGTCCAGCACCATATCTTGATCAATTTCCACATGTGGCAAATTAATTTTGTTGACGAATCTTCGGACGTTTCCTGTTTTTGAATCATAAGCGATTAGCATGTCCCTCATCCTATCCTGCATTTTTTACTCTGTATGTATGTTATTTAGCCAAAGTAAAAGCGCATCCGACGTTTACATGCCGAATGCGCGTGATGACTTCCATCTAGCAATTCGCCAATGCGAATTGAGCGCTCGAACACTTCCCTATCTCCCGTAG
Organism: Brevibacillus sp. MS2.2; assembly: GCF_013284345.1. Lineage (NCBI taxonomy): Bacteria > Bacillati > Bacillota > Bacilli > Caryophanales > Paenibacillaceae > Brevibacillus > Brevibacillus sp. MS2.2. The sequence continues at coordinate 136,807 of NZ_JABSUZ010000003.1, forward strand.
GTTAAACAGTGCAAGCGGTTAGGCAGGTCTCCTGGCTTTTGGATCATCGCTCCATTCTCACCTTCCCGATCGTTCATGATCAGTGGCATTCTTTCGCAAATGGAACTCTCTCATTACAGTGGCGGGACCGCGTCGGATTCTCACCGACTTCCCTATTAAGTCTACCAAATCTGGCTGGCAAACACCTTACCGCATCAATATGTAGTTGGCAAAACTTACTTTACCTCAATATATCGTAGGAGTCAAGCTCAGTATGCGCTCTTTTCGAAAACTAACTATTCTCCTTTTTCGGCTATTGCTAATCTCTGGTTCTCGTTCATATAATAGATTTTGTGCGTGTTGGTTAGCCATGGAAAGATTGGAGAGTAGCCCTCATGAAAAGCACCGACTATCAACCTGTCGTCATTCCTCGTTCTTACAGTAAAAGCATGACTTATCAAGAGCGGGACTATCATATTTTCGTAAGTGTTCCTGCCGATCCCCCTCCGGAATCAGGCTTTCCCGTCATATATTTGCTAGATGGCAACTCTGTTTTTGCCACCATGACCGAAGCGATACGGATACAATCACGTGGCCCTGAACGAACTGGCGTGTATCCTGCTATCGTCGTCGGGATTGGGTATCCAACGGACGATCCGTACCATCCTGCCCGTTTCTTTGATTACACCTATGAAGTTCCCGCCTCAGAGCTTCCTGGCAACCCAAAAGGAGCCGCCTGGCCTCAGATGGGGGGAGCAGAGCAGTTCCTCACCTTTTTGGAGGAGCAGCTCAAGCCTAGCATCGAAAATGACTTCCCCATCGATCGGACGCAGCAAGCGATTTTTGGACATTCGCTAGGGGGCTTGTTTGTCTTGCATGTACTTTTGTCGAGACCACACGCTTTTCAGCGGTATATCGCTGGAAGTCCCTCGATCCACTGGAATGAGAGTGTCCTGCTTGCGAAGGAGAGCCAATTGCCGAGCCTGCTGACAGATGACCTCGACGTCCATGCGCTCCTCACCATTGGAGAGCTGGAAAACGATGGCCGGTTCTTGGTCAAAGAAAAATCCCTGGCGATGGTCGAACGATTAGCCTCCATGGGCAAAGGTCAAATCAAAGCTTCCTTCCAAGAATTTGTTGCCGAAAATCATTCGTCCGTTTTGCCAGTCTTGGTTAGCCAAGGACTCAAATTCGCTACGAAAAAAACTGCCCGCTAAAAAAACGGGCAGTTTTTGTTTATCATGATTCGCTTACTGTAGAGATAACACTTTGGTGATTTGGGGCAGCTCTTCGATGGCAGCTACAATCGTCGGTGTAATCTCTTCGTCGGTCACAGAGATAAGCAGGGCATTCTTCCCTTTTTGCTCGCGCGATACATTCAACTTGGAAACATTGATTTGATATTCAGCCAGTTTTCGTGAGACGTCATAAATCACGCCTGGATAATCGATATGGTGAACCAACAACCCATGGGCCCCTGGAGGTATGCGACACGCGCAGTAATTGATTTCACTGATGTACACTTCTCTCCAATCTTGCGCGAAGGTGTACTTGTTCGCCCCTACCCGCAAAACCGCCAAATGATTCGCATATTCGCCGGAGCTATGTTGGACAGGTACCTTCGTACCGAGTCCTTCCACTAACAGCGTTGCGATTTCCTCTTTATTTTCATGAGCAAGAATACTTAATTGTGCACTCGCTAACTCTGGCTCGAGTCTTCGAATCAGTTCAGCCAGCTCACGCAGTCCAGCATGTTGGGTCATGTGATGCCTTCACTCTCCCAGTCAGGTTTATCCTTGTTTTCACGGCAGAATCCATGCTTCCGGCTCTTTCTTGATGGAGGATTCATTATCAGCACGATACCAAGCCGTCAACGTTTGCCCATCTTTCGTATAATAGATGCGGTAGATGGTATTGCCTTTTCCGCTGTTAGTAAAAGGACTTTCTTCCAGCGGAACCGCTGTCACTCCACCCGAGGTAACAACCCCGCCGTTCTCCTTGATGACGTTTTGGATCGTCGCCATATGCTCTTTCCCCAAGGAGGCCATCCCGAAATAAGAGATGATCGCCAAGAGAACCGCTCCCGCCAAAAACGAAACGATAATCACTTTTGATTTTTTCGCAGCATCCACCGAGTGCTTCCCCCGTCTTATCTTAGTTCTCTTTATCGACTAAGCGTACCTTGTCAATCGTACCGCCACCCAAGCATACTTCCCCATCGTAGAAGACGACAGCTTGACCAGGTGTCACTGCTTTTTGCGGCTGATCAAATACAACTTCTACGGTACCATCCTCCAGTGGGTGAACGGTTACTCCCTGATCCGGCTGGCGATAACGGAATTTCGCTGTACAAGTAAACGTTTCGGAAGGCTTCTTGTCACTCACCCAGCTCACGTTGGTCGCCAAGAGACTCTTCGAGTACAAACGGATATGATCAGAGCCTTCACCGACGATCAGGACATTCCGCTCCAGATCTTTGTCTACAACAAACCAAGGCTGTCCGCTCGTGCCATGACCTCCGCCAATACCCAAGCCTTGTCGTTGACCCAGTGTATAGTACATCAGCCCGTCGTGCGTACCGATGACTGCTCCATCTACGGTCTCGATATTTCCTTGTTTGGCAGGCAAATAGTTTTGCAAAAACTCGCGGAAGTTGCGCTCACCAATAAAGCAGATCCCTGTACTATCTTTCTTTTTCGCTGTATAGAGTCCTGCTTTCTCTGCGATCTCCCTTACTTGCGGTTTCGGGAGATGACCAATCGGGAACATCGTTTTGGATAGCTGTTCTTGGCCCAATACATTCAAGAAGTAAGTCTGGTCCTTGTTGTTGTCAGCACCACGAATCAGCTTGTACTCACCATCGATGTACTTGACCTGCGCGTAATGGCCGGTAGCAATATAATCTGCCCCAAGATCCATGACCTTGGCGAGAAGCTCACCGAACTTGATTTCACGGTTGCACATGACATCCGGATTCGGTGTACGTCCCCGTTTATATTCATCCAAAAAATACTGGAATACCTTGTCCATGTATTCTTTTTCAAAGTTTACCGTGTAATATGGAATGCCGATCTGTTCACAGACGCGCCGGACATCCTGGAAGTCTTCTTCCGCCGTGCAGTGGCCGAATTCATCGGTATCATCCCAGTTTTTCATGAAGATGCCGATGACGTCATATCCCTGTTGCTTAAGCAGGTAAGCCGTCACGGAGGAGTCGACTCCGCCGGACATGCCGACAACGACGCGTGTATCTTCTGGTCGCTTCATAAGTCTTTCTCCTCTTTTTCAATTTGTACCATTACAGATTACCATGTTTCACAAAACAAATCATGTTTTGTTGCACTTTTGCCCGATAGAATGAAAAAACGCCTGACGCGTAGTTGGCGCCAGACGTTCGGTAACAAGCTTAAGCCTGCGAAGATTCATCCTTGATTTCCGCACGATATCCCTCGATGCTTTCTTCACGACGCTGATTTTTCGCTTCGAGGGTTGCTTTTTCCTCAGCAGAAATCTCTCCAGCATGAGCCGACAGATAATCTTCGGACTCACGAATGTTCTCTTCCGTATTGGAAATCATTTGTTGAAGTTTTTCTGCGTTGTCAGAACGGTCATCCGGCTTCGCCATAATCGATACGCCTCCTACAAAGGGTTATATTCAACACCTTTACCATTGTGCGCCAATCATGGTTTCTTTATGTACCCGTGTTATAATAGAAGAAACGGATTAAACGAAAAAGAGGGTTTCACCTATGGCTTCCTTAGATTTGTTGGAAAGAAAGCTGCTTCGGATCATCTCTGATACCGATCCCGTCCGCCTGAAACGACAATGGGTGAAGGGGCAAAAGGTACCTGAATCCGAAGCGGAACAGCGCATGCGAATCGATCTTCTCTTGCGCAGACTCGACAAGCTACCTGAGGCCAAGCGCCAAGAAGTGCTGGCGCTACTCAAATGGTTTAGCTGGTAGAAGATTAACGGATGGACGTTCCCAGACGCCACTGACCGTCTATCCGATTCATTTGCTTCCTATCTACAATCGCCTCTTGATTCAGCGGTCCGTAGATGTGCGGATAAAGCAATCCATCCTTCGCTGCCTCGTATTTGACTTCCGAAGTCGTTTTTGTTTCATCCACAACGAGTACATACAACTCCTCGTCAAACTGTGCATAGACACGGTTTGCTACCTTTTCAAGCAGCTCGTCCCCTTTTGTCGCGTGAATAAAGCCTTCCTGGTCGTAATCGCGAGGTAAGTAATGATCCTTGTCCTTCCACTTTTCCCAGTATGCTTTTGGTACCATGCAGTAAATAATAGAGTCTTGCATGTTTCTCCTCCGAATTCGATTATTTTTTTGGCATTGCTTTGTTCAGGTGACGCATAGCTTTATCATAGAACATCTGGTCCATTCGCCCCTGATCATATCGCCATTGAATGAAGTTACGCAGAGAGTGCAAATCCACCCAGGCATCCTTCGCTTGCGGATTGCGGTCAGGTACCTCTCCCGTTACTTCACCTTCGTAGACAAGCTTCGCCATCTCAGTTGGGTGCATACCGATCTGATAAGCGATTTGGTGTAAAGCTATTTTCATGGAACCTCCCCTTGCTCTTCATGGGATACATCTTATCTTCCGTCTATTGTGCCAGTCTTTTCGAATGATGCCAAGCCCCAAGCACTACTCCCAAAGGATGTACCTTCCTCCCTTGCGTTTTGCTACAATGAACAGAGTATTTGAAGGAAGGGGCGGTATCCCATCATGTCAAAACAACAAGATCAACCACGAAAGAAATGGTTCCAGCGAAAACGCATCTGGCTTCCCCTTCTTTTCGTCGCTTTCCTGTTTCTGGGTAACAGCTCTTATCTTGCAAAAGAGCCAGAAGGCGAGCCTTTTTTACTTGCTCATCGGGGGATGGCACAAACCTTTCATATGGAGAACATCACCAATGAAACGTGTACGGCGGAACGGATTTATCTACCGGAGCATCCGTACCTGGAAAATACGATTCCGTCCATGCAGGCGGCTTTTGAAGCGGGCGCGGACGTTGTCGAGCTCGATGTACAATGGACGAAAGACAATCGATTCGCGGTGTTTCATGACTGGACGCTCGACTGTCGGACAAACGGTACCGGTGTCACGAGAGATTATACCTTGGCCGAATTACAACAGCTTGACATCGGCTACCATTATACAGCGGATGAAGGGAGAACCTTCCCCTTCCGTGGAAAAGGGATTGGCATGATGCCCTCTCTCGATGATGTGCTACAAACATTCCCTGATCGCTCGCTACTTATCCATATTAAAAGCAATGACCCACTCGAGGGGAAGGCGTTAGCGGATGCTTTGGCAAAATTGCCTGCTGAACAACTGGCACAGCTCTCTGTTTATGGCGGTGACAAGCCAATCGAGACATTGAAACAACAACTGCCCCAGCTGCGTGTGATGTCTATGGCGACTATGAAAAGCTGCCTGATCCCGTACATCGCAACCGGTTGGTCCGGATATGTACCAGAAGCCTGTGCGCAAACCCAATTGCATATTCCTGATCAGATTGCCCCATGGCTCTGGGGTTGGCCAAATCGTTTCATGGCAAGAATGGAGGCAAAAGATACCCGCGTGATCCTAGTCGCAGGGAGTGGAGATGTGTCGCAAGGCTTTGATGTTCCGACTGATTTAAAACGAGTTCCAGAAAGCTTTACTGGGGGAATATGGACGAACCGGATTGATCTAATTGGTCCAGCCTTTCACGAAAACGTAGAAAAATAATGAAACGATTCCCCAACATATTCGTATATACTTATACGGAATAGACTTCCAACCTAACTAGGAGTGATTGATATGCTTAAGAAGCTTTTGAAAAATTTACTCGGTAATCACTCATCTTCGCACAAGTACCGGAAATACAGTAGCAGCGATTACAAGCATCGCAGAAAATACAGCTCTAGCAATCGGTACGGACGTTCCCATTACGGCAGCTCTCATTATAAAAGAAAGCACTCCAGCCGTAGCTTCTTCAGCAGTTAAACAACTGTTTAACAAGTGATCAGACAACAAAACTCCGCTAACGCTAGCGGAGTCTTTTCATTTAACGAGACATGATTTCTACGAAACGATCCAGTGGCAATGCATGTACGGTTCTGTTTTTCTGGCCTTGTATCGTTTCCGCCATCAACATGGAGTTCAAAATCGCTTCCTTGACTGCTTCGATTGCTGCTTCAAACAGTGCATCCAGTTGTTCGGACGGAAACATTTTCACTGTGCTCATTTGCTCGTCGCCATATGAATAGCAATTTCCTGTGGAGAAGGTCAGAAAGAAATCACCGCTGCCCTCCTCGCCAATTGCGCCGAGCTGTGCCATTGCGAGTGACGCTCGCTTGGAAATGCGCTTGCATTGTGTCGGCAAGAGAGGCGCGTCTGTCGCAATCGTCACTAAGAAAGAACCATCATTTTCAGGTGTTACCCACGGCAATGGAACTTCATTTTCGGAGATCATCTGGCCCACAGGAATACCATTCACTTTTAAATCCTGTCTTCTGCCAAAATTCGTCTGCACCAATGTCCCGACAGTAAACGTGCCACATTCAGTCTCAACGATGCGTGAAGAGGTTCCGATTCCGCCCTTGAATTCGAAGCAGATCATCCCGGTACCCCCACCCACATTGCCTTCCTCGACATTTCCTGTTTGCGCCTCTACAATTGCTTCTTCCAAATCCTCGTACTGAATCTGCGTCTTTTCGAGATCACTCAACCAACCATCCCAAGTCTCCGCGACGATTCCATTAGAAAACGGTTCAAGCCCCTCGATTTTTCTCGTCGCACGAGCAAGATGATGATGTGCCAGCCCTAGCAGATGGCTTCCCGTAAATACAATCGGTGTCACAAGCGTACCGGTCTCTTCTATCCAGTGACTTCCCGTAAACTCCCCCGTACCGTTAAAGGAGAAAAAACCAGCAGGGAAATGCTGCCCCTCCAATTGTCCTTCGTTGGGAATTATCACCGTAACACCCGAACAAACGTCTTCCTTGAGAATCGTTTTGTGGCCGACCCGCACTCCTTTTACATCCGTAATTGCATTATACGCACCTGGGGTACCCGTCCCAATCAATACGCCACATTCTCTCGCTCGTTTTCTCGTCATGTTACTCTCCTGTCATTTTTGAATCTCCCCATAATAATGGTGTTGTAATAATTGCCATCGGAAAGAACTTTGTCGTTTTTGAGTACTCCTTCGATTTCAAAGCCAAACCGTTTGTACAGCTCAATTGCCTTCTCATTCGTTTCCATTACATTCAACGTCATTTTGGTAATGTGGTTGGCGTCTGCCCAGGCAATCGATTCCTGCAAGAGATTTTTCCCCATACCGTAACCCCAGAACTCTTGCAAAACGCATACACCAAACTCTACTTTGTGCGCAAATCTGTTTAAGTAAACACCTGCACATCTGGAGAACCCGACAATCCGATCCTGTACAACCGCCACTAAAAACAAATTTCTAGCACTTTCCGCATCCGTTTTGATGATGTGTTCGAATCCTTGCCCATCGATGAAAGCCTCTCCTCTTTCTCTGTCCAAATTTTCAGTCTCCCCATCGATTTGCAGGCGCAGTTCCGACAATTGTTGTGCATCTGTTTCCATTGCAGAGCGAATCGCGTAAGATAACCCGTTCACAGAAAGTAGTCGTTGGCTGATTACCATCCTTTTTCTCCTATTGGTAAAATTTTGATCTTTTATTCTATCATAGGTAGAAGTTTTTGTGAATCTTCCCTCTTCATAAGGAGAGAGAGAATAACAGTGTTTACATAACATTTATTATGTTCATTTATACGACAAACTATGGATATGCTACAATATGGGAAAGGAGCGTGCTCGCATGAATTTTTCCAAATCATTTTATTATACGGTCGACCATTCCAAGGTAGAGGAATATAAGAAGATGCTCGATCTAATGAAAATCCCCTACATCGTGGAAGCACCGATCGTCTTGTTGAATCAAGGAGCGAATGAATACTCCTTCATTTTTCCTAACATGTCAGGTCGTCTTTATGGAATGGTGAGCAAGTTATTTCAAGCGGATGGGAAGCCATATCCGAACAATAGAACGTAGGCAAAAAAAAAGGACCCAATGATTGGGTCAAAATAGGAAGTGGAGAGAATGCATGCTATGTAATATATTCTAACACAATAAATTCAAACGTCAATCAAACTTTCGAATTTTCTGTGTTTTTGTGTTAGGTTTTATGACATGCACACTTCCTTCTTTGTGCAAAGAAGAAAGAAGCCTTACGACGGTCGACTTTCACGTAAGGTTTCTATACACACCTATGCATGTACATTGATAATTTTCTCCATCTCGATCCATTGACTACCCGTTTGGTTTGCTAATTGAACACGTCTCGCCTTCGGGTCAACCCATTTGACGACTCCCCACATGCTACTCGTATTCCCCCGCTCCCCCTCAAAGGACACACACCAGCTCACATTCAAGGGATAATTCTCTCTTGCCGAATCTCGCAGCATGTACATAAATGCCTCTCTTTCTTCGCTCGTTACTTCAAGACTGCTGTTCGCCACGCTTTTCACCCGCCTACTTACGAACATTTGATAGCCATATCCTCATCCTGTGCAGGAATTCGTACTTACATTATAGTAATTACGAACATAAGTTCGCAACTCTTTTTTCAATTTTTTCATTTGAACCTATAAAAGTCTCCCCATTTGTTCTGCCAAGTCGCGCTAATTGCTTTCTTAGGAAATAATTTGCAAGAAAAAAGCCGTTTTCCCATTAGTTTTGGAAAACGGCTCTTGCTTTTAGCTTGATAATTCCTGTGGTTGATGCTGCGGTCTTTTCTCGACCAGCTCCAAAAACTTCCCGAAGGTAGAAGCGAGTATTTGTTGAAAAAGCATACCGAGAACAACAGGAAGTGCAACAGGCGCAGGAAAGTACGTGATCGCCATAACTGCCCCTGCACTAATGTTTCGCATCCCACTGTTGAAGGTTAACGTGACGATTACATCACGCTCCCATCCGAACAACCTTGCGATCCCCCACCCCATCAAATAACCCAAAATGGCTACTACCAGTACGAGCACCGCCATTCCCACCAATTTAGCGTCTATCATATGAAAGTAAGACGAGACCATCGAGCTGTTGATTGCTACGACAACACCCATTCCCATCTTAGAAAATGGCGCTAATTTTGGGGCCAGCGTTTTTTTGACGTTCCCTTTTGATAAATGATTGAGCAGCATACCGACAAGAGATGGCAACACAATCATATAAAACAAACCCTTCATCAGTTCAGCCAAATCCATCTCGACTGTTGCCCCTAAAAATAAGGACATCCCCAACGGAACTATCAATGGGGAGAGCATCGTATCCAACAAAATAATGGATAGCGTGAGTGCGATGTTTCCGAAATAAATCGACGACCATAAGAAGCTCGTGATCCCTGTGGGAATTAAGGCCGCCAACAAAAAGCCCGTAATGACGTGAATATCGTCTGGATAAAACAACCGTGCCATTGACCAAGCAACAAGCGGCATAAGTGCATGAAGAATCAACAAGTTGACGATTAAAGGGAGCGGCCTGGTCAGTACCTTTGCAAATTCTTTAAATCCCGAACCCAGACTTCCGGTAAATGTCATGAAAGCAAACACCCAAGGAGACAAAAAAGCAAACGGTTGCAAATGTGTCCCCGCTATTACGCCAATGGCAACACTACTCGGCGTTAGTATGGGCATGATTTTCTCAAGCGATCGATTCAGTTTGGCTAACCCGTTCATTTGATACACCTCAAGTCTCGTCCTTTGATGCTATTGATGTGAGGTATGTTATCATGAACAGATTATTGTTACAAGACCAAAGTTCATTATTAGATTGCATACACGTCATTTATTTGCAATTTCACTTTGCATACTTTCGCGTATGGGAGTAAAGCCTATGACGGAAAGGAGGTATTTTATGAACGGAATGGATTGGGTAGAATTTATCCGAAAAACCGAAGATAAGATGTATCACCTCCATCGAGCGATAGATGGAATCTGTAATGATCCCGACTATAAGGAATCGGTTACGACCTTGACGGAAGTGGTAAGAGATTATCAAGTCCTTGTGGAAAAAGCCAAGGGTGAATTACGCGGCATCGACCTTCATCGAGATCGAGAGCGCGCGCATCATTACGATCATGATCTTCACTAGCCTATATAGACTCCCGGTTAGGGAGTTCTTCTTCATCAGGAAATCACAGAATATTCATTCCACCTTGATCATTCTGTCAAAATAGACAGCAAAAACCTCACCCTACCCATGTAGTGTGTGAGGTTTGGAAAATCGGCTAGCCCTTCATTTTCTTTTCAATTGCCTTTAGAGATTTCTTCTTCTGGCATGCCTCTTTTACATCGGTTGGCCACCGTTCTTCACTCAGCTTTTGCAAATCTTTTATCAATCGCTTGTCAGCTGTCACATGAATATTGGCATCTGGGAAGGCCTCTTTTAATTTCTTTCCGACTTCTTTTTGAATCGATTCCAGCTTGAACCGATTAAAATTCGTCACTTGAATAGCCACATCAAGCTCTTTATCGATTTGCATAACCACTATTTTGTCTATGCCCTTCACGTTCGCTGTAATCGATCTCGCTCGCTCTTCCCACTGATAATGTCTGACGGGAACAGGCATGCATAACGGTTCCGGTTCCGCTTTTTGCTTAGTTTCTGTACCAGATTGCTTCGAACACCCTGTTACGGTCAAAGCAAAAGCTAGTGTCAGCACCACGAAAGTTGCGCGCACACAAAACACCTCCTGACCAAAATCACCTGTTACTAGCTTGACCTTGAACGGAGGAAGTATGTAAAAAAAAAAGCGGTGACTCCTCTGCATAATTTGAGTCACCGCGGACCCCAAGAACGTTTCGAGTCCTAAGTACAAGGATATAAAAAATCGCATCGAAACGCGATAGGAGATGACTGGATATAAAATGGAACAAAAAAATCCCAACCAGCAAAAAGTGGTTGGGGCGTACGGGGTAGTACGCATATGTCATACGTGAATGATACAATCATATAGGACTTGTTTTCTGTTGACAACGATCAATAATAGGTACATTTACCTATAGATGGAATAAAAAAATGGCGCCGACTTTGACTGCATCATTTAGTCGAACGCGTGGAATAGAATCCCCAAGATTGGATTATACTAGCTAGCTTGGATTACTTTTCTATTATCATGAAAACTCATCGTTTACGCTATGCGAAAATAATGGTAACAGGTGAAAATATTACCTATAAAGCTTGATCGACCATTGAAATCTTCTGTTGAAATGTGTTACATGCTACAAAAAAGCCAGCCAGAAGTTTCTAATCGTGTTATGATATCCCTGTAAAATCTTGAGGAGTTGAGTACATGAATAGAGAGCAATGGACAGCGGTCGATCACTATTTTACGGATAAATTACTGGAAGCCGATTCCGTTTTAGACACAGTTCTTCAAGAGAACGCAGCTGCAGGTCTTCCAGCTATTGATGTAGCACCCAATCAAGGTAAATTTCTTCATCTGTTAGCACGGATCCAAGGCGCTCGTTCGATTTTGGAAATTGGCACTCTGGGTGGATACAGTACCATCTGGCTAGCCCGCGCACTCCCTGCTGACGGTCGTCTCATTACTCTCGAATATGATCCAAAGCATGCGGAAGTTGCACAATCGAACATTGCCCGCGCAGGACTGGATCAGATCGTGGAAGTGAAGGTTGGACTTGCCCTTGATTCTCTCATCCAACTTCACAAAGAAAATCAGGGTCCTTTTGATTTTATTTTTATCGATGCAGATAAAAAAGGAAACCCCGACTATTTCCAATGGGCATTGAAGCTCTCTCGCAAAGGTACTGTGATTATCACGGATAATGTTGTACGAAGTGGTCAAGTCGTGGACGAAACAAGCACGGATCCCAATATTGTCGGTGTACGTCAATTCACCGATTTAGTAGCTGAAGAGCAACGTGTCAGTGGAACCGTTGTACAGACAGTTGGCAGCAAGGGCTATGATGGCTTTGCGATCATGCTAGTCACCGGGGAGAACTAGTCTTTTTCACTTTCAAAGGTTGTAACGAGTAGGAGTGTGTACATCTTGTTTAGGCTCGGTTTACCTAGCTTTATGCTCATCGCTAATGTCATTTTGGTTCTCGCGGTACTATCGCTGATTATCAAAGTGTTGGTGAAGAGAGAATAGCCTGTATTTTTTGGAGGTGCTTTTCCGTGGAGCCATTGCGTTATCGGACCCTCGATTTACGAGAAGTAACTGAGGCAGATCTCCCTATATTTTTCAACCAGCAATTGGACAAATCTGCTCATAAGATGGCAGCCTTTACTGTCAAGGACCCTGAAGATAGAGACGGATTCACCGCTCATTGGACAAGAATTTTGAACAATGAATCGATTGTGAAAAGAGCCATTGTCATGAATGGGCAGGTTGTCGGTAATGTTTCGTGCTTTGAGCTGTTAGGCTTGCCTACGATTGGATACTGGATTGACAAAAACTTTTGGGGTAAAGGAATCGCGACAAATGCACTTACTCTCTTTTTAGAGGAACTCCGAACACGTCCTGTATATGCGCGTGTCGCCCATGACAATCTCGCATCCATTCGTGTGCTAGAAAAAAACGGTTTTCAGCCTTTCGGTGTCGATCGAGCATTTTCGGAAGCACGAGGCGAAGAAGTGGAAGAACTCATTCTGATCAAACACACATGAGGTCAGAAGCGCTTACCGTGAGCGCTTCTCTTCTTTCTTATGCAGAAGAAATCATTTTTTAAATGGAAAGGACAACCTGCATGCAAACAACGATATCTACCTTGCACTTAGAAACCGAACGCCTTATCATTCGTCCCTACTCAGAGGATGATTTAATGGAATCTTTTGAACTCATGCAAAACCCAGAGTTATTTACCTACCTGCCTATGGACGTTATGCCTCTGGAAAACTACAAACGCTTATTTCACTGGCTACGAAGCAGTTATGACACCCCTTTTGACCAGCCTTTTAAATATTCAGTGGCCATACGCGAAAAGGCTACTGGCAGGTTCATTGGCTGGTGTGGTGTGGGTGTTCTCGATTTTCTGGCTCCGGAAAAAGAGCTCTATTATTTAATCGGACGGGATTATTGGGGGAACGGCTACGCTTTTGAAGCTGCCTTCGCTCTTACTGCGTACGCATTTGATGTAATCGGATTGGATCGCTTGTACGCAAAAGCACACCCGGACAATAAAGCATCGCTGCGCATCATTGAGAAGCTCGGCTTCTCGTTTGAACGTGTCTTAGACGGCCTGACTGGGGACGACGAGGACTGCAACGGCGAGTGGTTGTATGTTTTGAAGAAATAAACAAGCCATTCTTTTCAAAAGCATTCGTCAAAATCTTCCTACATGTGCTATAATAAAAGTGCAGTACAATTAAACGCGGTAGCTCTTAAGATGATCTCCTTTATCAACGAGGATCATCTTTTTTGTTCTTTCCAGCAAAGATTACATGACGAAAGGTTGTAGATGATATGAATACATTGCCTTGCCAAGGCTGTAAAGGATTGTGCTGTGGTCCTGTACCTATAACAGAGAAGGAATATAAAATGATATACAAGAAATTGAAAGCGCTTCCAAATAAGCTCCGTGACGATCTGAAAAATCAACCGAGATTGTTTGGGACTTGTATCTTCTACGACATGCAAAAAGATCAGTGTGGTATTCATAGCGTTCGACCGGAAGTGTGTCGCGCTTTTGGGTATCACAAAGACCTTGTCTGTTTTCGCAAACCGGAATTGGCGACGAAGGAAACGCTGACCTTCAAGGAGACGCATATTGGGTATTTGAGTATTGATTTTACTTGGAAGCATTTTTAAAAAAAGGAGCTGAAGGATATGCGGTTTTGTTTTCTTTTTACGCTCCACGTACCTCATGATCAGTTTGCCTGACTTTAATTTGGGGTATGGTTGGAGTTCGCTTTATGCTTCGTGCGTATTTTCCGAAAAGTCCATCGAAGAAGTCTTACAATATGATGATAAGCAATAAAATAAAACTGGGGGGTGAAATTTTCCACGGCCGGATTGGTCCTTAAAGAGGAAAGGTCATCATCGCTCCTTCTTTGACCTCTTCATTTGCACGTCCCACATACATCCGCAAAGGGATGGTATTATAAGGAGGCTATTTTATGCTGAGGAAGAGTACAAATGCAGGGAGAAGGTCAGCTGTAATAACTGGGGTGTTGCTAATAGCCGGTTTGGTTTCAGGTATATTAAGTGTTGTTCCTGTTATAGATGGAGCCGAATACCTTGTCAAGGCTTCTATAAATGAAAACCAGGTACTACGAGGAGCATTTTTCCAGTTGTTCATGATTGTTTCCTATGTAGGTATTCCTATTTTGTTGTATCCCATTCTAAGTAAGCATAACAAAGGTTTAGCCCTTGGATCTGTTGCTTTTGGCATCATTGCCGGTGTGTTCATTATTCTTGGTGTCATCACTCTTCTCTTGCTATTAACAGTAAGTCATGAATTTGCAAAAGTTGGAGATTTGCATGTATCGTATTTTCAGACCCTGGGTGGATTGTTACGAGAAGGACGTGATTTGGTCAACCATGTGGCAACGACTCTGGCATTTGTTTTGGCTCTGTTCTTGTTTACCTACCTATTTTACCAAACAAAGCTAGTTCCACGATGGTTGTCAGTCTGGGGTCTTATTGGGTCTACATTGTCTATATTGGCGAGCTTGTTATTTATGATTCGCTTCATCGGTCTGGATACAGTCTACATGATGTTGAACATTCCAATAGCCTTTCAACAATTGGTTTTGGCTATATGGCTAATCATGAAAGGATTCAACCCAACGAAACAGGATTGAGAAAGGGATGTCTCCTGACTTTTCACTGGAGACATCCCTTTTTTTACACGCATTCACGCATCCCTTTACTCCACACTTACCAAAACGCGCTCCAACGCATCCAACGCCTGTTCCGCGTCCGCACCATCCGCAGTCAAGACGACCGATTGTCCTTTTGAAACAGCGAGGGACATGACGCCGATAATACTCTTGGCATTTACCTTCTTCTCATCCTTGTTCAATCCGATTTCACTGGAAAAGGAAGCTGCCACTTTCACAAACAAAGTAGCCGGACGCGCATGTAATCCCTGTGTCAACTGGACGATGACCTGTCTCTCTCTCATTTGATTCACCCCTGTCCCTTTCACGTAAAATAACTACAGGCCTTCTATAGCAGTCAGCAGTTCCTCTACTTGATCCAAACGAGTCAATCCCGTTTCCTTGTCGACGATCGATGTATAAATGTGCGGAATGACCTGCTTTGCACCTGCGGCGAGGCATACCTCCACAATCGGGCGAATCGAAGCTGCATCGATCCCGCCAGTCGGCTCAAAAACAGGAATTCTGTAACGTACAGCTGCTTCTGCCATCGCCTTGATTTCATTCAGCCTTTCCAGCCCATCTACCGGATAAAATTTGACGGAGTGTACGCCAATCTCCGCCAGCATCGCAGCGGCTGCATCGCAAGAGAGCCATTCAGACACTTTGTTGCTCATTGGTCCCGTAGTGATTTGAACCTTTCCTGATTGTCCACCGGGGGCAATCAATGCATTCACGATGGTATGTGTGTTGCCGACTGCCTGTAGCCCCCCGAGCGTATAACCTGCTGCCGGAAATACCTGATTGACGTGATCCGGTTGGGTCTGCACCGCGACTTCTGCGACCTTTTTCCATTGAGTAGGATCACCTGCGCCCAGCCCTACGGACACTGGAACACCTGCTTGCTGATATTGTTCAACAGCGCTTATTGCTGCTTCTACGGACGCAAATCCTTTGACCAAGATCCCGATCAGAGCGCGGCCATCAGCCACGGAACATATTTGTTTTGCGTTTTCTACATCCCTTGCCAAAACGTTTAAACGAATTTTTGGTGTGCCCACGTTTGTTATTCTCCTTCACCCTGTTTTTGCAGCAGTTCCTTCATTCGCGCTGCGATGATGTGCTCTTGTCCCTCGTGAAACGGCCGTGGATCAAAGGCAATCACTCCCGTATTCACATAATGGTTGCGGGTAAAAATAGCTGGATTTCCTTGCTCCAGTTGGCGTGTAAGCTCCCGAGCCGTCATTCCCGTCACTCGTTCGTCAAGCTGAATTTGCACACGATAAATCGCCCGGCCTGCCTCATCCTGTACGATCACTGCTTTCACACCGGACAAGCAGTTCAGTTCCCCTGCCAGCCACTCCACTCGTCTGCGCTGCTCGAGAACATTTTGTTTTTCAGGGTCGTACTGTCCAAGCGCTGCAAGCAAACCCGCAATCGCTTCCTTTCCTACCTTCATGGCACGACCGACACCTTTATATTGCGCGCGACATGCGGCAACCAGATCGGCACGACCTGTGATAAACCCAGACGTTGGTCCACCGATTGCTTTTCCGCCACTGTAGATGACCAGATCGGCACCCATCGCTATATAGCGCCGAAGATCTTCTTCCGCCGCTGCATCGACTATTACCGGAATTCCAAACTCCCTACCAAGTTGAAGCATCGCGTCTAACGACTGCATCCCTTTTTGAATCGCGTGGTGAGATTTGACATAAAGCAGTGCTGCGGTCTGATCATCAATGGCTTCTCGCAAATGGTCTGCTTCTACGTGATTGGCATGCCCGACCTCTACGACTTTCCCACCGCCCAGTGCAATCATCTGTTGTACGGAAGCGCCGAAGTGAACCGCGTGTCCTTTTTGGATGATGATCTTGTTATTCAACCCTTCGGAAAAAGGAAGCCGCTCGATCAAACCCAACTGGCAACCAGCTATGACTGCCGCTACACTAATGGCAATGCCTGCAGCTGCTCCCGAGGTAGGACAACCGTCTTCTGCTCCGGTCGCCTCTGCGATATGACGACCTGCCACAATCATCAGCTCGCTGATTTCTACATAATCCATGGCGGCTTCTCCCATGGCCTGTGCAATAGAAGGATGGACGGCACTTGCACCCAGTGCCGTCATCTTACCGCTTGCATTAATGATTTGCTTCAACCCTAGCTGCTGATAGATTCCCATGGTTTACCCGCCCTTCCTGTGAAAACTTTTCTCTCTATCCTCATTGTGTCGGGATCGGGAAAATGGCGCCGAGGATCATGGCTCCGATAATCGCACCACCCGCAATCGGTTTGTTGTAATAGTAGAAAATCGCTGCTCCTGCTGTTGCGCCGAGTCCGACTGGAATTGAAGCCATAATCGCAGAAATAACAATCAATGGACCTAAGTAACGACCTGCTGCGTTTCCAGCCCCCATCATGACATCCGCTCCAAAGGTGGAGTTCGATGCGTTGATCGTGTACTTCCGAATCATAATAATCACGGTACCAATGATCAAACCCAAGAGTGCACCTGTCGCCAGCGCCAAAGGGAAGGAAGTCAACGGAGCTGTAAAGCCTGCTCCCAACATCAACGCTGGAACGCCAATCCCGATACCCGTTTGCAACGAGCCGCCAATATCGAGAATCCCAACAAGCGGTCCCTCCAGAATGCGGGCGAACAAAAAGCTCGCACCAAACGCGGCAGCCGCACCGTATCCACCCCCTTTGATCCCAGCCTCCAGCATCGCAACGATGGCAATATCGTTAAAAGCACCGACATGATACACATAGTAAAGATGAGTACCCGCAAAGATTCCTGAAGACAAACACGCCACAAAGAGGGGAAATGCCCATTCTGAATACCAAAATCCTTTTGCCTGCAATTCACCCATTACTTTTTCACCACCGATCCGAATGTTTCGTGAAGCTCAATCAGCCACTGTGGAATTTCCACATACATACTTTTCAAGAGCGCGACATCAAAACCACGGAAGAAGCCGCTGAATACAAACAAGAGAATGACTGCAATAAACATGGATTTCGTAATTTTGTTCCAACCACTGTCATCTAAGCCTTTACCGATCAAAATACCCAAGACGATTCCAGGTACCGCATTCCCCATGACCAAGTGCGACAAACCGCCCAAAACCGTTCCCCAAATCCCTGTCCGTTTGCCTGCATCCATCGCCGCCATCCAGAACACAATCGGCATGATCGGGTTGATCAACCAGTTCGCAGCCGGGACCAGTACCTTCGTTGCGACGAGCTGCATCGATTCGGGAATCGCCGTTGCTGTGGAATTCAACAAGGTAACCACAACGACACCGACTGCTGCTCCGGCAATCGCCATTTGCTTCGGATTGTGCAACGTCTCTGCGACATTCTTGTTGCGCCAGAGCAACACGGCCGCTGCCCAGTTCGGAATGACGCGATGATCCACATCTTGCGTCAACGCACCGGCACCGACAACAGACGCCCATGAGTTAAACAAAAAGCCAAGCCCAAATGAAAAGTGGGAAATGGGATCGCCCGCACATGCGTTCAGCTCTCCAAAAGTCCGGAATGCTCCCATCCCTTGGACATTGGGTGCATGAAACATCCTCGCCGCCCCTGCACCAACACCGAAGCCGACCAATGCCCCGATGACGATCGACTTCAATACAATCATCAACGTAACCATGAACCTACCCCCTGTCTGCTTCTATCGCTGACGAGCCAACTGCCCTATACCCGCAGTCTGCTCGGTCTGCTGCTGAAATGTTATGTTTTCTACCTGGACCAGCCCCAACCTCACTTGAATATCTACGGTAATGTCATACCGCGTCCGTTTGCGTGGGAAGAACAATCCAAAAAATCGCTCATGCTTCACTGTCACTGTCGCAGATACAATGGAAACGGCTACAGGTTCGATTCGCACGACCAAATCACTCGTCTGTCTCGCCACTACATGCTTGATTTGGGAGAAAATCTTGTTGAAGGCTCCCTCCTTCGTATCGCCACTGCCGGATAATCGCAAGGTTTGCGTCGTCTCCGTGTACATGGATTACTTCCCTCCCAGCTTAATGTATTCTTCCACCATGCGTCTGCCCAGCTCTTCTGTATCCATGAAGCCAAAGCCGATCACTTTTTTGCCGCTACGCAAGGCAGTAATACCAGCATCTACGGAGCGCAAGCCGTACTCGACCGGAAAACCATACTTGGTCTTGGCAGTCAGTGCCCCAGCCCCACCACTTCCGCAAAAGGACAGCCCAAGGTCTGCACTTTCACTGACCATGACATCTCCTACCTTCATATCAGCGCCAACACCTGGAATGACGATCGCGGTCCCGCCAGCAGCTTCGATTCCTTTTGCGATGTTCTGTCCTTTTCCAAGACGATCACCAATCACGATTTTTACCTTAGACATAGACATGCCCTCCTTTTTTTCATAGCAATGTTTTACAATGGCCCCATCTGCATGGCACGGATGGCTTCAAAATGAACCGCTAACAGAAACGCTTCTGTATCATCTGCCTGCCACGCACTCTTCTCTTCCGAAAGAACTTTGTGCGAGAGCGTAACCATATCGGGATGAATTTCGGCGAATAACTCCGCTTCAATCACGGGCAGCCTTTCACCGTTTGTCATCCGTCGTACAAATGCCAGTACATGAGCTCCGATGGCTAGCCAGCGATCTCGCGGTATATAAATCTCCATGAGGCGGAACTCCTCCTCAATTTTTTGGAGAATTTGCTTTGTTTCAGAAGTTTCAGATAAATAATCTGATTTTGTCTCAGTCAGTTCCTTGAGGATGTCATCAATCATTTGCATGTCAGTACCTTTCCCGAAGTAATCGCTTGATAAGCCACTACTCTTTCCTTTGTCTCCACCGTTTCTTGTTCACTGTCGGTCAAAATTGTCGGCTCTTTTTTTATCTGCAATATGGATACGTCCGCACATGCTCCTACTTTCAACGTCCCGATCTCGTTTTCTAGCCCAAGAATTCGTGCGGGCGCAAGCGTACTCGCCGCAATCACATCGTCGAGCGAGTAGCCCATGGCGAGAAACTTCGTAAGTGTGTGCGTCAAGCTGTGCACTGGACCATCAACGTTGCGCTGGTGAACATCTGTGCTAATGACATGTGGCATAATACCTTGGGCCTGCGCATGACGCAGTGTTTGAAAACTAAAGCTCGCTTCGCCGTGCCCGATATCGAGTAAAACTCCCCTCTCCAATGCGTCTTGCGCCTCTGGAATCAACTCGCCTCGTTCGTCGAACATTCCTCCTTTTTTCCCGTGAAACGCATGTGTCACCACGTCTCCTCGGTCTAGTAGAGGCAATATTTCCGTGAGTTTTGGCGGAGCGTTTCCAATGTGCACCATCATCGGTACACCCGCTTCTCTCGCCGCTTCCTTGGCTATGAGTAAAGGTTGTATCCCGTTTTGCTTGACGACAGAACCGCTCATGCGGGCTTTTATCCCTCGTAATAGCGGTTGTTTTCTTATGAGGGCTGCGGCTTCTCTCGGGGTTAACCGCGACATGTCTGCGAGCTCCCCGCCGCCTGTGCACAAGCCATCCCCTGAAATGTTCAGAAATGCCAGAACACGAGTAACAGAAGGATGCACGGCTTCTTCAAGAAAAGCATCAAACGACCATAGTCCGACACTGCCAGCATCTACTACGGTTGTCACTCCTTGCTCGACCCCGACCCGATCCGCAGCTATGCCCAAGCTCGTCTTTGTCGGAAAAACGTGAGCGTGCAGATCGATCAGACCAGGTGTCACCACATATCCTTCTGCATCGATCGTCTCCTTGCCCTCCAGATTCATCCCTTGATCATCGGTTGTCTTCCCTTTCTCATACAACCCAACAATCCGCCCTTCCCGAATGGCAAGATCATAGTGCCCGTTCAGGTTCTGGGAAGGATCAATGACCCGTCCGTTGCGTATGAGTAGATCCACTTTCACTCTCTACCGTCCCCTTTCCTGAAAAATAGCGCATAATAGCCGTCACTTCACTAGGCGGAACCTGGAGGTTGGCCTCAGCCATCAATTGATTCAGCTTTTCACGCCATGCCTTCCATTCTTTCGATTCTGCCTCAGCCGACGATTCCCACTCCTCCTGATAGGGTGATCCAAAAGCCAGTCGATTCACCATCAGCAGCAGGTGCAGCGTAAGTCCGCTCGCCGTTTGTTCCGTTACGTACTCCCGAAAGGCAGTCACGATTTTTTGACTGATCTCATACCCTTTGCAGATAACATCCTGGGACAGCCTCTCCACCACGGGTAAATCTGATGGATTGAGATCAGCAGTCAGCGTGGGAAACCAAGCTTCCTTGCGAGAATTCACAGCCTGCTGTCGATTTCCATCCTCCACTTGCAACGCTTCCAGACAGTTCTGAATCTGGTTGATATCTTGGCGTGTTGGAAGAGGACTGACAATCACAACTGGCACCTCGGCTTTGATCGGCAGGACACTGATGATGACATCTACGCGACGACTCGCCAAATACT
Organism: Brevibacillus sp. MS2.2; assembly: GCF_013284345.1. Classification (NCBI taxonomy): domain Bacteria; kingdom Bacillati; phylum Bacillota; class Bacilli; order Caryophanales; family Paenibacillaceae; genus Brevibacillus; species Brevibacillus sp. MS2.2. Next base: position 158,144 of record NZ_JABSUZ010000003.1, read on the forward strand.
TCTCTACCTCTGTGCTGGAACACAGACCTACGACCCGAAGTGAACGCAATTCGCTTTCCAGGTACGTTTTCAAAAACCGTGAAGTCCCTCTGCCTGTTCCGCAAACGACGAGCGCATCTGCCTTTTTCTGCTCCAGCCATCGATCATAACCTGCTTGAAAATGCAGGACAAAGTAAGCAATGTCTGCATCAAGCCAGTAGACCCCGCGATGCCAAAACACTTCTTCGCAAGAGCGTTTAACAGCATCAAACATGCGTGCGTATGAACGGCGAATCTCCTCCGTCAGTGGATTCGCAAAAAGAACGCCCTGACGATAACGGTTCAAACTGTCATCCAGATGAGCAAATAGCAGTCTGACCAGCTCCTGATCCTCGTACAAAGGCGCCAGCATGCGGCTGCTAACCGCTTCCGTCAGCTCCTTGGTTGCCTGGAAAACATCCAAGACAATCCTCCCTGCACGCGCCTCTCTTGGCACCTGTTCAGTCCCTAGCAGCGGAAGGCACGCATACGCAATCTCGTGTTCGGGAATATCGACGTTCAATCGCTGACATAATGCTCGAACCTCGTGTGAAAACAGCTCGTATCCACTCCAATGCCTCGCTTCTCCCATCTCAGCATCATCCGCAGTGACCAATTGGCCCCGTTGTACACGATGGACGACAATGCAAAGGCGAATCAATAAACTAATCAGGGTTCGGTCTGCCAGCGTCTCGGCAGCAGCATTCATCCATGCTTTGATGCTGTAAATGATCTCTCCTAACTCTGTCCGGCTGATCAGCCATTTCTCCAATAACGGACCTGTTCTCGCTTCTTGTCCATTTTCTAAAAACATCCCTTGTACCATCCGATACATGTCGATTCCATCCAACAGATCGTGAATCAAGTTTTCGAGAGCATAACGCTTGTGCCGCTCACTCCCGTCCACGCGTACACCGTACCTTTGCTTCGTGACGAGCTCGAGACGCCAGCCGTCGAGCAGCTTTTCCGCGTCCTTAACATCTGCCACGACGGTATTGCGACTGACTCCCATGTGGTCGGCCAAATCGTTCATCCGCTGATACCCTTCTGACAGCAGAAGAATGAACAAAAAATGCTTGACCCGATCCTTTTGCGGCAGAATGAGTGTCTTGCTGTCATTACTTTGCAAATTTTCCTTCAAAGCATTTCGATGCTCTTGCTCTTCCGTGATCCACAGCCCTTTATTCGGTTGAGAATGGAGGATGACATTTCGTTCCTTTAGCCATTGCCTGACGTTATCCAGATCGTACTTCACGGTACGTTCGCTTACCTGAAAATCGCGCGCGACATCCTTGATTTTCAGCGGATAGTAGCTGTCGAGTATCACCTTCAGTAATGCATGGGAACGTGTGGTTAAAAAGACCATTCCTTTCTCCTTTCCATAAAAAGCTGTGTCCTTGCTTGAGATTCATTATAGAAAACGCTTTCTCGGTGGTAAAGAACGATTCCTTTCCCCATCAATCGTGCAATTTTTGCAATTATCAGTTCAATTCGACAGCAATGAAAAAGATGACCCCGGATTAAAACAAGGAGCCATCTCTTTTTCATCACTTACTTGACATCATTACAAAAAAAGGTCCGCAACGAAAGGTTACGGACCTCTTCTAGTAGGAGGTGCTTACAGGATTCCTCCCAGGCTCGCCCCTTTGACAAATAGTCGCTCGATATTTTTCTCAACAGTTGGGTCTGGTACCAATGGTGGTGCTTGATGGGGCTTGGTACGCGCATCAATGATCAAATTATCGCAACCCCAATGCTTGTTCTCATAGTAGCTGTTCACACCGTAAATGTCGTGGGATGGATTGCTTCGGGTGAAGGTTGCCCACAGGAAGTTTTGTAGCGACGCGCTCATAAAGGTACTATCATCGCAAAGGATGATCATCGGGCAAGACGGGAGCGGCCCTCTCGCTTGAATCGCGTCACACAGATTCTGTAATTGCTGCTGGGCGCTCGCGTAATCGATAAAAGCAGGACCTTGGATCGACACCACACCTGGCATAATCAAGCGGGCGTTCTCAAACTCTCGCAAATCCTTCAGCTCATCCGGCACCTCTTTGCACAGCTCGCGTTTCTGATCGCCGTAAGCAGCGAGGACAACCTTACTGCCGCTGTTTAAGCCCGTTCCCGAATAATCCAGCGTATCAATAGTCGTGTTCGTATAAAAATGAACATCGCGATGCAAATCGATTCTCTCCAAAATATAGGTCAAAAAATCAACTTCATCATGCGTCGTCAATGGTCGATTTTCTTCAGCGGTAATGAATAAATACTTGGCCAAGCTCAATTGGCCCGTCCCTAAAATGCGGTTGGCAATGGTGAGCATCTCCGTCGGCTGTTTAACTTGCTGATAAGGCGTATATCGCTCGCTTCCGATGGCAAACAGCAACGGATGTACGCCAGCAGCATCTACTGCGTGGACTTCTTTTACACCCGGGATTTCTTGCTTGATCGCATCGCCCGTTAACTCGTGAATCAGTTGACCGAACGACGTATCTTCTTGTGGCGGACGGCCCACAACCGTGAATGGCCAGATGGCATTCGGCTTGGCATACACTTTCTTTACCTTCATCACAGGGAATGGATGAATCAGACTGTAATAGCCCAGATGGTCGCCGAATGGTCCTTCTGGCTTCGTATCTTCAGGATAAATATCTCCTGTGATCACAAAATCCGCATCATTGCTTACGCAGTAGCCATCGATATAGCTGTAGTGAAAACGACGCCCAGATAGCAAGCCAGCAAAAGTAATTTCGCTCAAACCTTCTGGCAATGGCATTACCGCCGATAAGGTATGTGCTGGTGGCCCGCCAACGAAACAGCTTACTTTTAGCGGCATCCCCATTTTCGTCGCTTTGGCTTGGTGGACACCGATTCCGCGATGGATTTGATAGTGCAAGCCAATTTCTTTGTTTACTTCATACTCATTACCAGTCAACTGCACTCGGTACATACCCAAATTGGAATTCATGATTCCAGGCTTGTCCGGATCTTCTGAATAGATTTGGGGCAGCGTAACAAAAGCTCCGCCATCCATTGGCCAGCTTTGGATAAGTGGTAAGTCAGTTATGCTAATTTCCTGTGCAGTTACGGGCATGCTAGTCGATTTTTTTGCAGGCAAAGCCTTCAGTGCAGCAAAGCCGTTCCCGATATTTTTAAATGGCTGCTTTAGCGCTTTCATCGGATCATTACGCATGGCGATGATATTTTCAGCGGCTTGCCAGGTGCTTCTAAAAATAAATTTGCTGCGCTCGATTGTGCCAAAAAGATTGGATACCGCACGAAATTTTGAGCCTTTTACATTTTCAAACAGCAAGGCTGGTCCCCCAGCTTCGTACACCTTCAAATGAATCGCGGCCATTTCCAGATAGGGATCTACTTCTTCGCGAATACGGACCAAATGTCCGTGCCTTTCCAAGTCAAGGATGCACTCTTCTAAATTCTGATACATATTTATAGGGCTCCAATCACTAGATTCTAGATTTATCTGTAGATCAATACCCTCTAATCATACAGGAAAGATCCTACAAATTCACGTTGCCCTTCCGCACAATTTCTTGAAGCTCGCTCAGTTCTCTGATTTCGTATGTTGGCTGAATGCTCGTCTGATTTTCCTTGCCCAAAGGATTGAACCAGCACGTATCGATCCCGTATTGGACTCCCCCTTGTATATCAGAAGTCAACGAATCTCCCACCATCAGTACGTTCGCCTTCTCCGTCCATTGCAGTTTGGAAAACGCGTATTCAAAAATTTCCCGATCCGGCTTCTTATAGCCGACCTCTTCGGAAATAATCAGGTGTTCAAACGTGTTACAAAGCGGTGAAGCGGCAATTCTTGCCGTTTGAACAGAGGCGAACCCATTCGTAATGATCACCAAGCGGCAATCCTCCAAACTGTTGCACAATTCAACCGCTCCCGGTACCAAATGCACTTCTTTGCCCAAGGATTCGAGATAGGCGCTGCCGAACACCTCTGCATCGATGTCTAGCTGAACAGCTTTGAAAAGTCTTCGAAATCTCTCTACGCCCAGCTCTGCTAGAGTGATTCGCCCCTTTTCTAAATCCTCCCACAATCCTTTACTGATCTCTTTGTAAACCCCTCCATAATCAGACGATCCCGTAGCGAGTCCAAATTGGGAAAACGTCTTTTGCAGTGCATTTTCTTCTGTCTTTTTGAAGTCGAGAAGTGTATCATCTACATCGAATAATATGACTTGATAGCGCATGGCAACCTCCAGAAATCTTTACTGATCAAGTATTCGTACAAACTAACACCTTTCTATCATATCAAAAACAGAAGACCAACCTGCATACAAAAAGCCTCGAACTGTATCATTCGAGGCCGTGAAAGATTTTTTAGAGGAGTGGCTTCTGGATCAACGTCGCGAATTTGAACCGGTGGACGTGACCATCGTTAAACGTGGTAGTTCCTCTCACAAAATGAACATGCTTTCCATTTCCAACCGGAATTGCGGGTCCAGTTACAATTCGCACGCGATGGAGATGATTGAAGAAGTCTGTATTTGACCGAATGACATGAACGTGGCTTTTTCCTCTTGGGATTGCTTGACCAGTGACGCCAGCAAAACGGTGATTGTGTCGATCTGCTCCTTCTTCTGCAAGCTGCGTGCTACCTAAAAATTCATGAACATGTCTCTGAATTCGTGCTGTACTTTTACTTTTTAACTTCCATTTTAATCTTTTTTTCTTAGCCATTGTAATCACCCTTCCATCCCTGGCTTGCTATCACTGTATTCAGTGTGACAAGGATGCGGACTGGTCAACAGCTTTTTTTCTACGAAAATCCATACTACCCTAGCTTAATGCTCGCTTTTTTCCTACATAGCTCCCTGCAATGATGATCGAATTCGTATATCCGCCACTTACATTATCGAAACCTGAAAGTAAGGTTGGAACCCCCACAAATTCAACCGTATCATCTCCATAGATATCTAAAGCACCTAGGTAAACAATTTGGTAGCTATCCTCCTCGTCATTGACGACATGCAAGACGGAAACTGTTCCCATTTCCGGTATTTCTTCCTCTTCGATGCTCATCACCGTTCCTTTATCTTGAATCATCGAAGCATGATACTTGGAAATATTTTTATTCATATGTTTCGGTTGCACATTTTGATCGACAAATTGCTGGGCTTCCTTCACTTTCTCTCCAGTTGCCGGGAACAGATGGGCATGCTTTGCCAAAAACGCTTTGGATTCCGGCGGAAATTCTGCTCCCGCTTTAAAGCCATTCACTTTATGTAAGGCGAGTACAGCCATCGAAAGATATGTAGCGACATTATTTACTTGGCAGGAAGTACACGCTTACCTACCGAATGATCTATCCACATGATAAAAGGAAGGTGAGGCAATGAACGCACTCTTAGTCATTGATGTGCAAAGCGGAATTGTGAGCTGTGGGGATTACAAAGAGGAACTTATTTTGATGGAACAGGTAATCAAGGATTTTAAAGAGAGCAAACGTCCTGTCATTTTTATCAGACATATCGATGCTGCAGAAGAAAGTCCACTGAATAGAAGCTCTATCGGTTCTGAAATACACCCTCCATTAAAAGACTATTCCGACTACTTGATTGAGAAGCAAACCCCTAGTTCCTTCTTCCAAACGGAGCTCACACAAACTTTAGAAAAGTTAGGGGTCGATCATCTTTTTATCATTGGTTTTGAGACGGAATTTTGTTGTATGTTTACAGCGATCGCTGCCTATGATCGTGGATATAAAGTGACTTTCATTAAGGACGCGACTGGTACAACCAATACCGCTGAATCATACGGCATGCAAGGATTAGACATTCATCAGTTTGTAGGAACCGTTCTCCGTTGGTCGAGTGTCATTGAAGTAGTAAACTACGCCGAGTACGCTGAAAAATACAAATGATGTGAATATGTCGTACCTGTTATCCAAGGACTCGCCATCGATTTCCCATTGTGGATTGGATGGCGAGTATTTCAATACCTTTGTTTATCTAGACCGTTCCAAAAAATTACCCTCTACATTAGATATTTTCGTTCTTCAGCGATTCAACGATATTCTGTTCTTTATGTTTTCTAGTCGCATAGAGGATTGATGTACCCACAATAAAAAACACACCTATCCCTGCAATGAAAAGATTCGCCCAAGGCAACGTAAAAGCAAATTCAAAATTCCGGCTAAGGCTCATGTAGATGAAAAACATCACGCATAAACTAATCGGTAAACCGTAAATAAGCGACTTCATTCCATAAAAGAATCCTTCGAAACGTAGCATTTTCTTCATACCCTTTGGCGTCATGCCAATGGAGGCCAACATCGCAAACTCACGTTTTCTCAAGGCCATCCCTGTCGAAATCGTGTTGATAATATTTGCCATACAAATGAGTCCGATGAGAACCACAAACCCATAAAGGAATACGGATGTGACTGTGGCGCGATTCATTGCATCCTGACGCTCCTCAATCAGATTAGTCGTATAGACATGTACATCTGGATATTCGTCAATAATCGGGTTCAATTCATTTTCCAATGCCACAGACTGCTCTGTTGTAAATTGAATCTCGCTGGTAACTTGTTGAGACAGCATATCGTTACCTAATTCTCGTAGCTTGTCAAAACTTCGTTCAGAAACAACAAATGTCACCGTAAAAGCATCTTCCTGGTAGTGTAGCATAAAAGGTGGACGTTTATCCGTGATAGAAGCAATTCGGATTTTAGCTCCTTCAACCTTCGTGAATGGTATTTCTGATCCCTCTTGGACTGCTAGTTGAGAGATATCTGTAAAATTATGTTGTTCTTTCAAGGTGAACCGGTTGACAAGTATTGCAGAAATCTCGTCTCCTTCCAATTTCTTCGCATCAATCCCTGCGGTTTGCAGATACGCTGCAAAAGAGGCCTCATCAAGAGAAACAATGTTTGAAGACATGTAGTATTTCCCATCTGGATTAAAAGTAAGGCGACTGGATATGTCTGTGGTAACCTCGTTTTCGTTGAGGATTAGATCATCAAAAAGAAGTTGGGTCTTCACTTTCGTTGTTGCGTTTTGGACAGACATCAATTCATTTGTTAATGACCTTACCCTTTCCAGATCGGCTCCTCTTGCGTATACTGACAGATCATAGGGTAGCGGTGCTTGCGCCATATTATAGGACTTATCCATATACAACGAAAAGGAAGAAGCTGCTAGGTACAAGATTACGCTGATCGCAAGAGAAAAGACAGTTGAGCGATAGTGGTGTTTATTCCTTTTCAGATTTTTTAATCCTAGTTCCGCTTCAAATCCAAACAACTTACGAGTCATTTTGGATGTTCGAACATCTTTTCCTTTTATTTCGATATCCTTTGTCTGGCGGATCGCAGTTATCGGTGTAATTCCCGATGCCCTCACTGCTGGAAACCATGCAGAAATGAACAGTGTCAAAATGGAAAACAAAATGACAGCAACCATACTAAACGGCTCTATCACCAATCGCATCGGTTCGCTAACGACAAATATTTTTTGAATGAATGGGCTGAGCAAATGTAGAGTAACCCCAATGCCAATGGACCCAAAAAACAACCCGGCCGGAATAGCTATGACCCCGATCACAGCAGCTTCAAAAAATACAGAAGCCCTTTTTTGTTGTTTGGTTGCCCCTATGCTAGATAACATCCCTAATGTGCGGCTACGCTCTGAAAGCGAGATCGCAAACGCGTTGTAGATTAGTGAGACAGATCCAATCAGAATGATACTTCCAACGGTTAAGACTGCCAGATACATGGTGGTAAGAAAGTGGGAATCATTCGAAATCCCGGAATAAAGCAAAAGATCCCGGTTGTACTTGACTTTTACTCCATTCGATTTAACTTGATCCTTTACTCCGTTCACCTTACTTGCAATCATGTTACTCGTTTCATAAATATCATTCCCTAAACCTTTAAAATCCTTATATTCAACACTTACCGTGTAGGGAGAACCCGCCTCTAAATCATTCTCGGAAAGACCACTAAATGCACGGTATGCAGCCATTGCTTCGTGCTCTTTATCTGGTGCTTCAACAATCCCTGTAATGGTGTATGTTTTCGTTATTGTAGGAGTAAAGACTTCCTTTGATTGATAGGCATCATTGTTGCCCAACGCCTCGCTCTGCCCATCTATATTCAAGCTACGGTTGCCAAAATCTAATGAGACTACATCTCCAACCTTCAAGCTTACCCCGACGGTTCGAAGATACTGCGATGAAAGTGCCAGTTCATTTTCATTCCGAGGCAATCGCCCATCAATTAGGCTCACCCCTATTACATCATGATTATTGTGCCCAGTAATATACAAATAAGGCTTCACGCGGTTTGCAGAGTTGGAAAGTCGTGCAAATCCAAGTTTCTGGTCAATGTCGTATCTCTCTACTGCATCTGCATTTGTAATAACCGCAACATCTTCTCCTGCAACATTGAGAAAAGCTGCCTGCCATTTGCCAGAGTAGGCAATCGCGTTTCGCTGCATCATATCCATGAAAGAACTACTTATCGAAAATACTGCTGTAAGCATTGCGACAGAAATGACAACCCCAATGATTGTAACAAGGGTACGGCTCTTATTCTGCTTCATATAACGTAAGGTGAGCTGATTTACGATATTCATCGCCGGATCACCTCATCTCTAGAAATCCTGCCATCCGAAATGCCAATAATACGGTCCGCTTGCAAGGCAATATTTTCATCATGTGTAATAACAATCAGGGTTTGATGCCGTTCTTTGTGTAATTTTTTCAAGAGCTTCACAATCTCAGCACTGTTTTTACTGTCCAGATTCCCCGTAGGCTCGTCAGCCAATACAATGGCGGGACTGCTAATCAAGGCACGGCCAATGGACGCACGTTGCTGCTGTCCTCCAGAAAGCTGGTTTGGCAGATGCTTTAATCGTTGTTGAAGACCTAGAGTCTCTACGATACCGGAAAAGATATCTTGATTTACTTCTCTACCGTCCAATAACAACGGCAAGGTAATATTTTCCTCTACAGTAAGGACAGGGATCAGATTGTAGAATTGATAGATAAGTCCAATCTGTCTACGTCTGAAGATGGCCAGTGCCGTTTCATCCATCGCGTACATATCCGTCTGGTCAACAATCACCTTACCGGATGTGGGCGTATCAACACCCCCTAGAATATGCAAAAGCGTAGACTTACCTGAACCAGATGGTCCAATGATCGCCACAAACTCCCCTTTTTGTACGGAAAATGAGATATCGTTCAATGCAGTAACAGCTGTTTCGCCATCACCGTACGTCTTTGACAGGTTCTCTACTCGCAAAATCTCCATCATGATCCTCCCAGATAAGTGATTACGTCTAGAATAGCTGCCAAACATGTCTCGTCGGTGACATTCATTCTTACAATTTTGTCATCTACATCATTTGCTTGTAAAATTTGATTTTGAATGTTGTGCCTACACCAGTCTGGCTTTCCATAAATACATCGGCGTTTTGACTTTGCAAGATTGTTTTAGACATGGCTAGCCCTATTCCAATACTATCCACTCCTGCATTCTTCCCTTTATAAAATCGTTCAAAAATGTGTGGAGCATCTTCCGGGCTAATCCCCTCGCCACTGTCGGTAATAACAATTTGTGTATACAAAGGTGTTTCCTCACACGAAATGGCAATACGTCCCCCAACGGGCGTATGCTCAATCCCGTTTTTCATTATGTTCAAAATGGCTTCTACCGTCCAGTTTTCATCTCCATACACGAAAAGGTCTTCTTTACAGGAAAAAGAAAGCTCCTGATTTTTTAATTCCATGGGGATGAGGAGCGGTTCTAATGCCTTGTTTATCATTTTTTTGACAGATACGAGTTCCTTCTTGAAAATAACGCTCTGCACATCGATTTTGGACAGCTTAAGCAATGAAGTCACGAGCCATTCAATACGCTTCAACTGATTGATAATCTTGCCCAAGAACTCCTCCCTCTTTTCTTTTGGCAGACTAGGGTTGTTTAACAAATCAGCCATGACAAACATAGAGGCAAGTGGCGTTTTTAGTTGATGGGAGATGTTCGAAAGAGTATCTGCCAAGTATTGTTTGTCCTTTTTCAGAAGAGTAGACTGCTCGGACAACGTTAATGTCACTTTATAAATATCATTTTTCAGAATACTCAATTCACCCTCAACGTTATCCCTAATATCCATCGTGGGTTGACCTGAATATACAGAAGCCAAATAATAAGCCAGCTTACTGATGTCCTGATAACGTTTGCGGGTAAACAAGAAAAAACATGAAAGGAGCAGAAATACCATGGCAATCGCCACAATCCCCGCTTTCCAATCGATTATCCAAAGAATCGTGATCCCAATGATGGAAATCACTACGCTATACATACATAACTTGCGGATTTCCTTGTTTTTAAGCATGACTTCCACTCATTCGATAGCCAAGTCCGCGTACGGTTTCTATCACTTTGGGATTCTGGCTATCATCCTCCAACTTTTCTCGTAGCCGCTTAATGTAGACCGAAAGAGTATTGTCATTGATAAAGTTTCCATCTAGATCCCAAATGCCCTCTAACAACTGATTTCTGGACAGAACTTGCCCCCTACTATTTATGAATGCCAACAGCAACCGGTATTCTAAAGCAGTCAGCATCACTTCCTCGGTTCCTTTGTACACTTTAGCCAGTTTTGTATTCACGACAACATGTCCAATCTTCACTTTGTCAGTCGGGGTGGGTTCTTTTTGGTAGTGCCTAAGGGATGACTTCATTCGGCTAATCAGCTCCCGGATACGAAACGGCTTTGTGATATAGTCGTCTGCTCCCATATCTAACCCTCGAACCACATTGATTTCATCATCACACGCCGTCAAGAAGATGACAGGTGCATCCTGATTTTCTTTTACATATTCGCAAATTTCATAGCCATTACCATCTGGCAAAGTTAGATCCAGTAAATAAATATCAAAACGTTGTTGCTTGATTGTTTCAATGGCAGTTTGCTTCCCTTCACAAAGAACTACTTCATAACCCTCACTGGATAGCGAATAGTGCAAACCATCTGCAATGGTCTTGTCATCTTCTACTACTAAAACCTTCAATGTTCATCCTCCCCACTGTCATTCATTGTTTTCTCCATCTATATACGATTGATCTACGAAACACAAACGATAAGCATATCCGATTGTAAATATATGTATCGTATATCGTTCAGTCATTGTTATATGACAAAAGATGTCATAATGGGCGATTTATACTGAATCCATCAACGAAACGATTGGAGGATTTAAGTATGATAGGTCTGCGTATTTTCGCAAAATGGGTATTGATCGTAGGGTTGTGCTTGATGTTTCTTTCATCTGGTATTTATAAGCTGATTGGACATCCAGAGTCAACACTCGCTTTCCAAGCATTCGGGTTTCCCCATTGGTTCCAAGTTGTAATCGGTTTAGGCGAGGTGCTTGGCGGACTGGGCCTACTGATGAAAAAGTATACACGTTACGCCGCCTATGCGCTCGCTGTGATTATGCTTGGTGCTACAATCACTCTTCTTTTACACGGTGACACGACTACTGTAGCGATTCCGTTTGTCTTGCTCCTCGTTTTCTTGCTGATCGGTCGCCAGAGTGGTAGCAAAAAACAGCCGAATCATGCTACGTCGGTTTAGAGTCTTATGGCTCGCTAAAAAGGCCGCCAGTTCCCACCCGTAACCAGGTGAGGATTTGACGGCCTCCCGCTTTTTATCAAGCTCGTGCGTTTACAAGTGCTTTTTTATAAAGTGTAGGAGGGTCTGACCTTGTGCGGTAAGAATGGCTCCCTTACCCTGGCATTTGGGGCATGATTCCTCTTGCTTGTTTTCATTCAAAAGAATCCCCTTGCCTTCGCATTCCCAGCAGGATTGCTCTAAGTCATCCATCGAAATCGTCATGAGACAAAACCCTCTCCCCGCTAAAAATAACCGTACCTTGTCCTGATTTTAACACGAATTCGTCATGGGCTGCCAGCAAGTTCACGATCGCTGCGGCAGGCTCTTCCCATGTAGAGCAGCAATTATTTACTACATACCCTTCTGATTGAAAGCATAGTAGGTAAAGATAGTAAAAAAGGAGGGATGACATGTGGATCAAGAAAAAGTAACCATCAAGATTAACGACAATGGCTCCATTCGTGTTACGGGTGAAGTTGAATTGCTGGATGGAGCAGGTGACAAGTATGAAGTCGGTTCATCTTTTTCACTCTGTCGATGCGGTCAATCCGAGAAGAAACCGTTCTGTGATGGCACGCATAAAAAGATCGGCTTTGAAAGTGCACCACGGGCAAAAGCATGATTCGAAAGAGCGCAGATGCGCTCTTTTTTCACTTTCAACCGCTTTTTATGTCAAATTATTTCCTCTTTAAAGCGAAAGTTGATTGACGGCGTTTATTTTTTATACCTAAAATAATGACATTCCGATCCCGTACGCAAGACAACGTTAGGAGTACACAACCATGTATGCACAAACAGTACGTTACAATCAATTTGGTGAACCTCATGAAGTATTGAATATTGAACAGCGGCTGATTGAACCGCTGAAGCAAGATGAAATTTTGGTGAAAATGAGCGCACGTCCTATAAATCCTTCTGACGTCATCCCGATTCGAGGTGCCTACAAGCATCGTATCAACCTTCCCGCCATACCTGGGTATGAGGGGGTTGGTACCGTTATTGATACGGGTCCTTTTGCTCCCCGCTCTCTTATCGGGAAACGTGTTCTGCCTTTGCGCGGTGAGGGTACGTGGCAAGAATACGTAAAAACGACAGCTGAGTTAGCCATTGCGGTTCCCGATTCGATCCAGGATGATATGGCATGTCAGTTGTACATCAACCCTATCACTGCATGGGTCATCTGCAATGAGACCCTTCAACTATCTCAACAGGTTTTGCTAGTCAATGCAGCCAACTCAGCCATTGGCCGCTTGTTTATTCAGCTATCCGCTCTTCTCGGTTTTCGGGTGATCGCCATCGTCCGAAACGCAAGATATACCGAGGAGTTGATGCAACTCGGGGCGTGGCATGTCATCGACAGTTCATGTGTGTCTATCTATGATGCCATCAAGAGTGTAACGAACGGACAAGGTGCTCATGCATCTATTGATTCCATTGGCGGCCCAGATGGTTTAGAGCTGGCGAAGTCTACACGTGCCGGTGGAATTTTCTTGTCGTTAGGCCTATTATCGGGAGTTCAAGTGGATTGGTCCATGATCTCGAAAGAGCTTGGCGTTCTCCCTCAACTGTTTTTATTGCGCCACTGGAATCAACGAGTTTCCGTGTCTACCTGGCACGAAACGTTTGAGAAAGTCATCGAGCTCGTTCAGAATGGGAAGCTCTTTTTAGCAGAGCCAGGAGCGAAATTTGCCTTGCATGATGTAAGAGAGGCGGTGCAATTTGCGGAGAGCCCTCATCGTAAGGGGAAAATCATCTTGGTGTAATCGCTTGGAAGCAATCGTACATCCGAAGCGCTACTTTTCTACGGGCAAAATAAATGATAAGCTCTCGCTGTAGTGAAAATGTAGATGTAAATTGCCTATACGCTACCTCGTTCTTTGGGGATGTACAAGTGGGTTTCAATAACAACGAAGCCAATAATGAGCGTTTCCTCACCCTTTTTGGCTTCGACGAAACATAGGAGGTCCTATGGCTAAACATGAAAAGAGGTTTCTTAAAAATTATGAATCAAAAGCCTCTGAATATCTGAACGATAAAGAAAAAGCATCTAATCTCCTAAAAAAAGCAATGAAAAAAGCAGATAAAAAAGCAATCGGAGATGTGTGGGAGAATTTACAGCTACTCTTTCAAATTTTCGGTGATTGGACGAGTGGTAAATATCGAACAATCCCTGTTAAATCCATCTTGATGATTATTGCCGGGATTTTGTACTTTGTTTCACCCATAGATGCCATCACAGATTTTATTCCTGTTGCTGGTTTACTAGATGATGCGACAATCATTGGATTGGTGTTTCGACAAGTAAGCAGCGACCTTACTCAATACAAAGAGTGGAAACAAAAAGAATTTTTACAAGAATAGGTAAAATCTATTCGAGTAGAGCGAGGTGCTTTGGTGACGTTACACGAGTATTTACACCATACATTTCCAGCATTAATGCTTAGACCACCTTTGTTTTATAGCTGGGATATTGGAATCCGTTTTGTCAAATCCCTTTTGTATAAGCTGTAACAACACACTATTCCTTGCGTTTTTTCAGAAGACGATGAGAATGAAGCCTATCGAACGCATCGATTCGCCTTGAAGTGTAAGACATCGGACTTTGCCTATGTTCCAATGGTAAAAGCAATCTGCCGTCAGGATATGGGATTACAGCCACGTATTTTTCATCGGGTCTACTTTATCAATACGAGCAAACAAACCATCTTTCCCATCTATGACGATCGAGGCTGTGATTTTACTAGCCACTTCTCCTGACACAATCAGAGGGATTTATGAAAGCTATTCGCGTTGGAGCTATGGCAACACATTTCCGGCAGATCGATAGATGTCATACCACTCTTCTCGCGTCAAACGAATATGTGCTGCTTTCACGCAATCTTTCATTCGGTCGATATTCGTCGTGCCAATGACAGGTTGCATGTTCGCCGGGTGCCGTAGTAGCCAAGCGATGGCGATTGTCGTGTTGGATACTTCATATTTAGCTGCCATTTCATCGATTTTTTTGTTCAACTCAGGAAATTTCTCGTTCCCAAGGAAAGATCCTTCGAAAAATCCATACTGGAACGGCGACCAGGGCTGAATCGTAATATCATGCAGCCTACAGAAGTCGAGTACACTGCCATCGCGGTTCACAGCCGAATTGTTCGCCATATTGACGTTGAAGCCTTGGGAAATCAACGTCGCGTTCATAATGCTGAGCTGCAACTGGTTGGCGACGATTGGTTGCTTCACATATTTGTCTAACAGCCGGATCTGCATCGGATTTTGATTGGAGACGCCAAAGTGGCGCACTTTACCCGTGCTTTCCAGAAGATCGAACGCTTCCGCTACTTCTTCTGGCTCGACAAGCGTGTCTGGGCGATGCAGTAGCAATACATCCAAATATTCCGTTTTTAGGCGTTTTAGAATGCCATCCACTGCGTTCAAAATATGCTCCTTGGAAAAGTCGAACATGCCGGGGCGGATGCCACATTTCGATTGCAAAAGGATACGCTCGCGAACGCTAGGGCTCATCTGAATCGCTTCCGCAAATACTTCCTCACATCTGCCTTTTCCATAAATATCTGCATGGTCGAAGAAGTTCGCCCCTTCTTCAAGTGCTGTTTGTACAAAGCGCTCCGCTTGCAGCTTGTCTAATGACCCAATCCTCATGCATCCAATTGCGATGACTGGTACTTCTAACTTGCTCGTGCCGAGTGGTATGGTTCTCATGTCAATCCTCCGATTCTATTTTATCAACACACCCCACTACTGATACCATAAAAAAAGGACGGCGATCCATGCTTAAATGGAGATACAGGCAAAGAAAGCCGGGCTTGTTAACGCGGAAAGGACTCATAGTTTGATGTATCTTCCACTATTCAGTTGATTTATTAGACTTTGTACACCATTTCAGCAACTGATCACTATTAACACTTTCTATGTAAAATGATTATTGTATTTATTCTCCGCTAAAGCTATTGGCCCATTCAGTGACCCTCCGGCTACTTTCTTCTTCTGACAAATCCTCAATCCGAGTCATAATAGACCATCTTACTCCAAAAGGTTCCAATATACTTCCGAATCGATCACCTGAAACACAGTTTATAACCGGCTCCCTTACTTTCGCTCCTCTTGATACCGCAAATACCTGATCAACACTCATTACGTAAATCCCTAAAGAATTGCATGCTTTGTCTTTATCTGGCGGCAAGAATAATCAATATGCCGGTTTAGCTGCTACCATCTGCAAAAAACCATTTCCAAAAATTCCGCATGAATAACCATTTTATTGCTATTTTTTCTTTTTTTCTAAAAATAAACTGTAAATTCTTTAAAGATTTGCATACCAAATGGTGACATATGTTGTTGTAATTCTTGAGATTAGCGTTTTTCTGGCTCGATGGACACGGGCCCGGACCTCATATTGTGGAATGTAAACGGATTTCTATTATGATTTAACATTTCATTATTCCCTTTAGCATTTTAATATTCTGTTGATAAACCTTTGGGGAACCCCAATTTTTGTAGTTGTTTGGTACTTTGATATCTTCGATTTGGTCTTTTTCTCGTGCAACTAAAGTTAAATCCGTTATATAGTCTATTAATTCTAAAATGTGAAATTTTGTTCCAATTGGACCATGTCCTGGAATCGCTATCTTAACATCCATAGCTCTAACCTTTTCCAAAATGTGAATCCAATTCTCAGGATTCGATTCTTCAAAAAATGTTGGATGGCAATCAACAAATAATAAATCACCCATGAATATTACTTTCTCTTCTGGAATATAGAGAACTGCATCACAAAATGAATGTCCACCACCTAATGTGAAAAGCTGTGCACTACGGTTAATTCCATGAAACGTTATGGCATCAAAAAATGTTTTTTGAGGTAAAACTAATTTCAAAGTTGGTAATGAAACTTCTAATTCGCTTAGAAAGTTTATTTGATGTTTTAACTTAGGATCATTGGATTGATTTATTTGACCTTTTAAAGAATGAATATAATTTCTTAGACCTTGTATATCATTTTTCTGCTTATCGATTCTCGCTGGATGAATATCCTTCATTTTTTCATATGTAATTTCACTTGAAATAATATTACTTTGTTTAAATGCTTGGTTACCTCGAATATGATCTCCATGCCAATGACTATTTACAACCCAGGTCACGGGTCGATTTGTTATTTTTTCTGCAATATATCTTAAATCTTCAGCAGCCTGTTGTGTGTTAAATGTATCAAAAACTATTGTTTTATCTCCTAAATCAATAAAGCCTGCATTTGCTACGGCACCACCGCCTTCTCTTGCAATTGCAACGTATATCCCTTCACTAACTTTTTCAAGACAAAAATGTTTGCTGAAAAATTCCTTATCCATTTTCCTCTCTCCTCGATTCCCTATTTTCACCAAATATTTCGACATTAAAGAAGGGATTCCTTTGACGGGGTATCGCCATCACGTTAAGATATCGGTTGTTCCCAAAAACGATAAAGACGAGCTGAACTTACATAAATAACTGTCAAGAGATAATATTTTCATTTTTGGGGCTACCTGTTCTGTAGGCATCGAGTACCACCAGCAAACGCGGATTTAACGACGTTAAGATTTCAGAAAGCAAAAACAGCCGGTTTTGTAAAGCCAGATGGAAGTTTAGGATTCAAATTAAAATCCTGCATATTGCGAATATGCTAAACGGTTTTATTCTCCTCCTCTATAGAGATAACCTCCCTTACTGCTTCTATGAAAGATAATGTCATCGTCTTATCAACTATCCAACTGTTTTTGGCGACCAGCATGTTCAGAATGAATGGTTGATTGGAAACGGTACGGCACTCGATCCTCAGAAATATTTCATTATCGTTCCAAATCTGCTGGGCAACGGATTATCTTCGTCTGCCAGTAACACGCCTCCCCCTTTCGACCGGGCTAATTTTCCGCAGGTAACCCTCTATGACAACGTTAAACTACAGCATCGGCTGGTGACCGAAAAATTCGACATCCAAAAGATCGCTCTCGGAGTAGGCTGGTCTTTATGAAAATGGATCGTGCAGCCAGGTAGCACGGATCTCTTCTGCTCGGCAGAAGATAAGTGGGAACATTTGTCTCTTGAATGAACTATCCAGCCTGATCTTACTATGAGTTCACCAGAACTTACTGGTCGAGCCCCTTCTGGTTTATTTACGAACCACTTAAAAGTTTCGCTTCAATCGTGTTTTTCTGCAACCATGGCTGAACAAACAAGAAAAGCCTTTGTATTCAAAGGCTTTTCGACCATTTCGTATGGAGCGGGTGATGGGAATCGAACCCACGCCGCAGGCTTGGGAAGCCGGAGTTCTACCATTGAACTACACCCGCACGATTTTACTACATTCCATTCCTACTGCTTCCAATTATATAGCTGTCTGAATTATTTGTCTAGATCTCCGGTCGAAGGGAGCTGTGCCACTCATACCAAAAAAGACCGCCGGGCACCATCCCCATTCGGTCTTCTCTGCTTGCTTTTCCATCAGGCATGCGCAAGTGTTTGCTGCGAAATAATTCGCCCACTCTCCATTTTCACTACCTGATCAGCAAGATGGAAGTAGCGATCGTCGTGTGTAATCGCGATGACACATTTGCCCTGTCTTTTCATTTCTGGCAGCAGGGATTCGTAAAAGAATTGACGATACTCTGGATCTTGGTCCGCTGCCCACTCGTCAAAGAGGAAAATGGGCCGGTTTCTTACCAGACTGAGCATTAAGGCAAGACGCTTACGCTGACCCGTAGACAGCTTCGTCGTGCTAAACATTCCCGTTTCATCCACTTCTACTTTGTCTGCGATGCGAAGCACCTCTAAATATTTGCTCACTTCCTCTTGCTTCGCTTGGTAATCGATTCCGTACATCTTCTCAAACAGATAAAAATCACTGAAGATCGCAGAAAAGAATTCGCAGCGTTGATCCGCACTCACTGTTTGGCCGTTCATGAAAAACTCGCCTTCATCCTGCTCGTACAATCCGGTAATCAGCTTGGCAAACGTTGACTTCCCGCTACCGTTGCCACCAACAATGAAGACGATCTCCCCTTTTTGGCAGGAGAAGTCCAGCGGCCCTACGGAAAACTCTTCGCCCTCCTTGTTTTTGTATCGAAAACGTACCTGTTCCGATGAAAACGACTCAAAGTCTTGCGCGTTCTGCACAGCCAAGCTCTCTTCTTCTCTTCTCGTTTCCACTGATAACGAATCAAGCAACGCATTCAGTCGCTGCCAGCTGATCTTGATCCGAATCAGCTCCGGTACTGCATTCAAAATACCGTGAACGGGTCCTGTCATATACAGAAAGACAAACACATAACTAATCAGCATCTCTTTTTGAAGCGAAGGGAAAAGAACCGGGAATAAAAAGGCAACCGTGCCGATTACCACTACGAATAGCAATTCCCCAATCAAATACACGTTCACAAATTTAAATTGGCCCGCTGATTTTTTATGTCGATAGTCAGAGCAGCTTCTTTCCATGTCTTCTTCAAATTCTTTTCGTTGTGCCTGCGTCAGATACAGCTCCTTGAAGCCTCCGATCATATCGGTAATATAGGAGAAAAACACATTTTGGATGTCTCTGGTTTCCTCCCATACTTTGTTTGCAAAGCGACCTGCCAGCGTATACAAGCCTACAGCCACAAAAATGATAGCCAGACAAAACAAAAATCCGTATAGATCCAGCGAGCCCAGATAAATGAAGCAAAATACGAGTGTAACCGCACTCGTCAGTGCCACAACGACACTATTGGCAAACGTACTAATCGTTTCCGTATCGTTATTTAACCCCGCATATATTTCACCGTTATCAAGTGTCTCGTACTTTTGATAAGGGGTCCGAAAGATTTTGCGGATCAGTTCCATTCTTTTTTCGTAGACGATTTCATTTGTGATCACAATCAGTCGGCTACGCATCATTTTCTCCCCGACGATATACAACAAGATACCCAGGAGAAAATACAGGAAAATGGATGCATGAAATTTGTTCGTAGAAGTGAGCGCCAGATTGATCATAAAAATAATCAACGCATTCCCAAATCCGCTGATAAGCCCCTGTATGACAATAGACGTCATGGATGTTTCTTGCGATTTCGGGAACAAACGGATGAGTGTGATGTACACATTAAATAAAGCAAGTCCAGCTACTAATGCGTACATGGCGTAAAAAATGGTGATTGGAAGCCAGACCTCGATAAACGGCCATGGTAAGCCCATAAAAAAAACATCTGGCAAATAGTATAAGGCGGCGGTTAAAACACTGCCCATGACAACGAATGCAACGAAGGATGCAAAACAAATTCGCCCCGCATTCGCGACGAGTTTTCGTTCGCCTCGATAGACTTGCACGAAAATCTGCACGATCCCCCCACTAAGTACCAACAAAAGGATACCAAGGATCACGAGAGAAATACTTGCCATACGATCCGCTTGAAGATTGGTGTCAGACACGACTACTGGCACTTCTTTGCCTAGTACGAGATTGACGGCCCCTTCCGCGATAACAAATGCGTTCAAGGTGTTTGTATTGGTCAAAACCACTGCTCCCAGCTTTTCCTCTGGGCGAAACACCATGTACGACGAGAATCCAGGGTTGTTGCCGCCGTGCGAAATTTGCCCCCCACCATCCTGATAAATCATCCAGCCTGACGCATACGAGGAACCGTCCGCCGCTGGAGGTACAGATCGGTCAGGAAGATGTGAGGCACGCACCAACTCCGTACGAAACGCAGAGGACTCCACCCCTAGCTGAATCTTCAGCCATCGTTCCATGTCGTTCAGGTTGGATACGACATAACCAGCTGGCGTGTTTCCACGATAATCAGGCGCATTATTCACTTTTGGAGAAAAGAAGCTGATTTTGTGCCCTTTTGCCATATCCCACTCGGGTGCCTGTGCCTTCATATAGGTATGGGTTAGTCCCAATTTGGCAATGACTTGTTGCTGCACATACTGCTCAAATGATACTCCGGTCACTTTTTCAACAATATAGCCAAGGACATCATAGTTAAATGTAGCGTATTCATACGCTGTCCCTGGCTTACGTGCCAGCTCTGTATGATTGAGCGCTCGAATTGTTTCTTCAATTGCATTCTCGCTAGATGAGACAGGTATGGAGCCAATGCTTTCAAACGGAATCCCACTGGTATGGTACAGCAAATCCTTGATCAGGATCGTTTCCGGTTGTCCTTTATATGTAACGGTAAACCACGGTATAAAGCTCTGAACAGGATCATCCAGAGAAAGACGTTTTTGCTCGACCAGCTGGTGCATGGCTAGCGCTGTAAAGGCTTTGGAGTTCGATCCGATTTCAAACAATGTGTCAGCAGTTATCCGTTCCTGCTTTTGGACATCGGAAAATCCAAACGATTGCTTGTAAATCGTTTTCCCCTCTTTGATGACCACAACGGCAGCACCCGGGATTTTTTCCGACTCCATGGTTTTATTGACTAGCTGTTCGATTGCTGTTGCGATTTCCGCATCCTGTCGAACGTTCGTTTCGGCGTACACAGGCATACTGCCGGAAAATACGAGAACCAGACACATCAGCAAGAATGCTAGTTTCCTTCTCGACCCATCTTTGATCTTTTGCAGAATGATCCACTCCTTTTTAGGCACTGCGTCTGTGGGAAAGACCGCACCCGCAAGTAAACGAGTACGTGTGTAATTGGGATTGGATAGAAACCGTGGCGAATCACACTCGCCACGGTTTCTTATTACGCATCGCACATATACACGGGTTTCGAGTAGAGGCGCAAGGTTTCTCTCCATTTTTTAACCAATCGCTCCCACTGTTCTCGCTCGATTTGTTCCTGTTTTAATAGGCTAATCGGAATACACAAGTTTAATAGACGCCCGTCTATTTCAAAACGAGTAACACCCGCAGGCAAAACATGCCCTTTCGATACGATACGCTCCAATTCCGCTAGACTGATTGGCGGGAACCGTATCAAGGCGGCTCCTGTTTCTGGCCATTCGAGCATCCCTGTGGGCAGACGATGCACCGGGTGGCTATAGTTGTAACTGTCCACTAATTGACGCCATAGCGTCATTCGCCACTCATCATCCTGCCGATTCTCCTTTGGATACAGGTAGAAGCGTTCTTTGTTCCCTATCTTCATTTCTGCCACAGGCGTTTCACCTAAACGCTCGGTTTCCCACCGAAACACAGAATCCTGCTCCACTGATTGCAACCATGCAGCAACTGGCACAATATGATCCCACATATCCAAGTGAAAATCCTCATGCTCCACTACCTGTACGGGGATATGTTTGCACCCAAGCGCTTGAAGAGCAAAGGTCCGATGTGCACCATCAATGATCAAATACTGACCGTTTTGCATGAGAATCGCCAGCGGAGGATGGCGCAAAATCCCTTCCTCCTCAATGATCTGTCTGGTCTTGTGTAGTCGCTTGTTTTCATGTGACTCGTGCAAACAAATACGAGATGACTCTACCAGTTTTAGATTTGCCAGCACATCGTACAAAATGGTAACCTCCAGTTAGTCTTGCAAGTGAGTTCCGATCCCCTGCGAGAGTGCTTGTTTATAATAGTAGGCAGCAATGGCGATATCAAAAATCGCCATCCCCATCGGATTAAACATGATGGGCTCATCATGTGGAAACTCTTTCATCTGGTCAAGGCAGACGATATCTGTGATGGATTTGGTATCTTCTTTTTGCAAGCCTCTCTCCAGATGCATGATCTCGATGTCCGTATTCTCCCGGCAAACTTCAGTCCAGTCGTCTACGATAATGGAGCGGGTATAGTCGAGAATTTTTGGTGTGAAATCGCGTAACGATACATTTAACAACAAGGACTGTCTTTTTGGTTGCTTGTCAATAAAACCATGCGGTGACACCGTGCACGTAATGAACACATCTGCCTCGCAGTATGCTTCTTCCCACGTTTGCGCGATAACCGTTTTCTCTTTTATCTCGGCCGGAATATGCTCCTGCTGGATACCCGCAATGTCAAAGAGAACCACCTTGGTGATCTTCTCTCCTAACATGGCTGTTACCATTTGCAGATGAAGTCTGCCAATCGGGCCAAATCCGATAATTCCGACCGTTACATTTTGCAGGGGACGTACTTGTTCGTAATGCTTGAGGAGAAGACCGGAAACGGAAGCAGTTCGGATGCCGCTGACCAGGGCCGTATTAATTGTTGCCACAGGCTTACCCGTTCTAGCTTCGTTCAGGATGGTAATCGAATGCGCGCGTTGGATACCCTCTTGAAGGTTTTTCGGGAAACTGGCAATCCACTTGATTCCCGCCATGTAGGTATCTCCGCCTACAAATGCTGGCATGGCAATAATGCGATTTGACATGTCATGGTATCGCAAATATGGTTTAATTGGCTGTGCATAATCTTCCTTTTGTAAGGAATGTACAGCATGTTCAATGACATCAATGGTTTCCTTCCAATTCTTGCCGACCTTTTCAATATCACTCGTGTTTAGATATAACATCGTACATCCCACCCTGCTTATCGTAGTAGATTTATTGGACACTGCTTAATTGCCAACGAAAGAATGCTTTTGCTGATGCAACCACTGTACCCATTCCTGGTTGTATACAGTATTGACATAGGGCATACCACCGTCTGGGCATAAAAAGACGACATTTGGCTTAACGACGTGCTGTTGATCTTTGAAGTAGTTTTCAATTGCCCAATAGGAAGTTCCAGAAGATCCTCCAGCAAAAATGCCATGCTCAGCGTATAGCTGATAGCAAGCCTTGACTGTGTCCTCCTCCGAAACATGAACGACCTCATCAATAATCGCGCCCTTGAGTATGTCAGGCCGCATGCTCGATCCAATTCCCGGGATGTAACGTTTTTGTGGTTCTTGTCCGAAAATTACCGATCCTACCGTATCGACAGCAATGATTTTTATGTCCGGAAAACGTTCCTTCAATCGCTGTGAGATTCCAGTAATCGTGCCGCCAGAGCTAACGCCGATAAAAGCGTAGTCCAATGTCTCAAAGCTGTCTGCAATCTCGGCTCCCAGTCCGAAGTAATGGGCTCGAGCGCTATCCGGATTTCCGTACTGATTGGTCCAAAACGAGTTATTCGTCTCATTCAGCAGGCGATTGACCGTTTGGATGCGCGTTAGGAGAAATCCTCCTGTCTCGTCACGATCCGTTACTTTTACGACCTCATGGGAAATTACCCTGAGCAAGTTCTCATAGACGGGATTGATATTTGGATCAATGACGGGAATAAATTTAATTCCCAGTCGCTTGCACAATGTCGCCAAAGCGATAGCAAAATTTCCCGAAGAAGACTCGATTACGGTCGTTTCCTGCGTGATCTCTCCTCTTTTGATCGCCTCCTGTAATATGTAAAAGGCCGGCCTCACTTTTACACTCCCCATGAGGTTGTTGTATTCCAGTTTGCAAAACAGATTGATGTGCTCATGCTCAAGTTTGTTTAAAGGCGTATTGCCAATCATGTGACTTATGGCCATCATTTTTGTTAGCATGTTGAGCCCTCACTCCCGATTTTTCCGGTCTTCATTCGATCGACCGTATACATCTTGCCCCTTCGATCAGGCAGATTTTGTATCCATTTTTTGCTGGATGTAACCTGCCAACGTTTTCATATCTTGAAAGTTTTCCAAATGGAGCATGTCATCATCGAATTCAATGCCAAACTCTTTTTCCACCTTTACGACCGACTTGATAAAGGTCAATGAATCAATGTACTCCGTAAGTTCTCCGCTTTCGTTCACATATTCAGAAAACAACCGGAGGAGTGTCTCGTATACTTCGTTTTCCCTTTCCATAGGAGTCCCTCCAAGTAGTAGATGCTTACACAACAACGCCAACCCGTTCCAGTAATTCTCTTGTTTTTGTGACTGCCTCAAATTCCTGCGTTTTTATGATGCTGATTTTTTGCAGAACGCGATGAACCATGTCACTGCGATTACTGTCAAAAGCCTTCAAAATCATATTGGTCGTAATTTTCCATTGATGTCCGATACTGCGATACTGCTCGGCAAGTTCACCAAAGTTTTCATACTTTTCACTGATCGCCTGCAAGACATTGGCATACATCGCTCTTGTTTGTGCCATGCTGATCAAGCTGTGGTTAAGGATATCGAGATGATCATCTGTGATCTCTACTCTGCTAGCGAGAAAAGCCTCTACGTCTTTGAGAAAAGGATCAAGGGATTTTAGCCCAACCTCGACGTTGACATCGTCGGGTAGATCCAACTCCCGCTTGATTTGACTTGTGTCGCAACGCCCCTCTAGTACGCTGAGATTGCTCGTGACGGCTTCAAGCAACTGATCTGGCGTCGGATACAGGGAATCCGAGAGTACCAATTCAAATGATCGATTGTGGAGTGGATACCATTCGCCTGTGCCCGCATCCCGATAGGAAGAGTTGCTAGCCTGTAAAAATTGCTCGATGGGCAACAGACCTTTGTACCGGTAGTAATCATCGACGATCAGAAGCTGGTTATCTTCTCTACCTGTGACAATGATGCTATGCATTTCAGGCAGGTCCTGATAATAAGGGTTGTACGGGAGTTCTGCCATATTGCAGAGGACGATTATTGGTATCTCCCGTTCCAAACGTTCTTGTATATTTGCCAAAAACAGGTCATCTTGCGGTTCAGCCCCTCCTTCTACGCGGATATTGTGAATCCACCTGAGCTCAGCGACTGTTCTCATGTATTGACCGTTTATATCTCCATAAGGAGAATCTTGCGTTTTCAGATAGATGGCACCGCACTGCTTCCAAGCTGTTTCTAAGGCGGAAAAGTTCCGGTATTTCAGAACCGTGTAGATAGAAGCGCCGATGCAATCCAGGTTCGGATGCTTGCTCGGTTGAATCTCGGTGAGTGACATGAGCACTCTCCTTCCTGTCTATCGTAATGGTAATCACATGCGACTATCGGATATCCGAGTCACATTTTCGCAAGGTAAATACTTGTTGCAGAAATTGACGAGTGAGAAACCTCAACTTGTCGACAGCAGCTTCCATGTCAGATCGCTTCAACATTTTTTCTTTATATAAGCTAAGGGCATAGCGATTCACCACGTGATTGGATATCTGCAAAATCTCCTCCGCCAGTTCGCGTACAGACTGATCCCCCTGTGGAATATACCAGTCCAATAATGTTTCCACCCACAGTTCTTTCCCGCCTAATTGAACGTAAAGCTCATTTAAATTGGCTTCTTGAAAATAGATGTCTGGCTGCTCCGTAAGTGACAGCAACAGTGTAAGCTCACGGCCAACTTGCTGTTTACTCTCGACCGCTTTTAGTAATCGCATCAACTCCTGCTCCGCGCTCTCACGCAAACTTGCTTCGTCATCTGTAACGCGATCGAGCACCATGATCAGCCGGGAATGCGGCTCTAGATTTGCATAAATCTCCTCAAGCGTTTGGTACGTTGTGGAAAATTTATCGTACTGGATTCGCTGCGCTTGCCCGCGAGTCAAATGATTGTGATTGATGATCGTATAAACCTGCTTGTCATGGTCATAACCAGTGATGACGGTGAGATGATCGGTATGTTCCTTCTGGTATTGCGGCGTATAAAAGGTGTAGTACTCGTCAAACGCAACCATTACGGGCTTGCCTTGATCCAATTGGAGAATGATCGACTCATGCAATTCATCCAGACGAGCGACAGGCACAAGTTTGACCCGATAGCCAAATTTGTATAGCATCTCCTCATCCGATAAATAACCCATAACCTCAGCATGTTCCCGATACGAATAGGGGTACCCCTCAGCATCAAGCTGATAGCTGCGTTTCAACCCGAGAAAAAGCTTAAAATACGGAATCAGATGGGCATCCTGCTCCTCCATTAATAAAGCGAGGCCGCGATCATAACAATTCCATTGACGCCAGGATAAATGACTGACATCGGCATACGAGCTGCGTTTGATTTGCGCGCCGCCATGCCATGATTTTGCGTTTCGTTGTTGAACCGTTTGGACTGTAGTAGCAGCTGCCTCTGCTTTCGCAACCTGCTCTACTTCATACCCAGCCGTATCAAGATAGGCAGCAAAATCGGAAATCGTCAAATAGGTAAGCAGGTCTTCTACCTCTACTTCTCGGTTCATCCGCTTGGAGATTTCGCTGATCATGCGAATCGCGATGATTGAGTCCCCACCCAGCTCGTAAAAATTGTCATGGACACCTACTTCTTCAAGCCCCAGAACATATCCCCAAATGTGAGCCAGCTCTTGCTCCAAAACGGTGTACGTATCATGTTTTCTCCCACGTACCACCACGTTTGGCAGCTTCGCTTCTCCAGATTTTTGCGGTGCAACATGGTCTTTTTCTCTCCCGGCATCCTTGTCAAGAGAATGAAGAGAAGAGATGTCCAGCCAACAACGCTTCCGCTCAAACGGATAGACAGGAAGGTGCACGCGGCGCGGCTTTTTGAACGTGTACATGACACTCCAGCGTACATCTGCTCCACTCACATACAATTCGCCGAGCTCTTTTAGATCAGATAACTCGTTGCTTTGAGCCAATAAAAGCTTTTGCAAAAGTTCATTGGCCGCCTTATTCAATGCTTGTTGTTCTGCCTCAGTCACGATCCCAGGCTCTCTGTCTGCTTTTTCCTGCGAGATAACCTTGTGCCAGCCAAAGAAAATATCTGGTTCAGAAAGTGTTGTCCAGTCGCTCACGCACAACCTGGAGATTTTTGCGGCAAAATCGTCCATGTCCCTGCAAATAAGCAGCAAGCGGTAGCCATAGTGACTACGACCCGTATTTGCCGTAAAACTGAGACTTTCCAATGTCGGCAGTTCCTCCACAGGCTTGCTGGTCCACTTCTGAAAACGGAGCAACAGGTTGAGCAAGCTCGCCTCGCTTTTAGCGGATAAAGCGATAGCCTGAACACCTTCGTCTTGCTTGGGAGACTGTATGAATGGCGCTTCCTCTACTACGAGGTGCACATTGGTTCCACTCATCCCAAACGAACTGACACCAGCCCGTCGCACGCTTTGCTCTGGTTCCCACTCGGTCAATGTGTCGTGGATGTAAATGGGAGATTGTTCAAAAGGAATCATCCGATTCGCCCGCTGAAAGTGTAAATGCGGAGGGATCTGCTTTTGTTTCAGAGACAGAATCACCTTGAAAAGACCAGCCATCCCCGCTACGTGGTCGGTGTGACCGATGTTCGTTTTTACGGAGCCGATCCCGCAAAATTGGCGGCGGTTTGTGTATCGGCGAAACGCTCTCTCCAGTCCGTCCATCTCCATCGGATCGCCCAGCTTGGTGCCTATGCTGTGCACCTCGATATAGGAAAGGGTCTCGGGGTCAATTTGCGCGTCTTTCCATGCCTGCTGAATCACCTCGGCTTGTGCCAATGAATTAGGTGCGGTAAGCCCGAAAGAATGTCCGTCTTGATTGGCGGCACTTCCCTTGATCACGGCATAAATCGAATCCCCATCCGCCAGTGCCTTTGTCAACGGCTTCAGGAAAACGGCGCCAACGCCTTCACCAACACCCGTACCGTCTGAATCATTGTCAAAAGGTCTGGTACGACCAGATTGCGATAAAATTCCCAAATCATTGCTCCCATCTTGTAAAGACAGCAAGATGAGCTTGACACCCCCGGCCAGCGCCATCTCACATTCTCCTCGACGAATCGCTTGGCATGCCAGATGAACAGCCATCAGCGACGAGGAGCAGGAAGTATCCACAAGCATGCTCGGACCTTTGAGATCCAACAGGTAGGAGACACGAGAAGCGATCACCGATTTCATATTGCCAATGATCGAGGTTGACATTGCCTCTGGTTCCAGCTCTCGAATCATTCGTCTATACTCTTCACCAAAATCACTGCTAAACCCCAGATATACACCTGTACGGCTGCCCACGAGCATTGTTCCACCATATCCGGCGTCCTCAATCGCCTCCCAGCATGTCAGCAAAAATAAGCGCTGGTTTGGGTCCATTTGGCTGGCTTCCTTAGGAGAAAGACCGAAGAGCTGCGGATCGAATTTATCAATTTCATTCAGGTAGGCAGCTTCTCGAAATTGAATTTGCTCCATCGTCAACCCTTTGGCGAGTAACAATGGAATCAAATCGTTCTGGCGCTCTTTAGGTAGCTCTCTCACACAATCTTGACCAGCTTGCAACAGACGCCAAAAGTCTGCCGGGTTTTCTGCGCTTCCGAATCGGCAAGCAGCACCAATCACTGCAATATCGTGGTGATTGGGTTTGCTGCCTGTTGAATGAGCATCCGTCTGCTGTTTATTCAGTTTGACTCGGTTCAGTCCTAATGGCTTGCTCACTGCATTCTTCCTCCTTGAGTCCTCTGCTCACCTGGTTCGGCTTAACTTGCTTGCCATTCCTTGCCGATCTCAGGGAATCGCTGTTGCAAGTCTGGTTTGCTAGTCAGCTGTTCAAAGCGCATGACTTGTTCCGTGTCAGGAGCTTTTTTTGTTTGCAAGATCAAACGAAGCAGAGAAACAGCTTCGCGTATATCCCCATAGCCCCCCTCTTTTTCTCCTTGTTCCAGCTGTTGCCTTAGTTGTTGAAGAGCTTGATAAGGAGCGATCACCCCTTGCTGGTACGCCTCTTCATCGAGACCGCGGTTTTTCGTGCAAACAGCAATCGTCATGCAAGAATCGACGAATTGGGCAATTGTTGCTTGATTACGCGCTTTGGCATCCTGAAGCTCTTGCTGATAACGATTGATCTCCCCCTGCTTGTCAAAGGCATAGGCGCGAAGGGGATATCTTTTGGCCAAATTTGTCAGCACATTTTTGGGACCAACCTCAATTACGGTATTCGCTCCCTGTTTTACCAAGTAATCCATCGTGGATTGCCAGCGAACAGGGCTTGTTGTCTGGGCTGTGAGCAAATCGACAAGTTGATCAGCATGGACATATGGTTGTGCTGTCACATTGGAAATCACAGGCCATTTGGGATCGCAATACGTGTATCGCTTCAATTCCTCATTTAATTGTTCCGCGGCTTGCACCATGAGAGGCGAATGGAAAGGCGCACTCACCTTGAGGCTGACAACGGAAGTCGAGCCATGCTGCTTGCACGCTTCTTCTGCTAGCCTCACCGCATGTGCATGTCCGGAAATGACAATCTGATCAGCGGAATTATGGTTGGCGACCACGACGATCGCATCGTCACGAGAATGTTCCCGACAAATCTCCTCGACAAGTTGAGCATTCAACCCGAAGATTGCTGACATGGCACCGACACCCTGCGGCGTGGCCGCCTGCATGAACTGACCTCGCCGATAGACAAGGCGGACAGCATCTGCAAACTGGATAGCACCGGCGCAAGTCAGGGCCGTAAACTCACCCAGACTGTGACCCGCCACCCACTTCGGTTCGATGTTCATTTCCTGTGAATAAACGCGGAAGGCTGCGACACTTGCCGTCAGGATTGCAGGCTGTGCGTGCTCTGTTTTGGTCAATTCTTGTACATCCCCTGCAAAACAAAGTGTTTGCAGGTTAAATCCAAGCGCATCACTTGCTTCTTCAAAGGTGCGAGCGGCAATGGGATGGGCCTCACATAATGCTTGGCCCATTCCAACATATTGCGAACCTTGTCCCGGGAATAAGAGTGCGATTTTGTCCATTTTTGATCACCCTTCTCTACGTCATGTATTCATTCACTAGCATCCTGAGCAATTGCTGGTAATCCAGCGTCATCTCCGTGACTTTTTCTGCCCGGAGGCAATCAGGGTCAAATGCACACACGATATCAATCACGTCTTTTCCTTCCTTGATCCAGAAGGTAAGCTCATGTTCATGGTATATGAACGATACATCTGTAAACTCATTGACACTGCCGAAGAATGGAATAATCGTTCCGCCGTTGCGATCCGTCCGTAATTTTTTTAGCCACAATGTGGCCTCTCCCGTCATGTTTTCGATGAACTGTCGTTTCTGCTGCACCTGCTTGAATAGGTCGAAGAAGGTGTTGACCTCTGACATGTTCACCCGGAATGGATAGGCCTTCGTCTGCAGCTCCTTGTCGACAGCCACTTCCATATAAAGATCCTGCTGTCCTGTCAATTCCGACATGAGGTACAGGTACATCGAAAGCAGAACGTCTCTAACCGCCACAGCCTCCATTTGACTGACCTGCTGCACATTTTCAAACAGATCATCAGTAAGTGAGAATTGGACCCAGTTTGCGTCCGCATTCCCTTCTCCACTAGCCCCATACTGAGGCGGCAACTCGATCAGCGAGACACGATCCAGCTCCTTCAACCAATAAGCGGTCGTATCGATTTCCTCTTGTTCATCTGTTACATCTAAAGCGGTGTTCTTCAAAAAGTTGGTTAGACCAGACAGCGTAGGATGGGCGAACAAATCGGCAATACGAACCCGTCCAGGGTAAAGCTGTTCAAGCTTGGCATGAACTTGCACCAGTAAAAGCGAATTACCGCCTATGTGGAAGAAGTTATCCTGCATACCGACCGTTTCACGTTTAAGCATTTCCCGCCAAATGCCCGCCACCTGTTCTTCCAGTCTGGTAGCCGGGGCTTGATATTCAGTGTGCTTGTCTTGGAGAGCATCAGGCTCTGGCAATGATTTGCGATCCAGTTTTCCATTTGGTGTCAGGGGCCACATACTCATATGCGTATAAAAATTCGGAATCATGTAATCAGGTAAACTTTTGCTCAGCATGGCTCGTAATTCATCACTGTCCAACGCTTGCTTTGCCATATAATACGCAGACAGGTAAGGATTACTGGCGGTATCTCGCACACTGACCACCGCTTCCGTAATATCCGGATGCTGAGAAAGGGCACTTTCAATCTCACCCAATTCGATTCGATAACCGCGTACTTTGCACTGAAAATCGGATCGTCCCACATATTCAATCCGCCCATCCGGCAGCCATCTCGCGAGATCACCTGTTTTGTACATACGTTGACCAGGTTTAAACGGATTAGGGATATAGCGCTCAGCCGTCAGTGTTGGCTGACCGAAGTAGCCTCTCGTTACCGCATCCCCTGCAATGTAAAGATCGCCAGTGATCTTCATCGGCTGCACTTGCAGATGCTCATCGAGGATATAGACTTGTGTGTTGGGCAACGGCGCGCCAATCGTTACTTCCTCCGCGTCGGTCAAGTCCTGCACCGTAGACCAGATCGTTGTTTCAGTCGGTCCGTACAGATTGTAAAGTCTCGCCTTGGTCTGGGTGCGAATCCGTTGGAACAAAGAAGATGAAAGGGCTTCTCCTCCAAGCAGGATCGCTTTCAGGCAGTCAAGGGCGTGCAAGTTGCTCTTCTCTTCCAGCATGAGCTGTAGACGGGATGGAGTCAGTTGAAGGAACGTGATTTCTTCCTGCAAAATCAACTCCTTGAGCACCTGCGGGTCTGCTTGCTGCTGTTCGGTTGCAATGACCACGGTCATCCCTTTCGTCAGCGGTACAATCGTTTCAAGCAGAAAAATATCAAACGAAATCGTCGTCACAGCCAGCATTTTATCTGCGCTGGCAAAATCGATGTGTTCCCCGATCCCTGAGCAGAAGCTAATCAAATTGCCGTGCTCAACCATAACGCCTTTAGGCTTGCCTGTAGAACCCGATGTGTAAATAACATAGGCGAGATCGCCAGGTGCAGCCTGTGACGGAAGATTGGAGTCGTCTTCCATCTCCATCCGGGGATCGTTTACGTCTACTCGGACAACACTTCCCCACTGCTTTTCTGCCAGAGAATCGTGGGTTAAGACGAGGCGAGTCATGCTGTTTTCCAAAACGTAAGAGGTACGTTCTTCTGGATAGTGCGGATCAATCGGGACAAACGCAGCTCCAGCTTTCAAGATCGCCAAGAGTCCAACCATCATTTCCACAGAGCGATTCGTCAAAAGGCCAACGCATGTATCCGCAGTGACGCCGTGTTGCTTGATCAAACGGGCTACTTGGTTTGCTCGCTGATTTAATTCCGCATAAGTAACTTTCTCATCTCCGCATGATACAGCTAACGCGTTCGGTTGAGTTTCCGCTACTTCTTCAAAGAGCTGGACGACTGTTTTTTCACGAGAGTATTCCAAACTCGTGTCATTCCATTGCTCCATCAGCAGCAAGCGTTCTTGTGCTGCCAGCATGGACATTTTGCCGATTAACTGTTGCGGATCTTCCACCATCTCCTCCAGAATCTTCTGGAAGTGTGTGGACATCGACGCGATCGTTTCTTTGCTGAACAGCTTGTTGCTGTATTCGATATCGACAATCAGGCGCTGTTCTCGCTCAATGATGTCAAAGGTCAGATCAAACTGGGCAGAGCGCTGTTCAAATGGATATGGAGAGAGCGTTAGCCCATTCGCACTCATGCTTCCCTTCGCGTCACCGGTATTTTGCAAAATGAACATCACATCAAACAGTGGGTTACGCGCCGTATCTTTTGGCAGCGTCAGGCGATCCACCAGCGTTTCGAATGGATAATCGGCATGAGAGAGCGCCGCCAGTGCCCGTTCCTTTACTTCCTGAAGGAAATCGGCCACGGTTCGATCGCTTCGCGGGAAGTTTCTCATCGCCAATGTGTTCAGAAAGACACCCACAATGTTTTCCAGGTCTGCATGATGACGGCCAGCCACTGGCGATCCAATGATAATGTCTTCTTCGCCAGCGTATTTCGACAGCAGAATGGTGAGCGCTCCCAGTAGCGTCATGTACAAGGTTGAACCATTGTTTTTTGCCAGTGCCAGTATCTTCTCTGTCATCTCTTGAGGAATCTCAAAGGTCAGGACTTCTCCCTCGAAGCTCTGAACGGACGGTCGAGGATGATCCGTAGGCAGATTAAGCACAGGAAGTTCTCCATCCAGCTCTTTTAGCCAGAATTTCTCCTGAGCGGCCAATACCCCATTGCCTAGCTGCTCTGTTTGCCACACGCTGTAGTCTTTATATTGAATCCGCAGCTTGGGTAACTCGAGTCCCTGATACAATTGGAAGAACTCACGGATCAAAATATTGATGGACACACCATCGGAAACAATGTGATGCATGTCGAACAGCAACAAATGTTTGGTAACATCGATGCGAATGAGCATACCGCGAACAAGCGGCGCTTTTGACAAGTCGAATGGTTGAATAAATTGTTCGACCGTTCTTTTGGCCTCGTTCTCGTCGACTTCACTATACGCCAACGTAAAATCTACGCTCGGGTGAACGGTTTGCATCAAAACTCCATCCACGATGGAAAATGAGGTACGCAACGACTCATGACGCTGCACCAGCGAGACAAATGCACGTTCGAAAGCCTCTCTGTCCAACTCTCCTTCAAGCATCATGATTGTAGGGATGTTGTAGGCAACTGCCCCCTCCTGCATTTGTTCCAGCACATAAATTCTTTGCTGAGATGAGGTGGCGGGGTAAGCTTCCCGATGCTCTGCTACAGGGATCGCTGACACAGCTGTTTCTTCATTCGGAGCCATCAATATAGCCAATTGACGGATCGTCGGTGTTTGAAATAGGTCGGTGATCGTCATCTCTTTTTGCATTTGCTTGGAGACACGGGAAACGATACCAATTGCCAAAAGAGAATCGCCACCCAGCCTGAAAAAGTCGTCGTCGATGCTTAATTCGGTGTAGCCCAACACATCGGACCAAATCTGGCCTAAAGCTTGCTCCAACAAAGTGTAGCGATCGCCTTCCTCCCTGCCAGACAAAACAACTCGGTTTTGCATGGTCACTGAGGATGGTGTTTCGCGTTCTTTATGAGACTTTCCGCTTGCAAAGATCGTATCTCCGAGCTTTACTTTCAGAGACGGTGCCCATTCCTTCAGTACTTGCAAATCAAATTGTCCAATGATCAGGTGTTCAGTTTGGCAAGACAGCGATGCATCAAAAGCTTGTATTGCTCCATCCATCGGCATGTAACCGATAAAACCAGGACCTGTTATGCCTTCAAACGCATACCAGTTCAACGCTATCGTTGGTTTTCCCGATCGACTGCGGGCTGCACTATAGGCATCCAGGAAGCAGTTGGAGGAGACATAGTCACTTCCAGTCGCTCCACCCCAAATCGAAGCAAGTGATGAAAAGATCACAAAGAAATCCAAATGCTCCGGTTCAGCTATCTGATCGAGTATGACTGTGCCAGCCATTTTCGCTTTCAAGCCATTTTGAAAATCGGAAAACTTCTTCGTCTGAATCGTCTCGAAGGTGATATGCGCCGCGGATTGGATAATGCCGTTGATCGGTCCGTAACGGGCACGGACTTGCGCGGAAATATCCTCCATCTGCTGACGGTTGGACACGTCAGCTGCGTAGCAGACTACCTGCGCTCCCATTTCCTCTAGCTCAAGCAGATTTCTCAGCTTTCGTGCCTCAGTAGCACTGCAGTCTGGATGCTGTAAACGCTCTTGCCACTCGTGGTTTGGTGGAAGTGGAGAACGATTAATCAGCACGAGCGTCACATTTTTTTGAGCGGCCAGATGCTTACTAAATGCCAGTCCCAGTTTGCCTGTCCCTCCGGCGATCAAGTAAACGCCATTTTCGCGTATCTCTACAGGCCGTTTCGGAATTTTATCGATATCGCAGCGATTCATTTCTGGTACGAAGCGATTTCCTCTATAGGCAACCAATGTGTCATCCCGATTGCAGCGAATTTCCGCTAGAAGCTGACCAGCCAACTGCGATGTTGAAAGCCCCTCTGTTGCGAGATCCAGGCTAAAGCACTGCATTTTTGGATTTTCCTGCGGAATAACCTTAGCAAGACCGAATAAGGGAGCTTTTTCTGGAAATACAGGTCCGTTCTCATCTACTGCTTGTGCGTAGTTCGAAACGATTCGTAAATCAAGCACCTGCTTCAGATCCAGCTCAAGCAACGTTTGTGTCAAATGAAACAGGCTATAAACTCCCAGATGTTGCGCTGATTCAAGGGCTTCTAGCTGTCCGAGATCACTCCGCTTTTGGGAGCCCGAGGTCAAGCTCCATAAGTGAATAATCCCAGTCAGCTTTTCCTTTTTGTCCCCGAGTCTCTCGAACACACGCCGCAGATCTGCCGGCTGGCTGGGATCTAGGATGAACTCGTGGGAAGAGACGGTGGCAAAAGCCTCACCGCTGCGAAGTCTGATCACTTCATGTCCGTCCGATGACATCGCGTCAGCCAGTGCTTCTCCTACACCACCTTCATCTTGAAACACCAGCCAGATTCCTGGACGCTGGGTCGGATGATTCGTTGTCAGCTCTTTTGTTTGCCAATGGATCTGGTAGGTCCACTCCCGATACTCTTGTGGCGTATACGCTGAATGTCCGATCAATAACGCTGAATCAGACAGATCACCCAGCGCTGTTGGCGACGGATAAATGGCAACCGATTGATAGTTCGTATCTCGAAGCGCCTTTTCCCAACGTAAAGCATCCATCAGCCTATTTTGCGGTCGCAGATCGGTGTCTTCGTGCTGCCACCAGTCTGCGGCAAGCCCCCCGATCACATTTGCCGTTGAACGATTTTTCACGAGCTCGATCGCAAACAGCACGCCTTGCTCTGCAAGCAACTGATGTAAAATCGATAAGGATGCCCGAACATCCTTCGTCCTGTGTATAGCGTTATTAGCAATGATCACATCGTATGCGTGTAGATCGAAGCCTTGTTCGCCTGGTGCCAGCTCCATGTTGAACGGACGGAACTGCACAAACGGGTACACTTCTTGGAACTCTTTTTCTGCCTCTGCCAGAGACGATTGCGCACCATCCGTAAACAGATAGGTGACATCCTGTTTCTCAATCTTCGGCAGCAATAAGCGAGTAAGTTTGCTGGAACCGCCTCCGAGCTCCAAAATGCGAACGGGACGTCTAAACGAATGGATATATTGGGCAATTGTTTCCACTGCCATAAGTCCAGCAGGGTTTCTTAGAGTAATGCGATCCGCATACGACTTATACAGGTCGGAAGTACCCTCGTTCGTCACGAGTACGTCCTGCCCCGTCATGCTCGTTGAGTAGTGGGCAAAACACTCTTTCAATTGAGAGAACGTATCATGCTCATTCGGATAGCGATCCAGACAATCCTGATAAAACGCTTCCGCTTCAAGACCCTCTGCATGTGCAGATAGACGGTATGTTCCTTCAACGTGTTCAACCAAAGAGGCCTTAACGACAAGCTCAAGAATCAATTGGAATATATGTTCATTTTTTCCATCGACCCTTACAGCTTCACGCAATTCTTCCAGCGTATACAGTTGTTCCTGCTTGTGTAACACACCTAGTTGCTTGTAGCATTCAAGCAATGACAGGCCGGAATAAAAAGTCTCATCCTCTTCCAAACCAGCTTGCTTTTGGACATTCACCTGATTCAGTAACATTTCCCCAAAGGTAAAGAAGGTGGAAGCAATTTTATGAACATCAACTGTTTCGTCCTCATGAGCCGCCTCAGATGCTACAGTAGCGGACCGCTCAACCATGTCCTGTACGGGTTGATCCGATTGCACCCAGTGACGGTTTTTGGCAAAGGAATAGGTTGGCAAGGGTACCTTTTTCCATTTGACTGGACGGTAGTATTCTAGCCAATTGATAGGTACCCCTCGCACGTACTGTTTTGCCATTTCTACAGGGTCAGAGCTGTCTATTTGCATACTGATCGGCAATGCACTTTCCCCACGGGAATTCAGTACCCCGTAGAATACCTGGTTTCCATCAACAAGCGGAGCACCGTCCTCCATCCGTTCTCCCGTGCACAGGCGATGGATCTTCTGAAAAAAGTCCTCTTTGCTATTGATAATGAAGGCAAGGCGATACCGATAGTGTCCGCGCCCCATATTGGCAGTAGCGCACATATCCAAAAGGGAATGCTCCGAAGGCCCTGATAAAAATGCATGGTATTTCTCGAGTAAATCCCATAGTGACTCATTTGTTTTGGCAGATAACGTAATGAGGTAATCGCCGGATTCTGAAACGGCTGTTGCCTCGCGCCCAGGAGGCTCTTCCAATATGACGTGGGCGTTTGTCCCGCTCAGGCCAAATGCACTTACCCCGGCTCTCCTCACAGGTTGGTCCGCCTCTACATCCCAAGCCTTTAGTACATCATTTATATAAACAGGTGAATCGATAAAAGGAATTAAGGTATTCGGCCGCTTCACATGCAGCGTCGGCGGAATCTGGCGATGCTTCATCATCAGAGCCGTCTTGATGATTCCAGCCACACCTGATGCTGCTATCGTGTGCCCAATGTTACTTTTGACCGAGCCTATTGCGCAAAACTGCTTACGTTTTGAAACTTTCTGAAAGGCATGCATGATCCCCTCAATCTCAACAGGATCGCCCAGTCTTGTCCCTGTTCCATGTGCCTCGATATAGGAGATGCTCTCTGGATTGATACGCGCCCGCTCCCATGTTGTTCGCAGCAAAGCAGACTGGGAAATCGCATTGGGCGCTGTAATACTGGTTGAACGGCCATCACAATTGACCGCAGTGCTTTTGATCACGGCATGGATATAGTCGTTGTCCTTGACTGCTTGATCGTATGACTTCAAAAGAACAGCGCCAAGACCTTCTCCCCATGCTGTTCCATCCGCAAAGTCATCAAAAGCTTTGGTTTTGCGATCGACAGAAACGATGCCAAAGTCCGTATCTTGTTGAATCGGAAACAGGGAAAGATTAACTCCACCTACGAGAGCCATTCGACAATCGTTGTTTCCAATGGCCTGACATGCTTGGTGCAGAGCGACCAAGGAGGAAGAGCAAGATGTATTAATCAGTTGG
Organism: Brevibacillus sp. MS2.2; assembly: GCF_013284345.1. Lineage (NCBI taxonomy): Bacteria > Bacillati > Bacillota > Bacilli > Caryophanales > Paenibacillaceae > Brevibacillus > Brevibacillus sp. MS2.2. The sequence continues at coordinate 196,479 of NZ_JABSUZ010000003.1, forward strand.
CTCGGACCTGACAGATTCAGCAAATAAGAAATTCGTGAAGCGATAATTGCTGCAACGTTGCCAGCCAGCGAAGACGAATCAACGTTTTTCAACACACGCTGGTACTGTGATTCATTGTCACAATACCCCAGAAATACGCCTGTAGGAGAACCGCTGATCATCTTCTCGCTATACCCGGCATGTTCAAATGTTTCCCATGCCAACTCGAGAAACATCCGCTGATAAGGGTCCATGGTTCGAGCCTCTGCAGGTGATATCTCGAAAAACGCATGATCAAATAAATCCACGTGATCGAGATACCCCATCCGCTCATACTTGAAATCTGTGTCGTTAAAAAATTCTCTCGCTACCCTCTCGACATCTGGACGCCTTGTAGCAGGGATATCACTGATTGAATCGTGCCCCTGTTTCAAATTTTTCCAGTATTCTTCGAGGCTGCTGGCTCCGGGAAAACGACAAGCCATACCGATGATCGCGAAATCTTGGCGTGTATTTACGTTGGCCGAGGACAGTTCCTTCAGCAAAGGGAGTGCTTCCTTCTCTTGCAGACGATGAGCAGCCACTTGCTCCAAGATGTATTTTTTTAGCAAACTCATCCTAATTCCCCTTCCTTTTGTCGATCAGCTCGGCACCCTTGTCTACGGAGAGAACTCCCTCCTTGACCTCCCTCAGCAATTCCAGAAGGGATTCATCATCATCGCTTTGATCTTCCAAAGATGCAAACTGATCCTGTTTTCTTTGTTCGAGAAAATCCACAAACATGGCAATCGTATAGTAGGAAAACAAATGCGCGACGCTAATCTCGCTATCCACTTGTTTTACGATTTGCGCATGCATTTTAAGCAACAGCAGGGAATTCCCTCCCAGCTGGAAAAAGCTGTCGTGTACCCCCACTTTTTCGATCCCCAAGATTTCTTTCCAGATGGTAACGAGCTGTTCTTCCTTCTCGTTTCGTGGGGCTATATATTCTGCGTCGGACGCCTGTTGCTCATCCACTTCAGGCAGTAGCTTGCGATTGATCTTGCCCCCTGCTGTCAACGGCATTTTTTCAATGCTGACAAAAAAGGAAGGGATCATGTGATCGGGAAGCCGTTCGCTGAGATAACCACGCAAGTCACTTGCGGTCAATTCCTGAGCATTCGATACGTAGTAAGCGCACAATCGAGCCTTCTCTTCTTGAAATACAACTGCACACTCTTTTACTAGCGGGTGGGACAAGAGCACCTCATCAATCTCCCCCAGCTCAATTCGGTGCCCACGTACTTTTACTTGATGGTCGATGCGACCGCAGAACTTGATATTGCCATTCGGCAGATAACGTCCAAGGTCGCCTGTCTTGTAAAGCTTTTGATAACCAATTTCCGGATATGGGTTGTCAACAAAGCTGGCTGCTGTTTTCTCAGGATCGTGCAAGTAACCATGCCCCAAGCACAAGCCTGTGATATAGATCTCTCCTTGATGTCCAGCCGGAACAAGTTTGCGATTTGAATCCAGCAGCAAAATTTTCGTATTGGCTATCGGCTTTCCGATCGGTATCGGTCCCTGATGGGTATGGTCGATCTCAAAGTAGATAACACCAATAGACGTCTCCGTCGGACCATACAGATTCGTGATACGAACGTGGGGAAACCTCTGAAGAAACAGTTGCACGGTGTGAGCCGTAATTTCCTCTCCCCCCAAGATCAGGTGGCGAATCGAAGAAAGTGAATCGTGTATGTCCATCCGTGTTTCCATTTGATCCACCAACAGGTTGAAGACCGACGGCACAAAGTCCGTAATCGTAATCTGATAGGTTGAAATGGCGTGCAATACTTGATCGAGCGTCATCTCGAATTCAGGAATCGGCAAGACGGTACGGCCACCATGGAAGAGCGGCCAGAAAAGTTGCCAGACCGAGCTGTCGTAGTGATGGGGAGTCGTCTGGAAAATGGCATCCTGTTCCGTACAACCATAATGTTCATCCATCCAGCGAAACCGGTTGAAAATACCGATATGAGGGACGACAGCTCCTTTTGGTTTGCCAGTGGAACCAGATGTATAGATCACATAGATCGGATCGTTCACATCTACCTGAACCGTCAAGTCCTCTTCTTCCTGGATATCATCCGCATCGACGATTACAGCACGTGTCATTTGCACAAATGACGGTTCCTGATGTATTTCTGGCCCGATCAGGGTCACCGGACAATCCAATTCATCCAGTAGCTGCTTTTTCCGTTCGTTCGGACTTTGCACGTCTAATGGCACAAAGGCCGCACCAGTTTTCATCACAGCTAGCAGAGAAATGACCAAATTCAAGCTACGATTCATCAAGACAGGAACATAGCTTCCTCTTCCAATGCCGCGGTCTTTCAACATACGCGCAAGGAAATTGGCTTTGCCATTCAATTGAGCGTAAGTAAGGGTTTTGTGGCCAAACACAGCTGCTGTTAGATGAGGAGTACGCGCTGCCTGTTCCTCGATCAGTTGATGGATCGGCTTGGGAGCAGAATGAGGGACATCTGTTTGATTTCGGGTATACAACAGATCTGTCCGCTCCGCCTCGGTCAACATATCGATTGTGTGAACCAACCGTTTAGGATCGACGACGACTTCACGAAGAATTTGCAGATAATGGCTGATCATCCGTTCGATGACAGCCTCTTGGAACTGCTCGCCCGCATACCGTACACGGCCTGTAATTCCATCCTCTGTTTGCTTGCATGCAAATACCACTTGCAGGGACAAGCCTTCTAAAGCAGCAATATCTTGCATGTTTTCTAGTACGAAGGCTGTATCCAGCAGTGTCTTCAGATCCGTGTCGGATAGATCAAGCCATTGCATCATTTGCGAAAACGGATAGTTCTGATGCTCCATTGCCTCTTTGACCAGCTGCTTACCCTCTTTCGCCACTTCTGCAAAAGTAGCTTCTGGATGCATCCGTACACGCAGCGGCAGCACCCGATTCCAAGCATTAGGGGGAAGCGGATTCTGAAAGACGGGCGTGAGAATGATCATGTCGTCTGTCTGCTTATACCGATTCAGCATGATTTGAAACGTCGACAGAAGGAACAGGTAGAGCTTCATCGGATGATGATCACAATGGGCCGCAACGGCAGCATTCAAATCATCTGGAAAGACAAAAGATATTTCGTTAGTCTCCTCCTCCCCATCGCCTTCCTTTTCCGTCCCTTCGGTTGGAAGGAGGGAGAGCGTCCACTCCCCCTGTAATTTCTCATGCCAGTACTGCTCCTCCCGGCTAAATTTCCGACTGGTTAGCAGAATGTTTTGCGAAATAGTAGTCTCCATATGCCCTCCCCCTCTTACTCACCGCTTGCTCTAAAATTCAAAATCCCAATCGACGCCCTGTGCTTGAATAAGGGCTACCTCACGGGTCAATTCAAAGTCTTGCAGGAGGCGCTCGGGATCTTCCATCACCTGCTGCAACAAGCTTTTGAAGTCACTCACAAACTGCTCCATCGTCTCTCTCCGGAACAGGTCACTGCGGTAATCCAGCTTACATGTCAGTCTGTCGAAAACAGGATAAGCCGCCAGATGAAGGTCAAGTTTAGCCGTGTTGTTTTGCAGGGGATAGTTTTTGACGATCATGTCCTCAAGCTCCAGTTCCCCTTCCGGATTGTCCATGTTTTGCAGGACGAAAATCGTATCAAAAAGGGGCTGACGACCTGTATTTGGCTCAAGACCAAGAGTCTGGACAAACAGATCAATCGGGTAATCCGCTTGTTCAAAAGAGGCTAGCGTATGCTCGCGGACCTCCGCAAGAAACTCGCGATAGGTTTTCTCGCCTTTTGGATAATTGCGCAAAGGAATGGTGTTGATAAACATCCCAATTACGTCATCAAACTCTGCAAATTTACGCCCAGCTACTGGAGTTCCGACAACGACATCCTCTTGGCCGCTGTACTTTGCAAGCAGCATGTTGTAAACCGATAACAGCACCATGTAAAGTGTCGCATGTTCTTCCGCTGCCAGATCCTGCAACCGCTGCCTCTCCTCTGCCGATATCTCGAACTCAATCGTTGCACCAGGAAACGTAAGAGATTCTGGCCTTTCGTAATCAGTCGGAATCGATAGAAGTGGAGCCGGGCTTGTAAACATGTCTGTCCAATAGTCAGCTTGAAGCTCCCCTGACTCAAGTGCAGATTCCTGCCAAACAGCAAACTCTTTTTGCTGAACTTCCAATGCAGGAAGTGGCACACCTGCATAGAGACGAACAAAGTCCTCTACGAGAATATCCATGGATACACCGTCTGAAACGATATGGTGCATGTCGAACAACAAGAGATGCTTTTCCGGTGCAACCCTGATTAGCCCTGCACGCAGCAATGGCGCTTGACGCAAGTCGAATGGCCGTACAAACGTTGCCAGGCTGGCCTCCAACTGCTCTGCACTTGCTTCGCTCACTTCCAAACGGAAGACTAGCGAATCATGTACAATTTGAACCACTTGCCCATCTAGATAATCAAACGAGGTACGAAGAGATTCATGGCGGTCAACCAGTCCTTGAAAAGCATGTTCTACCTTCTCACGGTTCAAAGCTCCTTCGATGAAACGAGCAGCCGTAATGTGAAGACTTGTGTCAGCCGGATTCAACTGCTGAAGAATAAAGAATTTGCGCTGAGCAGCCGTAACAGGATAGTACGATCTGGCTTCGACTGGGAATCGTCTTTTCAAAATCGTCTTGTCTGCGCCATCAATCACTTTGCCAAGTTCCTGAATCGTTGGGTGATTAAACATAGTTCGCAGTGGAAGCTGTACGCCAAACTGCTGTACAACCTGCGCAGCTACCGCGTTGATTTTTAACGAGTGCCCCCCTAGAGCGAAGAAATTGTCCCGAGCGCTGATTGTGTTTGGATCAAGCTGTAACACATACGCCCAAATGTGGGTAAGAGTTTTTTCCGTCTCGGTTGTCGCTGACACAAAAATAGATGTGTCGACCCGATCCTGTATGCCAGGCTTCGGTAAAGCCCCTCTATCCACTTTTCCGTTAGGGGTAAGTGGCAATACGTTTTGCTTTACATAGTGCATCGGCACCATGTATTCCGGAAGCACAGTAAACAGATAATCACGCACACCTCGGGCGGAAAATTCCTCCTGGGGAACGACATAGGCACATAAGTACTTTGCACCCGTTTCCTCTGAAAGCGCCAAGACCACTGCATCCTTGACCGCAGGATGTCTGCGCATAACCTGTTCAATCTCACTCAATTCGATTCGGTAACCCCGAATCTTGACTTGATTGTCCATTCTCCCGAAGTACTCAATATAGCCGTCCTCCGTGATCCGGCCTACATCACCCGTTCGGTAGAGGACTTGGTAGTCAGGGTCTTCTACCCAGCTAGCATACGGATTTGCTACGAAAACTTTTTGCGTCCGTTCCTCATCTTTGTAGTAGCCGTATCCAACCCCCGGCCCGGCCACACCTATTTCTCCTTTTACGCCTCGCGGGCAGATACACTGATTTTGATCGAGTATGTAAATATGAGTGTTCTGGATCGGTATGCCGATGGGAACCACAATCTGCTGATCGCTGGGCATTTCCCGGATAATGTGGTGGGTAATATCATCGGATGCTTCCGTTGGCCCGTACATATTCACCAATGGAATGTCCGTATAGCAGGCAAACCAGCGCCGTACCAGAGGGGCAGGCAACTCCTCTCCTGTCACTGCCATCCACCGCAGATCAGGAAAGCTGCGTTCAGAGTCTGGCCATTCTTGAACGAGATCAAGTAGCACGGAGAGCAGAGATGGTACCACTTCTGCTACGGTGACGCGGTTGGAACGCAGTACGTCATGAAGGGCCTGCGTATCCATAACCGTCTCTGTATCGACCACTTGCACAGAGCCACCCACCAACAAAACAGCCAGATATTGCCATACAGAAATGTCGAAGCAAAGAGAAGCCGTTTGTGCGACAAGATCATCCTCGCAGAGGGATAGGTCGTTGATTTTAGCAAAAATGTGGTTAATCATTCCACGATGGTGCACCATTACGCCTTTTGGTTGTCCAGTCGTGCCCGATGTGAAGATGATATATGCCAAGTCTGTTCCCGCACTCTCCCGACCGATGTCCTCTCCCGAAAGTGACTCTACGGATTGATCGGATGGACCAAAGACATAGAGATACTTCAGCTCAGGCGAGGATGCTTGAATCGACTCCAATCCATCTAGCAAGTCAGGCTGAGTGATCAACCCTGTAATCTCGCTCTTTTGTACGATGTACAAGATCCGATGCTGCGGATAGTCTGGATCAATCGGTACGTAGGCTCCTCCCGCTTTGAACACTGCAAGAATCGCAACTAGCGTATCCACGTTACGCTTCATATAGATACCGATTTTTGTGCCAGGTCGTATTCCTTGCTGGATAAAATGGCGCGCGAGTCGATTAGATCGCTCGTTTAATTCCTGATAGGTGAAAGTTGTTTTTCCGTCTGTCACCGCTTTGCGATGAGGCGTCTTTTTTACCTGCTCCTCAAAGAGGTGATCAAAGCTCTGATCGCGCGGAAAATCAATCCGATTGTCGTTGAATGAAAGAACTAACTCCCGTACCTCTGCCTCAGATAAGCACGCTATCTCGGCGATTTTTTGATCCGGGTGGGTTACGATAACCTGATAAATACGGACCAAGTGCTCCATCATCCGTTCCATCATGGGGAGTTGGTATCTTTGCCCCACGTAACGCACAAGTAATTCGAGCGAGTTCCCCTTTTTAGAAAAGAGGAGCTGCAACTCGCTCGATACCTGTTCCAGACTGTCCTGATCATGAAGAACGTCCAACAAGCAAGTCGCCTCAAAGAACGGTGTGCTGTTCCCCTGCTGTGGTACTTGCAGTTCCTCGATCAACCGCAAGATTGGGTAGTTCTGATGTTCCACAGCGGCCTTTAAGGTCTGCCGAATTTCTTGCAGCAGCTCCTTGATACTCCATTCCGGGAGTACCTGATGACGCAAGGGCAGTACCTTGTTCAAAAACTCACCCGGCTCAGTTTGACGAAAGATAGCCGTTCCAACGCATATGTCCTGATGTCCCGTGTATTTGGACAACAAGATGCCAAATCCACTCAGCAAAGCCATGAACAAACGTTGATCCGAGCCATTGCTTAAATGAATCAACGCCCTGCTCAGTTCGTCCGGAAACACGATGGTCAGCTCACGAAGCTCAGACTGACGCTGAAACGAGGCCCGAGAGTCTGTTGGAAGGTCAAGTGAATGAAACTCTTGAGAGAGGTTCTCCATCCAATAGTCTTTTTCTCGATCAAACTGCCCACTGGCCAGCAAGATGTTTTGTGCCGTTATCGTTGTCAAGCCAATCCCTCTTTTCTGTCCGTCATGTATTTCTTAAAAAGCAAAGTCATCGTCATCCACTTGTCCCTGTGCTACCTGTACTACTCCATGACCGATCTGAAGTTGTCCGATGGTTCGGTTCGGGTGGGCTACCATTTGCTCCAGAAGATTGACAAAATCTTGAGCCATCTTCTCGATTGTTCTTCTGTGATACAAGTTCGTGTTATATTGCCAGTGCATGCATATGTGATCCTCAGCCTTCACCACTTCCAAAGCCAGATCGAGCATGGCAGCTTTGCGTCTGAACTCGTACGGAGCAAACTCGATTTGATCGAGACGGACCTTTTGCTGCTCCGCTGCATGGTGCAGGGTCAGCATGGCGTCAAACAACGGGTTCCTTGCTGGATCACGGGGGAATTGAATCTGGCTTACCAGTTGATCGAATGGATAGTCTCCATGCTCAAAACCGCTTAGCACGTTTTGGCGTACCTGCCCGATATACTCTCGGACAGTCAATTCCTTCTTCGGCCAGTTTCGCAGGGCCAAGGTGTTAACAAACATTCCCACAACAGGAGCAAACTCCGCACGTTGTCTACCATCCATGTCGCAACCGATGACGATGTCTTCCTGATTGCTGTATTTGGATAACAAAACAGAATAGACAGCCAACAGAAGCATGTACAGCGTCGAAGAACTCTGACGGGTAAATGAGTCGAGTTTTTCTAGCCATTCTCCAGACAGCTCAGTCAGCAATTCATCTCCATCAAATGTCATGGTTTGTGGGCGAGGATAATCGGTCGGGATTGCCAACGGCTGCGGCTGCTGAGAAAATGCATCCAACCAGTAGGCTTCATGCTCGGCCCAGCCGATCTCGGCAGCTTGTTCTCTTTGCCACCAAGCGAATTCCTTGGCCTGTACCGACAATTCCGGCAATACCTGTCCTTGGTAAAGGTTACAAAACTCCTCAAGCAAGATGGACTTGGATATGCCATCTGAAATGATATGGTGCATATCAAAAATCAGCAGATGCTCCTCTGATGAGAGCGCAATTAGGCCTATGCGAAGCAAAGGAGCTTGCTTTAAATCGAATGGCCGGAAAAAGCGTTCGATTTCCTTTTCTACCGTTTCCTCGTCTGCTTTCCATGTCTCGATCTGTACAGACAGGTCACCGTGTACTTTTTGCTTCACCTGACCTTCCATCAAATGAAACGAGGTGCGTAGCGCCTCATGTCGTGCGACGAGTTGATCTGCAATGTCTTGAAGACGCCCTGAATCAAGGGAACCGATGATCCGCATCACTCCCGGTGTATGATAGCTGGTAGCATCTTCTTCTAACTGCCACAACAGGTAAAGTCGCTCTTGTGCACCTGTGACAGGGTAATATTCCTGATCAGAGAGCAAGGCGATCGGTTTTTGCTCCGTCTCCTTGAGATGGCCTGTAAGCCTTGTCGCCAAACCACGAATCGTCGGGGCATCAAACAGGTCACGCATAGAAAGCTTCACTTGAAAGTCACTTTCAATCCTGGATAAAAGCTGAATGGCCTTCAGCGAATGCCCTCCCTGTCCGACAAAATGATCAAGTACACCAGGGGATGAAATCTGTAAGACATCCGCCCACAACTCAGCCAGCTTTTGTTCGATCGGATTTGCCGGGGCCACGTAATCACTACTGACGCCGGGCTTTACAGCAGGCAAAGCTTTGCGATCGATCTTTCCATGCGGGGTAAGCGGCATCTCGGACAGCTCCATAAAGTAACTCGGGATCATATATCCGGGGAGCCACTCCAGCAGGTGCGCACGAAGCCCATCTGGCTGAATGCCGTCCTTTTGCACGACATAGTAGCAAGCCAGTTCGGTCAAACCCATTTGATCAGTTATAGCCAAAACAGCTACCTGATTCACAGCAGAATGCTGAAGCACGGCGCGTTCCACTTCTTTCAGTTCCACACGATAGCCGCGCACTTGAACCTGGTCGTCCATCCGCCCTAGATATTCAAATACTCCTGTTTCGCTGAGCAATCCTACATCTCCCGTACGGTAAAGGCGCTCGCCGGTATTGGGATGATACGTAAAAGCTTTTTCGGTCAACTCAGGCTTGCCCAAATATCCGTCGGTGATACCAATTCCTCCGATGCAAATCTCCCCCTTGACTTCTGGAGGACAAATTTCCCCCGTCTGTCCAAGGATGAACATATGCGTATTGGCAATGGGAACACCAACAGGGATTCTGAGTGATTCTTCAGCTGGCTGTTCTGTGCAAAGATAGACGGAAGCGTAAATCGCTGATTCTGTCATCCCGTAAATATTGGCGATTCGCGCAATACGGAACAATCGATTCCATTCGCGAACCAGATTAGCAGTCAGCGCTTCTCCTCCATTAAATACCCACTTCAAATTGGGTAACGGGTCTGGTTCATTACGTGAATGCACATGAGCCAGAAACACATTCATCATCGCTGGAACGAATTGGGTGACGGTAATACGTTGCTCTCGCAGCCAGTCATACAATGCTCCCGGATCTTTCCCGTCTTCCTCTTTCAAAATAGACAGCTTTGATCCAACCATCAGGGGCCAAAACAATTCCCACACCGAGTCCGTAAAAGAAATCGAGGTTTTTTGGGCAACCACGTCTGTCTCGCTTAGCGGAAAAGTCTCCTCCAGCCAAAACAACGTATTCAATACCTGTTTGTGCGAAATCATGACGCCTTTTGGTGCACCAGTCGAACCAGATGTGTAGATGACATACGCTACATCATCCTCTGAACCCGCCGGAGCTATCGCCTCATCCTTTTGACCGCGAATGTCTGACGCTGTATAGACTTTGTATCCTTCGTAATGGAAGGAAGTCTCGTCCAAACAAATGATCGTCTCGATGCTGTCAGGTAGATCCGGTATGATCTCGTCCAGATACATGGATTCTGTTACAAGCACCTTGCAGCGACTGTCCTGCAAAAGATAGCGTATTCTAGCTCGAGGATAATGCGGATCAACCGGGACGTATCCCCCACCAGCTTGGAGGATTGCAAGAACTGCCGACACCATACGGGAGCTCCTGTCTGCGAGAATTCCTACGAGTTGCGAAGGAACTACACCCGCATCTTTTAAGATACGGGCGAGCTGGTTTGCTTCCGCGTGTAGTTCTGCGTATGTTCTTTCTCGATCCACCTCTACCACTGCGACTCTATCAGGCGTTTTTTCCGCTTGCTCTACGAACAGTTCAGCGATTGTTACATTGCTGCGATACGGTTTGTCTGTCTGATTGACTCGGGTTAACAAGTTCGCTTCATTATCAGAGAGCAGGTTAAACTCGTTCAGATCCAGATCGAGCTGCATACGTCCATTCATTGCGACTCTTCCCCTTTTTAGGTGGTGAAAAATTCCCGTAAACGGTTAATTCCCTCGTTATACTTGGCGGCAGAGTATGAGAGGCGCAGTGTGTTCGGAATGCCAAAGTCTGAACCCGGTACCGTCGCCACATGTGTAGCCTCGAAAATATGCGTAGCCAACTCAAGCGAGGTGCTGATGCCTTTTCTCTTCATAAATGCTTCGCAGTCAATCGTAAAGTAGAAGCTGCCTCTCGCTGGCAGAGCACGAACATCCGGTACATTTTGGAAAGCGTCAATCGTGTAGTCCCGACGACCTTTGTACAGTTGGACCAAATGATCAACCTCATGCTGGTAATCAAGCGCAGCCATTGCTCCGAACTGTACGACTGGGTCAGCAGTGAGCAGTGTGTGGTGCTGAATGACCGTCAGTGGCTGTACCAGCTCATCCGGTACGATCGCATATCCGACACGTCTGCTATACATCCGATACGCTTTGGAAAACGCATCCGTTGTGATGAAAGTAGACTTGGTATTTTGCAGTTGCATCACAGATTCGCACTCGTCATCGAAGTAGGTATTCGCATAAATCTCGTCATTGATAATAGCCGCACGGCCGTCTACAATGCTGTCGATCGTATACAATTCCTCTTTTGTAAGAATATTTCCCAACGGGTTGCCTGGCGTGTTGATCACGACCACTTTCGTCTTGTCTGTAAAGTTCTCTTTAAACGAATCCACATCAAGTCTCAACGTATCCAGATCAATTTTGTAGTAACGAACTTTCGCACCGACTAGCAGCGCGCAGAAATGGTAGAGCGAGTAGTACGGAAGTGGCAGCAACACTTCATCGCCCTCTTTAAGCAGGAGGTAGAACAGGTTACGGAAGAGTGTGCTGGTACCGACGCTGATCACGAAATTCTCAGGTTTGATTGACACATCGTATTTTGTTTTATAGTGGGTCGCGAGCTTATCTTTCAGCTCTGGCAGACCACCTGGATATACGAGCGAATATTTTTCAAAGCTGTTCAATGCCTGTTGCATGGAATTGATAATTTCGGGATGCAGCGGCATTTCTGACTTCCCAAGAGTCATGCGGATCGCTTCTCCACCGTTTCTCTCAAGCTCATTCGCCATCTGGTCCAGTACAAACATCAAAAAGCGCTCGTCGTGAAAATTAATTGAGGATCTGATTTCCATATTCTCCTACCCCTTTATTTTCGATTTTTCTGCTAACATTTTTAGGATTTTCACATAGCGATCCGAAAGCGATTCAACATACGCCGTCTGAAGCATAGCTGGATCATAGGTAAAAACGACATGAATACCTTCCGAAGTTTCTGCTACCTGAAGAACTAGCGGACTTCCTGCCATTTCTGGCTCAACCGACCGTTTGACTCCACGTTTCCAAACAGCTGACTGAGCTTTGAATGGTATCGTCTGGTTGACAAAAAGTGTCGGCCATTCCATATTCGTCGTCGCCTGCCAGTGCTCTGACGGATACAACGCGAGTGCTTGCATACGGGCACGTACTTGCTTTGTTTGATCCAATAATTGTGAAAACGAACTGATCGTCTGCATATCGATGGTGAGCGGTACGATGTTGTCAAAGTTGCCTAGCGTTTGTTCCAGCACACCTTGCGTCCGATTCGTCGTCACTACTCCAAGCATCAAACTAGGCAATTGGGTGACCTGTCGAAGCAACAGCAGGTAAGAGGCAAGCAAGATGTCTCCCAGCTCCTGATTGGAATGAGCAGCTACATGTAGCAAGTCGGCGTGACCTGAAGGGTCGATATACTGCTCGACTTGTTGCTTCGCTACCCCTCCCGTACCAAATGGTTGAGCAGAATGTGGATTAGCTGTTGTCAACCACTCGTGACGCTGGGACTCGAGATGTCCGTAATCAAGCATTTTTTTCTGCCAAACAGCGAATGCTTCGTAGCGAGGCTGTTCTTCCGTCGCTGGTTCATGCCCTTCTGCAATCGCCTGATACAGAGCCTCCCATTCCTCCAGGAGAAGTCCGAGACCTCGCCAATCACTTAAGGAGCTATGTAGACTTCCAATCAGCCGATAGCGGTCAGCAGCCATCTTTATCAGTTCAAAATGAACCAAACATCCTGATTTGACCTCAAACGGCCTCTTCTGTACGGCAGTCAATCGTTCTCGTAACCATACCGTTGCCTCTGCCTCACTTTTCTCTTGTAAATCACAGAGCGCAATCGGAATCGGTTCGGATAAGCCTTGGGGCGACAGCGGAGGAAAACGTCGCACGAGAGCTTGCCATGCTTGCTGCATATACGACAGTTCGATCCTGCTCCGAAGCTCGATGTCAAAACATCTGACAGCCACAATGCCATCTTCTTGTTCCTGCTTCAGCAAGCGTTCCTGAACGAAGGAATAGATGGGCGTTGTTTCCGAATGAAACTCGCCTAGAATCGGCTTAGGTCTTTCGGCGGCTGATTTTCCGTCAGTCAAAAGTAGGTAGGGGGCATCTGTCAGTTGCAGATTGCGTCCTGCCTGGTCTGCAAAAGAAACGGGTATGCCGCACGCTAACAAGGTGTCGATCCGTTCGGTCAAGTTCGTTACCCGATCCTCGATTTGGTAAACACCACAACCACTTTTCATGAGCTCGCGGTGTTCTTGCGAATGCTCCTTTCGAGGCTCGACTAACTGGATGCTGCTCTCTTCCGCTTTACCTAGTGTGATGATACTGGCTTGCGATTGTCGATCCAGATATTTCTCGTGAACACGGTAGCCCAGGAACGTAAAGAACGCCAATGCCTTATCAGCATCTGGTGTAAGCAAACGGACAGCAGACTGCTGATCGGTGCTTTGCCATTCGTCTTGCTTCATATCCTCGCTCTCTACAAGTTCAATCAAGCCTACCGATTCCAGAAAGAGAAAGGCAACGAGTCTATGATTGAAAAGTACCGCTGGCTTAGGAGCGCTGACCAAATCGTATTGGAAGCCTGAATAAACTAACATTTTCAAAAAATGAGTAATATTGGAAATGGAATAACATAGATGGTACGGACCCGTCCCCTTCTCTTCCAACAAACGAACGCAAGGTGACGTTTCATCGACAGGCGCGATTAGCTCGATTGGTACACATCCCGGTTTCATGCACATGGAGAGGTACACGTTTTGTTCTGGATCATGCAAAGAATCGCTCGCATCAAATCCGAGAGTGCCATACATGATTTGAGCCGGACCCAGTTCAGGAACGGCAACTCCGACATGATGAAGGCGGTTCATCACGCCCTCTTTTTCTGTTTGGTGATGTACGATGTCGACATCATCCAATCGCTGTTTCGGATGCTTCAGAAGCGCTGCGAGTACACGCAAATAGTTGTCAGCAAAGCCTTCCATTGTCTCCGCTTTAAACAACTGGGTATCGTATTCAAGCACGCACCTGTATTGATCAGCGAGTGGTGTAATATCCAGCTTAAAGTCAAGCTTCGACGTCTTCGATTCATGCGGAACCTCTTCAAATTGCACGTCGCCCACTGTAAACCTGACTTCTTGCTCCCGCTGGTTATGGAAGATCAGCATCGTATCAAACAATGGATTTTGCATTTGCTGGATGCCTGCGGCGCTACGAGCAACGATTTCTTCAAACGGATACTCCTGATGTTCGTAGGCCAGTAACAGACTGCGCTGAACCTCTTGTACAAAATCGGTAAACGCAAGATCGGCACGAGGACGATTGCGAATCGGAAGGAAGTTGATAAAGACGCCGACAATTCGCTCCAAATCGGGATGATTTCGTCCAGCTACCAGTGAACCGACAACGAAATCTTCCTGAGACGTGTATTTCATCAACAACACGTAATAAGCCGACATCAAAACAGCATGGACAGTCACTTCGTTCTGCTTGGCAAATGTATGCAAATCACCGTACGTAGAATCAGTAAGGAAAAACGTATGGTGGTCCCCCTGGAATGTCTTAACAGAAGGACGTGGATAATCCAGCGGAAAAGACATGAGCGGGACTCGGTCGCTGAAGGTATCCACCCAGTATTTTTCCTGCTGATTCCACTGCTCGCTCCCTCGCTTCTGCCACTGCCAGTCCGCGTAGTCCTTGTATTGAATAGGGAGTGCTGGCAGCTCTTCACCCACATACAATCTAGCAAAGTCTTCCATTAACACATTCAGTGAAATGCCATCCAAAATAATATGATGAGAATTGAACAGCAGATAATGCTGAGCGGCTGTGACCTCGACTAGGCATACCTGAAGGAGAGGTGCTTTCGTCAAATCAAAAGATTGCCGGAAGTCTTCCATCAGTTCGTCCAATGTCCTGCCGTCGCTATGCATGTTTTTGATCTCAAATGGCACATGGTCGCTGATGTATTGATATACTTCTCCATCTTGTACCGCAAACGAAGTACGGAAAGCTTCATGCCTTTGGATGATTTCCTTAAACACACTGCTCACTCGACTTACATCCAGATGACCGCTCACCGCAATTACACCCGACATGTTGTAGCTGGTGCTTTCTCCTTCTATTCCATGCATGACGAAAATTCGTTTCTGTGAAGACGAAGCTCTGTATTTCTCGGCATGACTGACCCGATCAATTGGCGCATAAGATATCGGCTGTCTATCCCTGATGCGATCTGCCAATTGTCGAATGGTGGGGTTCTGGAATACATCCTTGATCGAGATGTCTGTTTTTCTCTCTTTTTGCAATCTGGTCACGAGTTGAGCGGCCTTTAGCGAGTGGCCTCCTAGCGAGAAAAAATGATCGTGCACGCTTATTTTTTCGACTGCCAAAAGCTCTTGCCATATTTGGGCCAATTGCTGCTCAAGTTCATCTGCCGGGGCCTCTTCCTTTCCCGTGCGATACTGCGTGTAATCCAGACGTTGCAAGGCAGTCTTGTCTACTTTTCCACTCTGCGTCCGAGGCAAGGCATCAAGCTGGACAAAAAAGGCAGGTAGCATATAGTCAGGCAAATAAGTCAGCACTGCTTTTCGCAAAACGTGTTCCTCAATCGGATGCATCGATACCAAACATGCCACCAGATAAGGGTCGCGCTTTGACTCCTGAATGGCCACAACCGCTGCTTCCCGAACACCAGGCTGACGACGCAGGACAGCTTCAATTTCCTCCAATTCAACGCGGTTGCCGCGAATCTTGATCTGAAAATCCTTGCGACCAAAATATTGCAGATGTCCTTCATCTGTCCAGCAAGCCAAATCGCCTGTACGATAAAGCCTTCCATACGGGGTCAGTATATAGGACGCTCTGGTTTTTTCCTCGTCGGCAATGTATCCTTCCGTTACCCCCATCCCGCCTACGTACATTTCCCCTATTACTCCTTTGGGCAATAGATGAAAATCTTGGTCCAGAAGAAAGATACGAACGTTGTAACTCGGATGTCCAATGGGAAGCGGGGTTTCAAAAGGCCCTTGTCGCGGTACACAATACCCAGATGCCGAGATACTATTTTCCGTTGGGCCATACAAGTTGTACATCTGTGCTTGAGGCAGCAGGGCTGCATGTCGTTCCACTAACGAAGAAGACAGCATCTCCCCTGTACATAACACTTTTTGTATCGAATCCATCGAGCCATCAGCCACGTGGTCAAGCAAAGCGTGATACATCGTAGGGACGACGAGTATCACGTTTGCTTGCTGGCTCTCGATGGCAGCTGCGAGCTTTTGCGGGGACTTGTTTTCATGTCGCTGCAACAAGCAAAGGGTACCGCCGCTGATCAGTGTGCAGAAAATCTCGACAACCGATGCGTCAAAAGTTAGTGTAGCGATCTGCAACGTTCTCGTCCGCTCACCGAACCCGACAAATTCAATGTGCCACCAAAGAGCGTTGATTAATTGATCATGCTTTACACGCACACCTTTTGGCGTACCTGTCGAACCAGAAGTAAAGATGGCATACGCCGTACTCGAAGGTGTCGCTAATCGCTGTGGTGTTTGGGTTAACTCCTGTGCCCAGCATGCTGGTTCATCCAGACGAAACACCTTTGTTTGCAAATCAGCGACGAGTTCCAGATAACTGCCCTCTGTCACAATCAGAATAGGCTGAATCTGGCTTACGATCTGTTCAATTCGCGCTTTCGGCAAGTCTGGATCGAGTGGGACATAGTAACACCCAGCTTTGAGGATAGCTAGCAGTGCAGTAATCATCTCAGGGGAACGATCACACATGATAACTATCGGTCGGCCTGCATCTGTCACCTCCTTTTGCAGAGCCCAAGACAAGCGATTCGCTTGCTCTTGTAACTCCTTGTAGGTCACAGTCTGCTTTCCTTGTACAAGCGCAACTGCATCCGGTGTTTTTTCTGCCGCTTGATCAATCAACTCGTGCACGCAGTAGTTACTCGGAACTGGCACGACTTTCATCTGTTCCTCGATCATCTCGTGCCGCTCATGATCACTGAGCAGGGTAAGGTCACGAATCTCTTGCTCCGGATCAGCCGCAATCTGCTCGAGAAGGCTCAGATAGTGCAGCGCCAGGCGTTCCATTTCCTTCGCTTGAAACTTCCATGCCTGGTAGTTGACGTGGACTGTCCATTCATCACCTGGTGTTACTTCCAGCACCAATGGATAATCGGTTGTTTCATGTGAAGTGATATTCTCCAACTCGAAGTCAAGTTCCAATCCGGCCAGCGTCTTGTCGATGGGATAGTTTTGGAAAACGAACAGACTGTGCGCCAAAGGGGTTTGTGCGTCCATCTCCGAGCAGTTTTTCAACTCAACCGATGGCACGTATAAATGAGGGGCCATCTGGTGCTGTTCTTCCATCATGACACCCAGCAGCTCTTTGACTGTTGTCGTTTCTGTCCGTTTGACCCGGAGCGGATACGTCTTGATGAAGAGGCCGACGATTACCTCTACTCCAGTGAGATGGGCAGGACGACCAGCGTACGCCACTTCAAAAAGAGCATCACGCGTATCGCTGTATTTTTGCAGCAAAATACCCCATGCGGCTTGCAGCACTGTGCTGATTGTCACGCGGTATCGCTTGGATGCTTCCTCCAATGTCTCCGTCAGCGTTCGACTGAGCCGAAGATGATAAGAAGAATACTGCCGCTCTTCGTTACGATCCCGCATATAGGGAAGCGGTGTAGGCGAGCTAATTCCTTGTAAGGAATCTTTCCAATACGATAGCGATTCTTCTTTCGATGCTTCTTTGAGAAAACGCAGATACTCCTTGTACTTCGCCTTCTGTTTGATCGTAGGAGACAGCCCCGAGCATAATTGTCCATACGCTGTAAATATCTCTCTTAGGAGAATGCCGGAACTCCATCCGTCCATGAGAATGTGATGAAATGACCATATGATTTCATAACGATACAACTCCATCCGCACTACTTGAATGCGAATGGTATTGCCCAACTCAAGCGTGAAGGGTGTTTGTTTGTCCTGTGCCAACAAGACAGACAGCTTTCTTTCCCGCGCTGCAGATGGTAACTCGGTCCAATCGAAATAAGGAATCTCCAATGTCTTTTGCTTAAGAATGAGCTGGACAGGAGCTTGAAGCCCCTCCCAGCGAAAAACCGTACGAAGCATTTCATTGGCCTCAAACGCCATCGTAACAGCCTGTGTAAACAACTCCAGCTGAAACTTGCCACGAAGGGTTAGCCGATGCTGTTCGAAATACAAATTGGAATCCTTTTGGAGTCGGTAGTAAAACAGCATGCCCTCCTGCGTTGGACTTAACGGCAAAATGTCAGCTATATTGTTTTTGTCGATCTTGTTCATCACAATTTTCTCTCCTGACTCCCTTACCGAACAGCTTCACTCGGCAGGTTCTCCACGATCTCCCCATCTGCATCCACATACGGCAATCCATTGTGTTTGAACACATGGTCGAGACAATACATCTCTCCCTGCTTGTAGTCCAAAATCATCAGGTCCTCTGAACGGGTCGGGATTAATTCCTTCAACCGCTCTGGAAGATAGTCTGGTCCAACCGCTTGATGCCATTTCAAAACAATTTTTTCAGGGCGCTCAGCTGTCGGATAAAAACCACAAATCTCTAATTTTCCAAAGTCGTGTGAGGTAAGAAGTACCCCTTTTTTCTCCAAGCCACCCAGATTACGTTTGGACTCGGCCACATTCCGGAACGCCTCGTCAAGTGGAATGGCATACTGCTCGACTCCTCTAACTGGCATAAACACTGTCAAATAATACGAAATGATTCGATTATCGAGAAACTTGCGTTGCAAGTCGATCAAGGTCTCGACAGAATCGTTCACTCCACGAATGATGGCAGGCTGACCGCGAATCTGTACACCGACGGACAGCAGCGCTTGCGTTGCTTGGATCGAAACGTCGCTAATTTCCCCAGGATGGTTGAACTGGGAAATCACACTTACCTGCTTGCCTGGCGTCTGTCTTACTTGGTCAAAGAACGCTAGCAGCTCTCCGTCGAGAAAACGAGCGGGATCATAGGCCAGAGCCTTGGTGGCAAAGCGAACGAGTCGAATACTCTTCACACTCAATAGAGAGCTAATCAGCTTGATTAGATCAGAGCTTTTACGGAAGGAAGCAGGATCTCCACCGGTAAAGAGGACATTATCGATGTACGGATGAGCTTCCAAATACTGCACGGCCCTTTCTGCTTTTTCCATAATATTGGTGTACCCAATATCCTCGTGGCGGATTTCGTTCACTTTATAGCAGAACTGGCAGTTGGCAATACAAAAGTCGTCGATGTGAAGCAACAATGTCTTCTTGTACTTGTGTTGCAGGAAAGCTGTTTCATCCTGACGGTACGACTTGTTACCATACGGATCAAAGCGGCCTTTATAAGGTTTCTCTCCCGGTGGCGGAAGCACGATATTGATCATCTGAGTACGATAAGGCTCTGATTGACTCGCAATCAACTCGGCATAATAACGAGTCACCTTAAATGGCATATAAGACTGCTCCAGTAATGCACTGCGTTCTTCCTTCTCTGCTTCTGTAAAGCCGACAATTGTTGCGAACTCCTCAAATCCTTTTTTCCCCATTAACACCTTAACACTCAATGTAATCCCTCCCGTCATTCATAAACACTCGTCATCTTTGCTTTCTTGGCACACTCGGTCAAACACATGATTCGTTTGTTAACCAAACAGCAAGTCCAATTCTTTTTGTGTCAACTCCACATCTTCAAAATCCGATGGAGTAAATTCAGGGACCTCCTGGCGGCAGCAATGATCAATGAGCTGCTCCAATTCATGGAAAAACAACGTAAGGATTTTCTCCACGGTCTCCTCACGATACTTTCGTAAGCTGTACGTAACAGAAACCTGAAGTTCTCCTTGACGAACGAGAGCAGCCACGTCAAGCAGTGCTGTCAAATGATTACCCACTCCGGCATCAACCGCCAAGTTTCCTCCCATGAGTACCAGATCATCACTCAGTTGATGATCAACGGTTCCCAGATAATTGAAACGAACGTGAGACTTTTCCTCTGCCGCGAGCAGATGAGGCTTAAACCAGCCAAATCCAAGGCCGCCCATCGGAATCTGACGTAACTTCTCCTTTACTGCTTTTAGGTGATCAGTCCGATTGGATGGATTCGTTTCGAACAGAACAGGATACATGCTGGTAAACCATCCTACTGTTCTGGTTACGTTCATCGCATGAATGGAAGACTCACGCCCGTGCGACTCCATTACCAGCAAGAGGCGCTCCCTTTCAAACACATCACACAATGTCCGTGTAAGTGCTGCAACCAATAGGTCTTGTGGACCCGTGTTGAACATTCGGTTGGCCGTTGTCAACAGTCGCAACGTTATCTCGGCTGGAAGCGTGCGTGTAGATGTAGCGCTGTATTCTACCAAGTCTTCGCCAAAATCGTAATCCGTGGGAAGTTTGTCTTCCGGGATAGAAAACGTGTCCCAATAGGCTCTTTCTTTGATCGCCTGATCCGACTGGTAAAAAGCGGAGACTTCCTTGACCCACGCTTGCATCGAATGTGTTTTATCCGGCAAGATAATTGGCTCATTACGTTTCAGACTGGCCAAGGCGCTCATCAAATCTTCCAGGAGAATCCTCCAGGAAACACCGTCCACAACAAGATGATGGGCAGTCAGAAACAATCGCTGAGGTCGATCGGGACCTAATTCAAAGAGACAACCGGTAAACAGCAATGATTCTTCCAGCTTGAAGCTAACAGCGCAAGCTCTCATCGCCTCAAGCATTCTACTCCCCTGTTCTTCTTGCGGTAAGGAAGAAAGGTCGATGCAAGACACGGACACTCGGTTGGCAAGGTGACGCTCATTGTAAAAGAGCTTCCCGTCTTTTGCAGAGTAATTGAGTCGCAGACAATCGTGATGGTTAACCAGTGCAGACAGACTTGCTTCAAACTCCTCCAGCGTTACTTTTTCCCTGCTTTCCAGGAGCAAGGACTGGTTCCAATGATCAGCATTGCGGAACTGTTGTGACAGAAACCAAGAAACGATGGGAGATGACGGCAACTCGCCAGTACATGGCTCTTGTGAGATCTGTTCCGCTCCCCAGCTCCAGTCACTGCCCGCTTTTAGTTCGGCAATCGTGTCATAAATCAAGATGTCTCTTACCGGAATCTTGATTCCCCGCTGATGCAATCGATAGGAAACCTGAATCGCCTTGATCGAATCCCCCCCTAGTTGGGAAAACGGGTCATGTAGACCAAATGGTGAACGACCAAGCACGTCCTCATACACTTCAACCAATAGCTTGTCAAACTCGTCACGAGGACCGGTTTCATCCTCCGCACCTTTTCGCTCCATGACAGGTTCGGGAAGCTGTTTTCGATCTACCTTGCCATTTGAGGTCAACGGAAACTGCTCAAGCTGCACGATTTGCGAAGGGATCATGTATGCGGGCAATCGACTTGCCAGTTCTTCGCGGAGCTCTTTTTCCCGGAAAAATGTTTCCGTGATCAAGTAAGCACAAAGATACTTTCGCCCCCACGTATCCATGCGATCAATCACCACTGCCTCACGCACAGAAGAATGACCAAGTAGCTGCTGTTCAATTTCCCCCAATTCAATGCGGTAACCATGAATCTTCACCTGATAGTCAGCCCGTCCCAGATACTCCATGACTCCATTTGGCCGATACCGAACCAGATCGCCCGTCTTGTACATCACTTTACCTGGCTGAAACGGATCGGGTAGGAAACGCTCTTGCGTCAATTCCTCGCGGTTAAGATACCCCCGTGCCACACTATCTCCCGAGATGAATAGCTCTCCTGTCGATCCGATCGGGATTGGTTTCCCATATGAATCCAAAATGTAGAGCTGCACGTTACTGATCGGATGTCCTATCGGCACAGAACCCTCGACATCGGTCTTCGGATCGAATTGATAGATCATGCAACCGACTACTGTCTCGGTAGGACCATACTCATTGAGAATTTCGACTTGTCCGTTCCATTTCGCATGAATCGCCTCAGCCAGACTCACCTTCAAGTCCTCGCCGCCCACAATCACTCGCTTTACTGTAGTAGAAGGCAAAGCGATTTCTTGCAGCAAAAACAGATGGGCAGGTGTCAGCTTTACAACATGGGAGCGTCCGTCACTAAAGATGCGAGATAACACAAACTCTGAATCGGAGTGTGGATAGATAACCATCCGATTTCCCTTTACCAACGGGCAAAAAATGGATGTAACCGTCAAATCAAATGCCAGTGAGGAATAAAAAGCAAACGCTTCTTCAGGACAGGAGAGATAGCGGTCTTTCGCCCACCAAATATAGTTGACTAACCCTTGATGAGTAACCATGACCCCCTTCGGATTTCCGGTAGAGCCTGATGTATAAATGACATAGGCCAAATCCTCTGGCTGATTAACCGTTTCCAGGCTTGCCCCATCATTTAGATACAGGGACGAATCGCCAAGCTCCAGGATTTCCTTGGACCACGAAATAACCTCTAGTCGGGAGGTGTGACGAAGCAACAGGTCCGCTCCAGAATCAGACAGCAGGTATTCGATGCGCTGAGATGGGAGTTGAGGGTCAATCGGAAGGTAAGCCCCGCCTGCTTTTAGCACGGCCAACAGCCCGATGATCATCTCTGGCGAATGATCTGCCAGCAGCGCAACAATTACGCCAGGGCCAACTCCACGGTTTCGCAACGACTGAGCGAGTCGATTCACTTGATCATGCAGTTCCTGGAATGTCAGTATGCGCCCCTCTGACTCCAACGCAACCCCCTCTGGCGAGCGCATTACTTGCTCTTCAAACAATTGGACAACCGTCTTCTCGCTGGGATAGGAAGCCAATGTATCGTTCCACGTTTTGAGTTGTAGTGCCAGCTCTTCGTCAGCAAGGAAGTTCAGATTGGACAGCGGGACTTCTGGATTCGAGATCATCTGATTGAGCAGCCTTATGAGATGATCCACAATTCGATCAACATCATTTTCCGTGTACTCGGCGATCTTGTAATCCAATTCCAGCGTCAATCGTTCATCTGTAGCCCATTCCCTAATAATCACTTGGAGCGAATACAACTGGTGACCGTTGTAAAACTCCTCATTCGTCACGGGGTGCCCGCCAAGGGTGAAGGGCAACTGCGTGCTGTAATAATTGACACAAATCTGAAACAAGCTGTCATAGCCATGTTTCTTCAATTCCAACTCTTGAGCCAGCAAATCGTACGGATATTTCTGATGAAAAAAACAGGAAGTGAGTTCCCTGTTGACATATTTGACATAATCGATACCATCCATTTCCATCGGAACTGCCAGACGAAATGGCATGGTGCTTGTGAACATCCCGAAAATTTTGCGCTCCACTTTGCCTGAACGATTTAACAGCGGCGTACCGATCACGATTTCTTCTTGCCTTGTGCAGCGCTGAAGGTACAGACTGACGAGAGCTACAAACAAGGAATTTAGCGAGCATTTCATCTGGTCTGCAAACTGGCGTATTCTTGTCGAATCTTCTCGGTTGAATGCATAGACTTTGCGCTTGCCTTCGGTCGTATCTGTTGCCTTTTGTAATGTCGTGATCACAGGCAAGCTCTGAAACTTGTCCCGCCAGTATCGCTTGTCCTTTTCAAATCTCTCAGACTGAGAATAGGTATGCTCCCTGTCGACAAAAGCTTGATAAGCGTGTTCATCTCCTAGATGAACGGTACCGCCTGCCAACAACGTGTCATAATAGTGAGCAATTTGTTCTGTCATAATGGAGATAGACCAACCATCAGCAATCAAATGGTGAAACTTTACAAAATATCCCGCTTCTTCGTCACTCAGTTGAATCAGACAAAAGTAGAACAGAGGCTCTTGTCCGATCGAAAACGGCTTTGCAAACAAAGCTTGCAGGAATTGTCTGCACCGATCAGGGGCGTTCGGTTCCTGTCTGAAATCAAACACCTGCAAGGGCTCCGGTTCGTACTCTCCAACAAACTGAAGGACTGTTTCTTTCTCCTGATAGTTGAGTCGCAAAGCATCGTTCTTTTGAATGAACAGGTGAATGGCCGCTTCCAGTACATCCAATTTGACCTTACCTTGAACCCGAACCATCCCCCCTAACGTATGGATAGGAAGCTGTGGATGTAATTTTTCCGTATACCAGATACGCTTTTGTGGATGACTTAAAGGATATCCCACCTTCAATTGCTTCTTATCATGGCGCAATGCATATCCCCCCTTTCGGAATTGCGAAGATGTCATCACAATTCATAAATGGTAAAAAGTCTATTTGATTACAAATACTTCCAGTTCCAACTATATAGATGAATCTTCTGTAGTGTCAAATAAATTTTCCATAAAATGTAATTTCTGAAAATTGGATGAATTCCATCTCTTCCTTCCCTTTTTAGCGCTGCATAGAATGGAAAAAAGTTTGTACACACTATTGATTTTGGCTGTCTTTTCACGTAGGATAAAATGTAATATATTGGCAAAAATCCCCTGGAAGGATGAATGTGATTAGATGTCTGTGACACTTCGTGAAGTAACTCTGGAAAACTGGGAAGAGTGTATTGAACTGGAACCTACGCCTGAACAGAGTGAATTTGTTGCCCCGAACCTCTACTCCATCGCCGAAGCAAAGTTTCAAACTACATTTGTCCCTTTGGCCATCTACCACGATGACACGATGGTTGGCTTTGTCATGTACGGGCTAGACCCCGACGATGGAAACTACTGGATTTACAGACTCTTAATTGATGCAAAGTATCAACGGCAAGGCTACGGACGTGCTGCGATTTCGCAAGTCATTGATATCCTGAAAGCAAAAGAAGATTGTCAAAAAATTGTCATTGGTTATGCCCCCGCCAATGTCGCAGCCGAGAACCTTTACGCTTCACTCGGATTTCAAAAAAATGGCATGGTCCTGTTTGGCGAGACGATTGCTGAATTGAACTTTTAAGCTAGCTAGTTCTTTCCCCAAAAATGAAACAGCGGCGACCTAAGACCTGAAAATCAAGTCTTAGAATCGCCGCTATTTGAATTGTTTTTTGTTTTTCCGTAAATGAAAAAGCACACCTTCCATGCGTCTGTAAACATCATGGTTAGTGTGCATTCGTTTTTTGATATGGTGCCGGTGAAGGGACTTGAACCCCCACGGTTTCCCTCACGATTTTGAGTCGCGCGCGTCTGCCATTCCGCCACACCGGCATGTGAAACTATGAATAAAATAGCACATCATCGATAGAAAATCAATGGTGGGGAGAGACGGATTCGAACCGCCGAACCCGGAGGGAGCAGATTTACAGTCTGCCGTGTTTAGCCACTTCACTATCTCCCCACAATATGTGCTGTCTATCTTCTGCGTCTACTCTCTTCAACCAGAAGCGACATTTATTAATCTACCATGAACTTTGTTTGACGTCAATATATTTATTTAGATTGACTCTCTTTTTTCTCCAAGATCTCCTGTGCCCACTCGTGAAAGACGCGTAGTGCTTCGTCCACTTCTTGAAATGTTTCTTCTCCCTCACAGGAGTACTCCGGGAAGTCTAGTATGCGGTTTTTGCGAATCTTCACTTGGTCTTCTTCGCATTTTATCTCCAAGAAGTAGGGAACGGCTTCATCGATCCCATAACTATTTTCTAAAAACTCGTAGGTACGTACCCACTCCAGAATTCGAACTTCCGATGCTTTTAAGCGAAGCACCTGCTCCAAGGACATAATGGTTTCATTCCCGTAGTAATACATGTTATTCAGCCCTTCTGCATGAAAATGGACGGAGCCGTGACTCCGCCCTGTAATTGATGGATAGATTAGATCGAGGAAAGCATCTCTCTCAGTTCTTTGACAATCACTTGCTGGTAGCCAGTACCTTCTCCATACTGTTCGAGCATTTCGGCACGTACCACTTTGATCTTTTCTTCATAATCTGGTGCGTTTCGGTCCAGGTTTTGCTGTTTAAACGCCGTCATAACAGCTTGGACATGCTTCGGTCGTGGTCCCCATTTTGCCAGAACATGTCCACCCGTGTCCGCGAAAATAACAATTGGGATCGCCCGACCGCCCATTGTGAGAAACTCACCCATGAGATCGAGGTGTTCTTCCATTACCATAATTTCCACTGGCATGTCTGTTTCTTTCAAGGCATGCAAGATGACTGGCAAGTTGCGAACGACATCGCCACACCATTCCGCAGCCAAAATCAAGCATCTGAGGTCATCACGATGCTGGAGAGAGGCAAAAAACGCACGGTCTTGTTCATCCTCCCATGAAAATGCATCCGACCAGTTTTGGTATGTATCCTGATTTTTTGTCATGCTTTCCACGAACGCTTGTGGCTTGAGCCCCGTACGGAATTTATGTGCTACGTTTGCCCCCATCTTTTTCTCCTCCTCGTGTGTAATGTATCTAGTCTTGCTTTTCAGACTCTCGCTCACTTTCTTCTTTCTCTTGCTTTGCCAACTCCATCATTTTTTGTAACAAAATATGCTGCGGCATGTGCATGAGGCGCTCTAAAGGTACTTGAAGAGCTTCGGCCAGCTTGACAGCCGTATCAGGTGATATCTGTAACGGACGCATGTATTTCCACTCCTTCCGTTTGCTTTCATCAGTCCCTCCAGTATAATACACGACTCTTAAACCTGCCAGCTTGGTATCTCGAGGCTCATTCGTTATCCCTGCCAACCACAACGGTGGCCTGCTGATAATCCGGGAAAAGCATATCCAATAGACCTTGTTCTAGCTTGTGCCAAAGGCGGAATCGCTCTGGAACGAGCCTGGTCCAAGTCATCGCAATCTGTTCCCAATGGTCCATACGACGGTTGTGCTTGACGAGCCAACTATCTAAAAAATTCGTTGACGCCAAATGTCCGTAGCAGAGCTTCGCCAGCACCGCTTGCCATTCTGATTTTGGTAGTGGATGATGAGCCTGATACCCTTCACAGAACGCAAGAATCCCTTCGTACTGAAGTGCTGACAAGTGAAGCCCTGAAACCAGATCTTTTGCCCAATACCCTTCCCTTCCGGCACCATCTGTCCAGTCTACGAGTGCAGCCACCTCGCCATTTGGATGAAAAATGAGCTGTTCGACCCAATACGAATGAAAGCATCTACCTCGGAGCGAGGGTACTGGCAAACGGGAAACGTATTCATGGCTCACTGTCTCCAACAAGGAAATTTGCTGCTCAAGTATTTCACGTACGTATCCCGGAAATGCTCCCTGCTCTTTCTGATACTGACTCCATAACTCTCGGCAATCTGCAATCGCTTTGGAAGGCGAAAGCATGGGAACGTCCTCAAAGGGGGGAAGAGGATCAAATTGGCGATGAAAATGGGCTAACAGCTCCCCCATTGCCTTTGCTTCACGAAGTGGCAATTCTCCTGGATGATAGCTACGCCCGTCGATCCATTCATTTACTTGGTACGTCTCTCCCTGATCGTGGGCAAGCCATTCCTGATGATGAGGGAGAAGCAAACGCGGTGCAGGAAAACCTTTCTCTCGTAGTTCTTGGCTGAGTGCTAGACCAATAAGCATCTCCTCATAACGAGTTTGCAAGCGCCATTTGGCATAAAACCGTTTTACATAATATCGTTGACTGCTTGTCCAAACGGAAAAGCTTTCTTCCCACAAGCCATATGCAATGCGCTCGATACGCTTAACATCTAATTGATAATGTTTTTTTAAAGCTACTCTCACCTGATCCGTAGACGATTCCCCCTCCGCTTTCTTCTGTACAGGTCTCACTTCTACATGTAACTCCGCTTTTCCTCGCTTTTCACGCCAAAAAAGATAGTCCCTCTTGAATGAAAGTAAAGGGACTATCTCCTGTGAACGGGACACTTGCACTGGAAAAGGAGAAACTATGGCTTTTGCTTTGTGAGGATGCATGGTACACCAAAGCCGATCGCGCCGGGCTGGGACATCTGTTCTAGATATGCCAACCCTCGTGCACATTGCTGCTTGCATACGTGACATGTATGAGACGTTACGATTTTCAGCTGTACTTGATTGGGGTGCTGTCGCGTGTTCTTTTTCTTAATCTTTTTGCCTTTGGCCATCCGTTCTCCTCCCTTTGCCCTGGATCACTCCAGTCTATGAAGAAGAACACCCCCGCTCTTTAGGCAAGCATACAAAATCAAGATATCCACCTGTAAAATGGGCCTTGTCAAACGTGTCAACAAATAGAAAAAGCCGCCGGAGATTTCTCTCCAAGCGACGATAAGCCTTCCCTATGGATTTGGACTTAACAACTGGCGCAGTTCCAGCTCCAGTGTAGGGGCATCCACCATGCCGATTATCTTCTTTCGTACGATCCCATTTGCGTCAATCAAGTAAGTAGTTGGGAATGCCATCACCTTGTAACGGTTTGACACGGTTCCAGCTACGTCCATCGGTATTGGAAATGTCAGCTTGTAGTTGGTGACGAAGGCCATAGCTGCTTCCGGGCTATCATTGCTCGTGACGTTCACGCCATACAAATCAACCTGTCCGCCGTATTTTTCGTAGACTTTCTGTAAATCAGGCGCCTCCAGCTTGCATGGTCCACACCAGGAAGCCCAAAAGTTCAAGACCAATGGTTTCGTCCTTTTTCCTTCTACCTTGTACGTCTGCTGGTCCAATCCTGTTAGTGTAAAATGAGGAGCTGCAAAGCCAACTTCCGGTTTTTGAACCTCTGCTACGATTGCGGCCGTTTCTTGAGGCTTTTCCCAAACAGCAAGTCCGACCCCCACTAATACGAGTACCGCGAGCAACAGCTTTTTCATTTTGTCACCTCTGCCCTACTGAGTTAGAATCCCGTAAAGCCTCCGTACATTTGAATGAGAACACGTGTAATATCCGTCAGTTTATCTGTATACAGAAGGATACCGAACAAGATCATAATGGCTCCTCCGATTTTCATAAACAGGTCGGAATACTTCACAATCGCGTTCACTTTACTGATGAAGAACGTCATGACAAAAAATGGAATGGCGAAACCGAGTGTATACGCCAATGTGTAAGCCAAGGCGCTTGATGGATTGGAAACGCCCATGACGATAATGCCAGAAAGAATCGGTCCCACACAAGGTGTCCATCCAGCTGCATACGTCATTCCCACCAGTATGGACCCAGTATACCCCAATGGTCTCGATTTTAAATCGATTTTAAAAGAGCGCATCATCCAATCCATTTTAAACACACCAAGCATAACCAAACCAATAACAGCAAGCAAAATACCGCCCAGTTGACGAATTAAGTCCTGTTGGTCGGTGAACAAGCTTCCGATCCAAGATGTAGACAGCCCGAGCGCAATGAAAATGATCGAAAACCCGACAATGAAGAAAAAGGTATGCAAGAACGCTTGCTTGCGAAAAACTGCTCTCCCTTTCTTCACTTCATCTACCGTAACCCCAGTTATGTAAGACAAAAAGGACGGGTAAAGCGGCAGGCAGCAAGGGGAAATAAACGAGAGAAAACCTGCTGCAAAAGCCAAAAACACAGTAATATCGCCAGTCATATGTACCTCCGGTGGGTATTTTATCCACTATCTTCTCATTGTATCGAATCTTTTCCCCCTTCAAAAGTAGCAATGACACTTTGTCTTAAATCCGTGACAATTTACTTTACATAATATTTATTATGTCTTAAAACTCGCCCTAAAATATTACAATTGGATGAATAAATCTGATCCACGTTAGAAAATAAATCAGATTTGTGACAAATGTGATTACCTTCAGGTGTGATTTTGCTATAGGTTTCAAACTGCACAGGATAACGAATACTTCCATTGTACACAAAAAAGAGGCGGATGCACTCCGCCCCTTCTTCGATACTCTTTTTTACTGAATCGTGACTTTACCGCCATCTTGAAGCAGTGTTTGCCCTTTTACCACGATCTTATCGCCGGCAGACAAGCCTGTCAAAATTTCGATCTGATCACTGGAGGATTTGCCTGTAGTGACCTCGACTTGTTTTGCAATGTCACCTTCCAGCTTGAATACATACTGCTTACCGTCGCGATCAAAGACCGCACCGCGCGTTACAACGATCGATTTTGCTCCACTTTCCCCAACCGATGGGAAGGTTACATTTACAACCATATCGGACTTCAGCTCATTGGATGGGTTTGGAATCGTAATCTCTACTGGATATGCCTTGAGTTGGGTATCCATTACTGGACTCATTGCCGTTACTTTGGCATCAATCGTTTTTCCTGTCGATTGTACGTTTACTTTTACGGTTGTTCCTACTTTTATTTTTGTGATATCTGCTTCTGACAGATTCGCTTTTACCAGAAGTGGGTTCGTGTTCACAACAACCACAACCGGCTGCTGACCTGCCATTTGACCAACTGCGCCGTTTACGCTGGAAATATATCCGTTGATCGGAGACGTCACAGTCGCATTCGCTAATTGCTCACGAGCGTTCTGCAAGCTTACTTGCGCTTGCTGTACAGAAGCTTCGGAAACTTGCACACTCGTTTTTTGCCCAGCAGATTGCAATGCCTGCTGCGCGTTATCGTAAGAGGTCTGTGCCGTTGTCAGTTGGGAGTTTGCCTGTTCCATCTGCTGAGCGGAAATTGCTCCTTGTGAAAAGAGCTGTTGCATCCGCTGCTGGTTTACTTTTGCATCCTGGAGCGCGGTTTCTGCCTGCTTCAGGCTATTTTTCGCTTGAACCAAGCCTTGATCAGAGCTGCTGCCCGCTTGGTTTAAGCTCGCTTTTGATACGTTGTAGGCTGCTTCTGCTTGTTTAACACCGTTCACCAGATCTTTTTCATCGAGCTTGAACAAGACTTGACCTTTTGTTACGTATTGGCCCAGTTTCACTGGCAGGGAAGAAATTTTCCCACCCACTTTCGGGGAGACTTGCACTTCCTCACTCGGCGCCAGCTTTGCCGTGAGACCAGAATCTGATACCACTGTGCCCGTTGCAACAGTTTCCACCTGTACAGGGGTTGCCGCTTCCACCGTTTCCGTAGGCGGTGTTTCCGCTTGCGGGCTGGAGCACCCTGCCACTAGCGAGATGGCTAGCAATGCCAAAATGACGGGTTTTTTACTTAGTTTCATGTATGTCCCTCCTCTTCCCACAAACGTCTTACGATTCCAAAGCGGGATTAATTTTCTTTTGTTTCTTTGCTAATTTCTTTTCGAGTTTCAACTGGCGCTTCAAGCGTCTCTTTTTCCCTAGATCATCAAACCAGGAAGCAACGACAGGAACCAGAACCAGGGTAATCAGTGTAGAGAAACCGAGACCGAAAATAACCGTTACGGCCATTGGTGCATTCGTCTCAGAGCCGGCGCCGCCAGAGAATGCGAGCGGTCCAATCGCCAGAATGGTGGTAAGTGTCGTCATCAAAATCGGACGAAGACGAATCGGGCCAGCATGCAGGATCGCATCATACAGCTCCATACCTTTTGCACGCAATTGGTTCACATAGTCGATCAATACAATCGCGTTGTTCACGACCAGACCGATCAACAAAATGTACCCGATCAAAACCCCAACGCTGATTGTTGTACCTGTCGCCAATAGTCCAAGCAGAACGCCTGTAACGGTCGGTGGCACGGAGAACATGATGATAAATGGAGTGTATAACGATTCAAACTGCGCTGCCATTACCATATAAAGCAACACGACTGATAGAACAATCGCTAGAGCAAGGCTACTGAATGATTCCATCATTTCTTCACTTTGCCCGCCAAAATCTACTTTGTAGCCATCCGGGAGATTCAGCTTCGAGATTTTCTCTTGCACTTCCCTTGTTACAGAGCTCAGGTCACGCCCTGCCAAATCACTCGTTACTTGAACTTCACGGCTTGAGTTGGCACGGTTAATCGATACAGGCACATCTACCTTATTGATAGTCGCAACCGAGGTCAATGCGATCTGTGCCCCACCTGGAGCGGAAATTCGCATATTGTTCAAGAAGTTGATATCTTCCTGAAACTCTTTCGGCAGCTTGAGGTTAACGTCAATCTCATCATCACCCGTGCGATAGTACGTTACCGTTTGACCTTGGAAGGAGGTGCGAACACTGGAGAGAATTTGTCCAGTCGTCAATCCGTACAAGCTCGCTTTCTCCGCATCGATCTTCACTTCCAGCTCTTGTCTTGATTCTTCCAAGCTGGTTGTTACGTTACTCGTACCAGGTACCTTCTCAATTTCACCTTTAATAATACCACTAATGTCTTTCAATACGTCCAGATCATCCCCGCTAACTTTCAGTTGAATTGGGGAACCTGTAGACATACCGGATGGTGCGCTTACCTTAATTTCAGGTCCAGCAATATGCTTCAGCTTTTCCTGGAGATCCATCACAACTTCATTGGAGGAACGTGTGCGCTGATCGAGATCTACCAGCATCAGGCTGATCGTTCCCTGATTGGATGACAATGTGCTCGCTATCGGTGATGCATTGCTACCAACCGAAGTCGCTACAATTTTCTTCTCTGGAACCGTGTTGACAATTTCTTCAACTTGTCTGGTTACTTTTTCTGTTTCAGCCAGAACGGTACCATTTGGCATTTTGATGGAGATGTTTACTTGA
Organism: Brevibacillus sp. MS2.2; assembly: GCF_013284345.1. Classification (NCBI taxonomy): domain Bacteria; kingdom Bacillati; phylum Bacillota; class Bacilli; order Caryophanales; family Paenibacillaceae; genus Brevibacillus; species Brevibacillus sp. MS2.2. Next base: position 228,966 of record NZ_JABSUZ010000003.1, read on the forward strand.
CCTTGGTCCATGGCCGGGATAAACTCTGCCCCGATCAATGGAGTCAATGCAAGAGAGCCTACCATCATGACAACCGAAGATATCATGACTGTTTTACGATGGCCCAATGACCATTTTAACAATCTTTGGTAGCCTTTTTCTACTTTGCTAAATCCAATGTTGAACCAAGTAACCGGATTGATTCCACGATAGTTCTCATGATGCGTATGCGACGGAATTTTGTTCAAAATTCTCGAACTCAGCATCGGCACGAGCAAAATCGAGAATACAAGCGCCGCAATATGTGAGTAAACAACCGTCAATGCAAGAGGTCCAAACAACTCAGAAGCAATACCTTCTGTGAGGGCAATCGGCAAGAATACGCAAATTTGCGCCAAAGCCGAAGCCATAACTGCCGTACCTACTTCCTTGGAACCATCCAAGGCTGCTTCCATCATGCCTTTTCCCTGTTCTCGATGACGGAAAACATTCTCGAGCATAACAACCGCAAAGTCAATCAACGATCCCAATCCCAGTGTCAAACCGGAGAGGGAAATCAGGTTGATCGTCTGTCCAGTCATGTACATCAGCAAGAACGTAGCAACGATCGATACGGGAAGAACGATGACCGCAATTACCATGGATCGCAAGCTGCCCAGGAAGAAGAACAGCAAGATCATACCGATACCGCCACCCAACAGGGCATGTTCAGCGGTGGTGTAAACGGAATCCTTAATGTAGACGGATGTATCCAGAGTCGTAATGATTTCTACGCCTTCTGGCAGCTCGCTTTTGATTTTCTCCAGCTCAGCTTTTACATCATCTGCTACCTCAATGGTGTTTCCGCCAGAAGCTTTTGTCACTTTAATACCCAAGCTAGGTGTTCCATTTACGTAACTCATTTGCGTTATATCTTGATGCGTGTCTTTTACTTCGGCAATATCACTGAGCCTGATGGAGTTTCCTCCGACAGAGATTGGTGTCAGCGCGATTTGTTCGATATCGGCAAACTCACCTTGTACACGGATGTTGAGCTTGGCGTCACCCTCGCGTACCGCTCCACCGGAACCTGACAAGTTGCTGCTCTGTAGAGCTTGCTGAACTTGATCAAGTGACAGTCCATACGCCGCTAGTTTGGCTGGGTCAACTGTTACATCGATGATACGGCTTTGTCCGCCGCTGATGGAAGCAGATGCGACCCCATCAATACGCTCCAGGCGTGACTGGATCATATTCTCTGCCATCTTTTTCAATTTGTTGATATCTTGCTCACCCGTCACCGCAAATTCAATGATCGGTGTACTGTTCGGGTCAATGCGCAGTACACGGGGCGCTCTGGCTGAGTCAGGCAAAGAGCCACGAACCTGATCTACCTTCTCCCGCATGTCGAGAGTCGCCTGATCAAGGTCTGTCCCCCAGTTAAACATGAGGATAACCTGTGAAGCTCCTTCCATCGATACCGATTGTATACTATCTAAATCGGATACCGTTGCAAGTGCGTCCTCAATCGGTTTCGTTACTAGTTTTTCTACCTCACTCGGAGATCCGCCGTCAACGGATGTAACCACGACAGCAACCGGGAAGTTAAGATCCGGCATGAGATCAATCGACAAGCGAGGCAGTGAAACGAAACCAAAAATCATCATGGCCAGAGTCAACATAATCATGGTGACCGGGCGTTTAATCGATAGTTCAGAAAGATTCAATCCACTCACCTCTTCTTTATATATCTGCTAATTTTTTGTGAGTAATAGTTCGTATAACGAAATGAATAAGGTGAACCTCGAGTCAACATTTCGTTCAACGAAATATCAAGGGATGAAACCATTTTTAGACGGTTTGTGAATTTCCCCATTTCACATCTCGCTGTTGGTATACACGCTCTGTCAGTGACACCCACACAACTCGTCGATCTGATTGGTCTCGGAACCTGCGTACCAGGTTTTCCTGCTCCAACCGGTTAATGAGACCGGAAGTTGTGCTGTATGAAAGACCGACAGTCTTACTTATGTCCCCCATTGTTTTTGGCCCGTTTCCAAGCTGCTCCAGAATCAAGACCTGTTGCCAAGTTACATCGCTTGTATCCAGCTCTTGCTCAGAAATCGTGGTAAACAAAACACTGGCTTCTTGCAGGAGTTTTGCCAACTGAATCAGTTCTTTCATGAGAACCTCCCTTGCCATCCTTACTTAACCACTTCAACCCATAACTAAACGTTTATTTCCCAAAAATAATTCTACTGAAATGTATATGTAGTGAAGTCTACCCAGGGGTAGATTTCTGACAGGGATTTATCTATCTGGAGATAGACGACAACGCATGCTAGAATGAAGTTAAGTGATTATCCGGCAGAGAAAGAAGGACTTCTCATTGTTGAAGATAATGATGAAAGCCATACAAAAACGATTATTAATCATGTGGTTTTCCATCTTAATTGTATTAGCTTTGCTTCCTGATTCCTTTAAAAGGGAAACTCCGTTGCAATTTTCCCTTACCATTGTACTATTTATTTGTTACCTTGTGGTATTTTGGACTTCCAAGAAAAAATGGAAGCCTTTCCAATTCGAATTCGTGACAGTCGTGCTTGGAATTGTCTCGTTACTAAAGTCCCTCATCTTGGGTGGAGAGGGCTTCGGCTTGATGCTCCCACTCGCTGTTTTTATCGGTTTTCACATTCATGGTCGCCGTGCGTTGGCTTATGCTACTTTTTTTGGTACGTGCAGTACGCTTTTTTTATATTTTGAAGAAAACCTGAAATTCACGCACATCATCTCTTATATCCTTACGTATGTGGGTTGCTATATCGGCGCACGTGGCTATCGGATTCAGACAGAAGCATACGAAACCAACCAACAGCACCTAGAGCAGCTACAAAAAGCACATTCAGAGTTACAAGAGGCGCACTTACAACTTCAAGAAGCAGCACTTCATTCCCTTCAAGTAGCCGTTCTGGAGGAACGAACGAGAATTGCCCGTGATATTCACGATGCATTGGGCCATAGTTTGACTTCACTCATTGTCCAGCTACATGCCTTGAAATATATGTTGCAGGATGGACCTGACAACGCACAAGAAGCCGTCCGCAACATGCTCGGAGTTGCCAAGCAAAGTCTGGAGGATATTCGCACGTCTGTCCATACATTGGCCCTGGATAAAACCTCCTTGGGACTTACGCCTCTGCGGGCTCTCTTGTCGCAGGCTCAAAAGCATACGGGAATTAAAATGGAGCTCATATGCTCCGATCTGGACATTCCGCTCTCTCAAGAAATGACGATAACGTTTTATCGAATTTTGCAAGAAGCGATTACCAATTCCCTACGTCATTCTGACGCGAAAGAAATCCTCGTCATCATTGAACAAAAGAAGGACATCCTGTTGTTGTCCATTCGAGACGATGGAAGCATCACGAGCGACCAAAAAATCAAACCTGGCTTTGGCCTAACTGGCATATCTGAACGAATTCAATTATTGAACGGAACTCTCGCCTATCGCATTCGAGAGCCTCACGGATTCCAACTCGATTTCAGCTTTCCGATTCGCCAGTCTGAACCAGAAAGGAGCATGCGAACATGACCGGTAAACAAAAAGAAGGAGCCATTCGCGTGGTCCTAGTAGATGACCAAACGATGATTCGCCAAGGTTTGGGTTATGTCATTCAAATGCAAGCTGATATGGAAGTTATCGGGGAAGCCTCCGATGGTGTCGAAGCTGTTGAACTGATTGGCACCCTCGCACCTGATGTCGTTTTGATGGATGTTCAGATGCCCAACAAGTCTGGCATTGAGGCCACGAGAGAAATTATGCAACAGCACCCCCGTACGAAGGTCTTGATTCTTACAACCTTTGACAATCACAATTATGTGGTGGACGGGATTCGTGCTGGAGCCGTCGGCTATATGCTAAAGGATGCCGACTCTCAGGAAATGCTTGATCTAATTCGCAGAGCCCACCAGGGTGAAGCCCTCTTCCACACCGTGACAGCTGCAAAAGCGCTTGCCGAAGCACTGCAAGGTCAAAGTGAGACACCTGATTCGACTACCTTCGCTCAATCAGTCTTGCTAGATGAACTGACGGATCGAGAATTGGATGTGCTTCAACAGATCGCAGATGGCTATCGAAATGATCAGATTGCGCAAAACTTATTTATATCAGAAGGCACTGTAAAAACACATGTGCATCGGATTCTGCAAAAAATGGGTGTCGAGGATCGTACCCAGGCAGTGGCAAAAGCTCTACGACACAAAATCGTGAAATAAATCAGACTGTTTTAGGCAGGAGGATTAAGCGGAATCAAGTTTCCGTCCTCCTGCTTTATGCTGATGGAAAACCCTTGTACCAGCTGTGCGCTGGACATCGCTTCAAATACAGCAGCAGCAGCCTTCTTCGTATCGATTACGCGGCAAATCACCGCTAACGTCCTCTCGCTGTCTTCCCCGCCGTCGCTATGGCCATTCCCTGTCTTTCCCAAGCATTCGTCCAACAGTTGTTCGATCAAATAGCGCATCTCAATCTCTGACTCACACAATTGAGGAAAGTGAACGATCATCGGATGGAAATCGTTCGTTTTCATGACCTGGTATCCTTGTTCTTTCATCTCTTCTGTCCAGCTCTGTAAAACTTCGTCTGGCCTTCCCTCGATCTGCTCCGCTACAACAGCAAAATGCTCGCCAACTTCCCCTACATTTCCGTAATGAATAGTATAAAGGTGCTCCGTTTCCTCATACCAAACCTCCCAGTAACTCCACCTCGTTTCGTTTTTTTTCAGCATCCGAATCACCGTTGTTCAACTCCGTTCAAATTGTAACCGTTTTGTAAATTATTCCACTGATCGACAGGTCTTGACAACAACTTGCAAAAAGATTGATTCGAAAGACTTGCAACTTTTTCGCAAATAGGACTATTCGCTTATTCAAACGTAAAAAAAGACGGATATTGATCCGCCTACAGTCACAATCGTTTTTTGTTTTTTAGGAAATGGAAAGAGGTAAACGAATCTCAAAACGGGCTCCTTTCAATTTCGGAGAGTTTTCCGCATAGAGTTCGCCGCCGTGGTCCGCGATGATGCGTTGTGTCGTAGACAAACCTAATCCCGTTCCCTCTTGTTTGGTCGTATAAAAAGGAACGAATAAATTTTGCAGGCAAGAATCTGATAGACCAGGTCCGTTGTCTTCCACAACAATGATTACTTGATTGAGAGATGAATATACTTTCACTTGAACGAGGTTGCCTTGGGTCAACAATGCTTCAAGCGCATTTTTCAAGATGTTCAAAATGGCTTGCTTGATTCGTGAACGATGACCAAACACATGCCACTCGCCTTGTGCAATGTCCAGCTCTAGCTTGATTCCTCTTCGATTCGCTTCTGGCTCCAGTAAACGAATGACTCCATGTAACTCGTCCATCACTAAGAAACGTTCCGATACGATTTTATCATCCCTGTACCGGGCCAAAACAAGGACATCGTTCAATAGCCCATCAATGCGTTCAATTTCCGTTAAGATGACAGAAAAATAAGATTCACTACGATTTGCTTCCCCTTGCTCTCGCAACAACTGAATGAAGCCCTTGATGGCTGTTAGTGGATTCCGAATCTCATGCGCCATCCCAGCAGCCAGTTGCCCAACTGCTGCCAGCGCTTCACGCTTGTTTAATTCTTCTTCGTACTTTTTGCTTTCCGTAACATTCCGAAGAACGGCGATCGCTCCCCACATCTCTCCACCGTAATAAATGGGACTCGTACTCACTGTCGTCCATTTGCCTCTGTATTCCGCAACATAATGGCCGGACTGCCCGCGTTCAATTACCCACTGGACAAAACGCTCGCTTATATGCGGACGAAGCGCATGATCAATGTTTTGACCAATGAGTTGATTCCGATCTACGCCATATAAGTGACAGACAGCGTAATTCGCTTCAATGACTCTTAACTGGCGGTCGATCATCAAGACGGCAATATCACTGGATTGCAAGACCAATTGAACAAGCTCCTGTTCAGCGAGCATTGAAACATCTTCTCCCTTGGCCGAACTTGTAGGAGAAGTTGGAGTTTTCTCAACCGGAAATTGATGCGAATTTTTGTTGAAGACATCGTCCATTTGATGCAAAATATAGTCCATCGATTGATAGAGACGAATCTGTCCTTGCAAAAGCTCTACTCGGTCTATTTCCGTCGTGGCAAGAGAATTTGCATTGTTATTCATTTCTTCAATAATAACGTCTCGACACTTACGCAAAAATTGCTGTAAAAACGTCAGATTCATTCCGACTAACGAAAATCTATACGCAATTTCGCTCAATTCTCGCTCGAATGTATACGTGTCGATTACTTTTACTACTTCAATCCATTTCGTGATTTGCTGAACAAACAAAGCCTCTGTATTTTCGCGGTCTTCTAGAAGCAAAGCAGAGTAATGATGATCTGAAAGAAAGGAAAACGTCTTGGCCACCGCCGCAGGGACCAAATGAGTAAGATACTTACTTATTCGATTTTTCAAAACACTCTGGCTCCTTTTCTCCGTGCTTCATTGAGGCTATTTTTCCAAGTATGTATAGGCTCTATTATGGACGTAAATGAGACAAGATGTAAAGCGGCATGATGATATCCTGGTGCAGAGAATGACACCATCCAATCAGGTTCTCTACTTATCCTTACAGACAAACAATCTCGGCTAGCATCCTATTATCGCGCGTTATCTATTGACTTTTTCGGACATCTTCACCCCCTCGATCATGTTTGACTGAAAACGCTTACCCAACATTTTCTATCATATCACGATCGAGCATAAAAAGGAAAAGTATGTTTATTATTCAATCATCCAAAAAGCATTTGCCCCCCTAGAGACAAATGCTTTCGCTTTATGAATGGGATTTGACAGCGTAATTGCGCAAATCCGATTTTACCGGGCTATTTGGGTTGGTTCCTGTATGCGCGCGCTTGAATGCTTCGCTTTCAGTCCAATTTTTAAATGATTCCTCATCTGTCCATTTCGTAAAAACGATGTATTCGTCACCTTCCGTTGGTGCCAGGAAAAGGAACTCCAAAAAACCCGGAACCTCCTTCATCCGTTCTCCCCCACTACCAAATGCGCGTTCCAAATGGGATTGGTAGTCTGCTGGTACAGTCAGTCTGTTCATGGAAACATACATGATGGTCACACATCCTTTTCATTGGGTTCATCTACCAACTCCCATTATACTACTACTTTGGTGAAAAACCTAAAAACCGCAAACGCTATTCGCGCCTGCGGTTAATTTGTTGCTCGAGCATGATATCCATCAAGAGTGTATCCTGCAACGGATCTTTCGGGTCTACCGTCAACAGGGCAGCAACAGCGGCCATCGCACATCGAACGGATTGGTAGGAATAAAAGGCATCCCGCTCCGATTCGCTGAACAAAGATATATCCGATCGCTCTTGGGTCGGGTATGGGAAATCAGTCTCGACACCAGCACGATCCAGTACAATGAGTGCCTGTTTAATCGCAATCAATGCGGCGCTGACACTAATGCCGTATTCTTGGCGTAAATCCTCCCATACCTGAAAAGCTGATTTTTCTACCCTTTCCTGATTGGGGCGCGTAATAATTCCTGTTTTACGTCCTTCTTTCAATAACCAATCCACAAAAATATCATTGCGTGGCGGAAAAGCGTATACTTGCAGCCTCATTTCCAATTCTGTCGGGTGATCCTTGGCAAAACGCGCGTGAGCCAACGACATTTCGTAACGCCTGGACGGATGCCCAGGAACTGTGACAAATACTGTATCTTGTCGAACAGCTGCAATTTGCAGCTTGGTTCGTGCGGGTATCCTGCCTTGAGGTGCCTTTTCCCTGCGAATATTCCCAGGAATCAATTCTACTCCGAATTGATGGTACTCCAGTGGTGAATCTATCCAAGGGATGGGCTCTCTCGACTGTATTTCGTATAGCCCGTTAAACGTCACCCATTCGCCCGGGCGGCGCTGGCTGCGAACCAAAACAGCATGAACTTCCTTTTCTGGTGGCAATTCCGTATCTTGATCCACCGGTGTGGGATGCATTCGCTTGTGTTCGATAAGAATGCAGTCGGTCATGAACAATCTCTCGAGTAATTCCCGTTTGCTCACCCATTCATATCCGATACGGTAAATCCGATTTTTCATCGGCTTCACCTCCTTTTGATCGCCAAAATTGCATCATCCTGGTTTGTTTCTATTACCCTACCATATGTAATCGCCGCTTTGTCCGTGCTAACGAGATCGTACAATCCGCTGTAGCGCTTGGGCTGCTTCTTCTGGTGATTCGGCACGGCTGATCGCACTGATAATCGCAACTCCATCGGCCCCGGCAGCAAGCACTTCAGAAGCATTTTCCAGTGTAATGCCACCAATTCCGACGATAGGCAAGTCATTTCCGACTGCCTGACGGATCTCCTCTAGCCCCACTGGTCCGATAGGCTCGCCAGCATCTGCCTTAGAACGGGTAGCGAACATCGCTCCTACGCCAATACAATCAACGCCGCCGCTTTGGGCAGCGAGTGCCTCTTCGACCGTACCAGCCGAAACACCGATGTACATCTCGGAGCCAACTTTTGTTCGTACTTCCGACAACGCCATGTCATCTTGCCCGACATGGACGCCGTCTGCCTGCAAGCGAATCGCCAGATCCACATCATCATTCACAAAAAATAATGTATCATGTTCACGACATAGCTGTTGCAGCTGTCTGCCCAACTCATATTGTTCCCGAGCAGTCAGCTTGCTTCCTTTATCACGTAGCTGAAGCGTGCCCACTCCTCCGCGCAATGCTGCTTCCACGATTTGCACGGTCTTTTCACTGGAATAGCCGCAATCCTGCGTACCAATGACAAAGTATACACTCATCTTTTCCCGAAGTCTTTGTATATCTCGCATGCTTTATTTCCCCTCCCAACGATCCAATGCCTCTCGATAAGCGCTGGCTGCTGACTTGGCATCAATTGCATCGGTGATCCCCGATAAGACAGCGATGCCCGCACACCCTGCTTCCAAAACTTGCGCTGTCCGATCCGGTGTGACTCCGCCGAGTCCGATGATCGGCACATGCCATTTTGCCGTCATTTGCGCGAGTTCGACTGTTCCTCTTGGCGCAAGACCTGGCTTCGAACCACTCGCAAAAATATGCCCGTAGAGCAAATAATCGACTTTTGCCGCAATGGCTTGCTGTGCTTCAACCACGGAATGGACGGAACGCCCTATTTTTTGACCAGTCTTCAGCACCATTCTCGCTTCTGAAGGAGACAGACTATGGTATGCCAGATGAGCACCGGCACACCCCGACGCAGCAGCCACGTCCACCCGATCATTCACGATCAAGGACGAAAGGGGGATGACATTCGCCAATGCCTTTACCCAATCCATGCATTCCTTTGCAGTACGCTGTTTTTCCCGAATATGTAAAAAGTTCATACCACCTGCATAAGCAGCTTCTGCCATTCGCAATACCTCATTAAGCGAATGCCGACCGCTCGTAATCACATGCAGCTCACGAATGCTTGACATCAGGTTGGACACCGCCTCCAGCGAGTGCTGTCACACATTCCTGCAGCCATTGGGTCGTTCGGTCTTCTTTGTCAGTCGGCGACTGAGCCAACAGCTCAATCACGAGCCGACGCAAGAAAAATGCTTGTTGCACGGTAAGTGGAAAGGTAATATTTTTCGGCTTCGTTTCCTGTTTCTCCAACGTTTCCACACCCGCCAACAAAATATCACCGATGGACTCCACAAGTTCGTGAACCTGTTCATTTTGCTTCAATTCGTCATAGCAGCCATCATATAGTCTGCACAAAAGTAAAAACGCCTGTGACGACAAGGTCACCGGCTGTACATTCTGCAACGGTTCCGTCATACGTTTCCCTCCACTCACTAGAAAAAAACAAAATCTATTATATCACATAATAACCTGTATCCATGTAGAAAACCGCTGATTGCTCAGCGGTCTTTTGCAGTTCCTTCATTTCGATCATTATGGTTCGATTGTCGCAAATTTGTGTTGCGATCATTTTCATCCAGCGTTTTGCCACGGTTTTTTCCGAGGTCTTTGCTGTTGTTGTTCTTTCCCAATTGCTTCACCTCCTACGTCGTTCATAGGATAGCGTAACCAATTCGGGACACTTTATTAGCTGGTTGCAAGTAGTCTATTGCGTTTGTAGATCGCATAACCGATGGCGAACGGTACACGCCACCCGAGCAAAAACGCCAACGTAATGAAGTAAGTCACACCTGCAAAAATAAGCGTAATCGGTACACCTGTCCACCAGGAGCGGATCAGTAAGCCAATGGGTGCGGCTACTGTCCAAGTAATCAGTGCCGATAATAATTGTCGGCCCGCAGATTCATACGTTCGCTGTCCATAGCTCTTGAATAGCAGAATCGCGATGATCCATCCTACCAGGAATGGGGCTAATGTTTCGATCATTCCCATGACCGTGACAGGGTAGTTATGAATGATTTTTCCGTAATAAACAAAAAGCACAAAGGCGATCAGATCCCCGAGCAGCAATAGATAGCCCGGTGTCGACAAACGCAGTCTCATGTATACCCTCTTTTCCGGGTCTTGTCAGAGTAAACCCTCTTGGTTCACCCCTATTGTACACATGCTCTGAACGCCCTTCAATCAATCCAGGCCTTTATTCACCAAACAGCAACAATTGCAGCTTTTGCTTGGCTTCTGGCCATTCACGGTCGAGTATGCTGAAGTATACCGAGTCGCGAATGTATCCATCTGGCATCACCATGTGATTGCGCAGGACACCTTCTCGGATGCCGCCGATTCGGGCAATGGCACGTTGCGAATTCACATTGCGCGAATCTGTCTTGAGCTGTACGCGAATACAACCTAATTGTTCGAAGCAGTGGCGCAAGAGAAGCCATTTACACTCTGTATTGACGCCCGTTTTCCAGACGGATGGTGTCAGCCATGTAAACCCGATTTCCAATCCGCGATCCTTTTTCGCGATCCCTAAAAATCTCGTGCTCCCGATAATCTGCTCATCTGCTCGGCGAATGATGACGAATGGCAATTCTGTTTGGGCTTGTTCATTTTTCAAAGCCTGCAAGATAAAAGCCTGAGCATCTTCTCTTGTTCGAATGGTAACGGACATATGCGGCCAAATCTCTTCGTATGCGCCTGCTTCCCAGATTCCATCCACATGGGTCATTGTGAGCGGCTCCAACCGGACCAGCTTGCCTTCCAAGATAACAGGTTGAATGTTTAACATGTCTGTCTCTCCTCTACTGTTCTGCCTTATCTATCAGGCAGAACAGCTCCCCGAAATTTTTCCAATGATACGGGCTCGCGAGGACACTGTCAAGACAAATCATCGGGTGTTACGCTTCTTCACTGATTATGACTTGCTTCCCTCTGCGCTTTAAGAAGATAGGGATTAGCAACCAGAGAAGCGCACAAACCAGAAAAGCAGCGGAAAGAGGCTTTGTAAAGAAAATCGAGAAGTCGCCATTCGAGGTCGTCAACGCCCTTCTCATGTTATTTTCAATCATTGGTCCCAACACAAGGCCGAGGACGAGCGGTGCCAGCGGAAAATCGTTTTTCGTCAGGTAATAGCCAGCTACTCCACAAATCACGAGCAAAAGCAAGTCAAACGTACTGATTTGCACAGCGTACACACCGAAAACGGAAATCGCGATAATGAGGGGAATCAGGAAATGGGACGGTGTTTCAATTATTTTTGCAAACACTTTCACTAAGGGCATATTCAAAACCAGCAGCATCACATTCCCGATAAACATACTCGCAATTAAACCCCAAGCAATTTGCGGATGATCAGCGAATAAGAGTGGTCCCGGTTGTACGTTATACATCAACAATGCACCCATTAAAATCGCAGTCGTACCAGACCCCGGAATCCCCAACGTCAACAGTGGAATCATCGCACCGCCAGAAGCAGCATTGTTTGCAGACTCCGGCGCTGCTACACCTGCGATCGCTCCTTTTCCAAAGCAACTAGGATCTTTGCTCAGCTTTTTCTCAAAAATATACGAGAAGAAGGATGCGAGAGTAGCGCCAGCACCAGGCAAAACACCAATGAAAAACCCGAGCAACGAACCGCGTGTAATCGGTCCGGCACTTTCTTTCAAGTCTTGCTTGGTAGGGAGTACTCGCCCCACTTTAATAATTTCTTTGGTCGATTGGTCGTCTTCCAGGATTGTCTTGAATACTTCTCCAAGGGCAAACAAACCAACTGCTATCGTGAGGAACTCCAAGCCTTGATACAAATCGGGAATATCGTAGGTAAACCGCGCCACACCCGAAACGGTATCCATCCCAATTGTCGCAAGCAAGAGTCCCATGACTGTCATAATGAGGGCTTTGGTCATCGACTTCCCCCCCAGTCCACTGACCGCACACAAACCGAGAAGCATGAGGGAGAAATATTCAGCAGGGCCGAATTTCAAAGCGAGATCGGATAATGGATCAGCCAAAAACACAAGAGCAATCAACGCCACGAGCCCCGCGACAAAAGAACCTATCGCTGCAATCGACAACGCTGCGCCAGCACGTCCCTGTTTGGCCATCTGATAGCCGTCCAATGTGGTAACGACAGAAGAGGATTCACCCGGCGTATTTAACAAAATGGATGTTGTGGAACCACCGTACATTGCGCCATAGTAAACGCCAGCCAGCAAAATCAGTGCGCTAGCGGCCGCACTTTCAGGAGGTAAGCCAGAAGTCAAGGAAGCCGTAACGGGCATCAATAAAGCGACTCCGCTCATTGGACCGATGCCGGGAAGGACCCCTACCGCAGTACCGATCAGAACGCCAATAAAGGCAAAGACAAGATTATGCCACTGTAAGGCAACGAGAAAACCATCCGCCAAAAATTGCAATGCACTCATGCTAACCTATCCCCTCCCTAGACGCCTAGCCAGGCAGGTAGTCCTGGAAGCGTACCTTTTAGCAAATGCACATAGATGACATACACGCCTACTGAAAACAGTAAGGAAACGATTCCCGATTTAAGAACGCTTTTACTTCCCATCATGGTGAAGGCGTACAAAAGGAAAGCGAAGCTCGCGATGACATAACCGAGTTTCTCCAGTAACAATACATACAAGACTGTCGCTGCCAAAATGAATAAAAATCGCTTGTATCGCAATGGAGTCTGTGACTCGGATGAGGACGTAGCCACGCCTTTCTTGTAGGTCTCCCACAACAGTCGCAAGCTCAACAAGATCAGGATGACGCCAAGTCCAAATGGAAACATATTCGGTCCGACCTGACTTCCATATGCACTAGACGAAATATTTTGACTTTCAGCGATAAAGAGTGCACCTACTAGCGCAAAAAACAGGCTGCCGATACGATCAAACATCAGGTTCATGTATACCTCCTAAGGTGTGGAAAAAGGAGGGGATGCCCCTCCTCTCCCTACTTCGACATACCAAGTGATGTCAACAGTTCTTTGACCTGCTTATCTTGTTCTTCCAGGAATGCGGAGAAAGCAGCAGCGTCCTTGTACTCGCTTTCCCAACCGTTTGCTGCCAATTCTTTTGTCCATGTCTCATGCGTAGAAAGTTCTTTCAGCTTTGCATCCCAGTAAGCTTTTGCGTCTGCTGGCATATCAGCTGGACCGAAGACACCGCGCCAAATGGTGAACGTCGCGTCAACGCCTTGTTCTTTTAACGTCGGAATATCTTTCAAATCGCCGCCGAGACGTTCATCAGAGGTTACGCCCAGTACGCGAATTTTACCTGCTTTCAGATATTCACCTACGCTGGAAGCATCCGTTGCGATGATATCTGCATTACCACCCAACAACGCTGCCATTGCTTCTCCGCCACCATCATAAGAAACGTATTTTACGTTTTTCGGATCAATTCCGTATTTAGCTGCTGGCATTACGCCGATCAGATGGTCCATTGATCCGGGAGCAGAACCTCCTGCCAGTGTAATTTTGCTTGGATCAGCCTTGATTGCGTCCAGCACGCTCTTGATGTCCTTGTGAGGTGAATCCGCTTTCACAACGAGGGTGCCGAAATCTTTCGTCATCTGCGCCAATGGTGTGACATCTTTGTAGCCAAATGGGCTGTTCCCCTCTTTTTTGTTATTGTTAATCAAGATAGGAGGAGAGCTCACGAATAATTTATAAGGATTGCCTTTGTCTTTGCTTACATACTCTGCCAAGAACACGGTTCCCCCACCACCCGGCTTGTTTTCGACCGTGATGGTTTCTGTCACCAGCTTGCTTTCCGCCAGCACCTTTGCTACCGAGCGGGCTGTCTTATCCCAGCCTCCACCTGCACCGGATGGAGCTACATACACGATCGGCTTTTCTGGGTATTTGGATGCCTCTGCTGCAGGCTGTGGCGCTTGCGCTGGTTGCGTTCCTGGACTTGCTGTTCCTGTATTTCCAGTACCTCCACCACAAGCAGCCAATGCTAGTGTAAGAAAAGTGGACACTGTGATTAGCACTTTTTTTCTTTTCATCAAACAAATAACCCCCTTAACCCGCTTTTTTGTAAGCGCTATCACGCTTGAACATAATGTACCACCGCAGAAGCTGGGGGAATAGTTTTCGTGCATAAGGTCTATTTTGAAAATTAATCACTTTTTGTTCATATTGTTCATGGAACATTATGGGAGATAGCGGTATTTTCTTTCCGGTCTGCCCACTGTTCCATAAATCAAGTCAGCACGCGCCTTTTTTTCCAGGACCAAGTATTCTAAATAGCGTCGCGCCGTTGTTCGACTAGTTCCAATCTCGCGGCCAATTTCCTCTGCCGAGACCCCCTTGTCTCCCGTCTGTCTGATCGCCTCGATCACTTTTTCCAAAGTTAAAAGATCAATTCCTTTTGGTGCAAGTACATCTCGATTTTTGGGGGCGACCAGCCTTCTGGTCAGCATTTGGTCAATCACTTCCTGGTCCACCTCAACGGCTTCCCTCGTTCGAATGACATGCTTGCGATAGCTTTCCAACCGTTCACGAAAACGCTCGAAAACCAGCGGCTTGACGATGTAATCAAATACCCCGCCGCGTAGCGCTTCCTGTACCATTTCCATTTCCTTGGCTGCGGTGATCATGATCACGTCTACTTCGCGGTAATGTTGCCGAATAAACCAGACCAGCTCTGTTCCCAGCATGTCTGGCAAGTACACGTCCAACAAAACGAGCTGAGGGCGCGTATAAGACAGCAATTCTTTGGCATCCGTACCATTCGTTGCTGTAGCAATTACTTCAAAGCCTTCAATCTTGCTGACAAATCGCTTGTTAATATCGATGATCCGCATATCGTCCTCTACGATGAGAACCTCCAGCTTTCTCAAGGCGCCACCTCCATTCTTTTGCGTAGGGATACTGTGAAAAGCGCACCTCCTAGCTCGCTTTTCCCAACGAGAATATAGCCGTCCAATTCGTTAATAATTCCATGAGCCTTAGCCAGACCAATTCCACGATCTTCACCTTTTTTCGTTGAAAAGCCGTGCTCGAATATTTTTTCTCGCAGCTCTTCCACAACTCCCGGTCCCGAGTCCTCGATTTCGAACATAATCTCATCGCCTGTGTCAGACAAATAACACTCCACTCGCTTGTGCTCGACGCTTGGTTCATTGACAGCTTCGAACGCATTTTGGATCAATGTCCCTAATAAAACCACGATCTGCTGTCGGTTGATCGTTGGTGGGAGCTCTTTCAAGTGACTGTCGTGATGGATGACGAACTGAATTTTCAGCTCCTTGGCTCGATTGTGCATGCCTAACAGCAAAGCCCCTATTAACGGATCGGGAATTTGCTTCGCCAAAAACAAAATCATCTCTTGCTGTGCGGACGTTTCACTCGTAATCAGCTCAACCGCTTCCTGAATCGAGCCAAGCTGTAACAAACCAGAAATGGTATACAACAAATTGTGAAATTCATGTGTTTGGGCGCGTAGTACATCCGCATAACGCCTCGCTTGGGACAATTCCGAAGCGAGCTGGTCAATTTCCGATTTGGGACGAAAGCTGCTGACTACGCCTACGACCTTCCCTCCGAACTTGATCGGAAGTCGGTTCACAATAATTTCTTTTCCGCTCATGATGGACTCGCGATCTAATTGATGCTCGCCTGATTCCAGAACTTCTGGCATACGACTGTCTGGTAGCACTTCCACTATTTCTTTGCGATGAAACTCTTCTTCTGGTAAGTTCAGAATACGAATGGCTGCCTTGTTCATCATCGTGATACGATTATTGCGGTCAATCGCCACGATTCCCTCACGGACTGACTCCAGTACAGCATTTCTTTCTACGTATAAGGATGCGATCTCCTCCGGCTCCAATCCCAAAATTAAGCGCTTTAAATAGCGACTGAGTGCAATGGCACCAGCAACACCACACAACAAGGCGAGAAGAGTCAGGATCAGTATGCGGTCTTGATAGAGGTCAATGGCCTCCTCGATATCTTCCACCAGGAATCCAACGGATACGATTCCCATGATGTCCCCTTTTTCATTTTTGATCGGCACCTTTCCACGCAAGGATGGTCCCATACTGCCGACCGCCTTCGATATGTAAGATTGACCATGCGCGAGTCCTGGCTCGTTATCTCCTCCCACCATTTCCTTTCCAATCCGATCCGGAATCGGATGCGCATACCGAATTCCCTCATGGTTTCCCACAACCACAAACTCTGCTCCGGTTTGAACACGGACGTTTTCGGCGATGGGTTGAATGAGCGCAGGAGGGTAATCGCTTGAAAAAGCGCTACGCAGCTCAGGATCGCTGGCAACAATCTTCGCCACACTCAATGCTTTTTTGCCCACTTGCTCTTCGATCGAAGACGCAACAATGGAAGAAAACACGGCTCCAACTGACGAAACAATCAGAATAATGATAATAGTAATCAATAAGATCATTCTGGTTTGCAAAGATAATCGGATTTTTCTTGTCGTCACAGCTCGCTCACCCCTTGCTTCATCTTACCATCCCAATTAGGTAAAAAGGTAGAATCATTCCCATTGTCAATGGCGAAGCTTGTCGTTTCAGGTTGTCTTTTTGCGACGAAAAATCAGGTATTAGGCCTTCTTTCCCCCAATATAATGTTACAACTTGTATTCAAGACAAACTGGGGCGCTTGTCCGAATACGAGACATCTTGAAAAGCAAAGGAGGGAAAGAAGTGAAGACACAAACGGTATCAAATGGAATTGTTACCCTGACGAAGGAAGGCGAAGAGGCAATCAAGAACAGTCCGCTTTATAACGAAGGTCTTCGGCCGACGCGAACAGCAGAACACACCTGGACTTCCTACAACTTCGCCAGCTTGTGGATCGGTATGTCGATCTGTTTGCCGACGTATGCTATGGCGGCAGGGTTAATTTCCTTGGGTATGAACTGGTGGCAGGCCATTTTGACGATCATTCTCGGTAATTGTATTGTCCTTATTCCCATTCTTCTCAACTCTCATGCCGGGACGAAATTTGGCATTCCGTATCCAGTTTTTGCGCGCCTCTGGTTCGGCTCCAAAGGAGCGCACATCCCCGCTGTCGCACGCGGTTTGATTGGTGCGGGCTGGTTTGGCATCAACTGTTGGTTCGGAGGTGCTGCCATCGATACACTCCTCATGTCGATGACAGGCTGGGCGAATGTTCCTGGACATCTCTGGATATCCTTCTTTGGCTTTTGGCTGTTAAACGTATGGGTCGCTTATCGCGGTCCCGAAGCCATCAAAAAAATGGAGGCTTGGGCTGCTCCCGTCCTGATCATCATGAGTTTGGCGCTCCTCGTCTGGGCGCTTACCAAAGCAGGCGGATGGGGACCGATGCTCTCGGCACCTTCGAAATTCACGTCCACTGCCGACTTCCTGAAGGTTTTCTTCCCCGCATTGACGGGAGCCATTGCTTTTTGGGCCACAATGGCTCTCAACATTCCGGATTTCTGTCGGTATGCCAAAAGTCAAAAAGCCCAAGTCATTGGACAATCCTCTTCGCTACCGACCACGATGGGTTTCTTCTCGTTCATCGGGGTAGCTGTCGCTTCTGCTACCGTCGTCATTTACGGAGAAGCGTTGTGGGACCCTGCTGCCGTGTTGGCTAAATTTTCGCCTTTCGCCATTTTCCTCGGAACAATTGGAATTATTCTTGCCACATTGACAACCAACGTAGCGGCCAATATCGTTGCCCCAGCCCGGGCAGTGGAGAATCTGGCCCCTCGCCGTCTCTCGTATGAAACAGGCGCCATCATCGCCGGAGTCGTGTCGCTCTTGATGCAGCCTTGGTACATTTTGGAGAACTTCGGCAACTACATCTTTTTATGGCTCGGAACGTACGGAGCCTTATTAGGCCCGATCGACGGAATAGCCATTGCCGACTATTGGCTCGTGCGCAAACGGCGCATCCATTTAACCGAGTTGTACAAAACAAACGGGATCTACAACTACAAAACGGGCTTTAATGGCAGAGCCATTTGGGCGATGCTAATCGGGATTGCGATTCCTTTTATAAGTAAATACATTCCGGGCTTAACCATTATTTGGGACAATGCTTGGACTGTCGGACTACTAATTTCACTCGTGCTTTACACGTGGATGATGAAAAGCGATGCTTCGATCTTGAGTGCCAACGATTACGAAAAGATCACAGCAAACAACAAACAAACGATTGCTTCCTGATAGCAAGCTACCAAAAAAGACTGGCTGCCCGATTGGGTTTGCCAGTCTTTCATTTCCTCACTTACGCTACCATTTGAATTGACTGATGGACTTCTGCAACTCTTGCGAAAGCTCATTCAGATTCGCGCTGGAACGGGCGATTTCTTGCATGCTGGCAAGCTGTTCTCCTGCCCCTGCCGATACGCCTTGGGTATGTACGGCTGCTTCCTGTGCAAGGCGATTCATTTCATCCATAGCAGATACGACTTGCTGTATGCTTGCCGACATTTGCTCGGTAGCTGCGGATACGTCCTGAATTTGACCCGCTACCTCCTGAGAAGACGCTACGATACGTTGGAAGGTGACACCTGCTTCTTGAACGACTTTTGCACCTTTTTTAGCCTCTTGGGTTCCATCCATCATGACATGCACGACCTGCGTGGTTTCTTGCTGGATTTCCCCAATCAGTCTCGCAATCTCGCGCGCAGATTCCTCTGACTGTTCTGCGAGTTTACGAACCTCATCGGCTACGACAGCAAATCCCCTGCCGTGTTCTCCTGCACGCGCCGCTTCAATTGCCGCGTTGAGCGCCAGTAGATTCGTTTGGGAAGCAATCCCAGTAATCACGTCAACAATTTGCCCGATGGCTTCTGACCGTACGCCGAGCAGTTGCACGAGATCCGCTGCGTGATTCACCGAGTTGGAGATCGTATTCATCTGATCAACGGCTTGCTGAATATGAATATTTCCTTGCTCCGCATCCTCTGCTGCCTGTGCCGATGATTCAGAAACGGAACCAGATGTATCGGCAATCCGCTGAATGGCAATCGACATTTCTTCCATGACACGAACACTGTCTTGCGTACGGTGCGTTTGTACTTCGGAGGCAGAGGCGATTTGCTGCACACTACTGATCGATTGTTCTGTTGCATAGGCGGACTGCTCCGCGCTCGCCGACAATTCCTCTGAGGAAGCAGCGACTTGCTCACCCGCTACTTTTACTTGTTCAATCAATGAACGAAAATTCGTTACCAATTCATTGAAAGCAGTACCAAGTGTACCTACCTCATCACGAGTCACGTAGGTAACAGGGGCAACTGCCATGTTTCCGTTCGCTAATTGCTGCATACGGCTCGAAACGATGCGCAGTGGGTCCGCGATCATCCGGGAGATAATGAACCCCAGTACACTACCTAATACAATCGACAGTATGCCAACCACAATCAGGAATGTAATTGCTTCCTGTGTTTCGGCTTGGTTTTCCTTCTGCATGGCGACTGCCTGCTCTGATTTGTAATTCGCCCATTCGAGCTGTTCCTGATTAATCCAATTCAGCGTCTTATCCGTGGCACGATAAAACGAATAGGCTTGATCCGCTTTCCCTTCGTGGATCATTTTAATGACCTCGCCCTGGTCTTTGCGATACTGCTCGATAAGCTCCTTTAGCATCGTCACTCTTTCTTGTTCTTGTGCATCCAACTTAGCGTTCTGGAGATATTGGAACGTTTGATTTGCTGTTTCCATTCGCAAGTCAAGCTCCGTTTTATATTCGGCAAAGACCGCAGGAGATGGATCGAGAATCATTTTATAGACTAATCCATCAATCGCGCGGATTTCTTGTCTCCAGTCGTTAATCCACTTAACGGGAAGAAGCTGCTCTTCGTACATGGCCTGAATGCGTTCACCTTGGACTTGCACATGATAATATCCGGTGAATCCGACAGCACACAAAAAGACGGCCATCATCACAATCAAGCTAAACAGTTTGGCTCGGGTGCTGAGGTTACGTAATAGACTCATCGTTGCGGCAATCCTTCCTGTGTCAAATAGGTAAGCTAGAAAAAGCGCGAATATTGTCTAATCTTACCAAAGTTTGTCGAATAAGTCGATAGTCGTAGTCACTTTCTCACACATCGAGCACAGATAGAATCGTAATCTCTTCAATTTGAACGTCAGGCTCATAGCAAATATAATACGTTAGTTCCGGGCTGATCCGATACCGAATCCCCCGGTATCCACAGGCAATCAAATACGCACGCACCTTATCGCCTGTCCATTCCAGCCACTCTTCATAGCCCATTTTGTTCTGTCTCTGTTCGAGTTCCTCTTCTGAATAAGCAGTGCGCAATGCATCCATGCGCAGTTCATTTTCCCCATAGCGCTCGTCCAAACAAACGAGACCCTGCAAATGAAGCTGCTGACTCAACACAACTGCCTTCTCCCCAT
Source organism: Brevibacillus sp. MS2.2 (assembly GCF_013284345.1). Lineage (NCBI taxonomy): Bacteria > Bacillati > Bacillota > Bacilli > Caryophanales > Paenibacillaceae > Brevibacillus > Brevibacillus sp. MS2.2. The sequence goes on from NZ_JABSUZ010000003.1 coordinate 249,768, forward strand.
TGGTCTCTGCATGACAAATCGCATACTGTGCGGCAATTTCCGGATTGCTCACTAAGTAAACACCAGCGCCAAACACTGCCTTTGCACTAGCACCGTTTGTAAAATGACGCCGTTCTGCTCTCTCATACTTTTGCGCTTTCACGACGCGAAGACCCTCGCCGTATTCGACCCCTCGATATACAATCTGCCTCATCCCTGAACGCCCCTTTTGACTCTGATGGAATCCTTCCAATGATGTGAAAAGGAGGAAGGCGCGTATCCGGCACCTCCCTCACTCTTATATTAAGGCAATAGCTTTACCATATCTTCGTAGGTTTCCGGTCGGCGATCCCGGTAAAATTGCCACGTATCCCGCACCTCATGAATTTTGTTACGGTCCATTTCAGCGAGAATAACCTCGTCTTGATCACGACTCCCGATGGCAACAAACTGCCCCCGTGGATCGACCAAGTACGATTGTCCGTAAAACTCCCCCATGTTCCACGGTGCTTCTGTCCCTACCCGATTAATCGCTGCCACATAATAACCGTTGGCTACGGCATGAGCTGGCTGCTCGAGCTTCCACAAGTATTCAGATAAGCCAGCGACAGTCGCAGACGGATTGAATACGATCTCCGCCCCATTCAAGCCCAGCAGTCGTGCGCCTTCCGGAAAATGGCGGTCATAGCATATATAGACCCCGACCTTGGCAAAAGCGGTTTCAAAAACGGGATACCCGAGATTGCCAGGCTTAAAGTAATATTTCTCCCAGAATCCGCACCCGCTCCTGCCCACTCCAACATGCGGAATATGCTGCTTGCGATATTTGCCCAAATACGTGCCATCCGCATCAATCACAGCGGCAGTGTTGTAGTACGTACCGATCCCCACGCGCTCGTACACAGGTAAAATGAGTACGGTTCCTAACTCGCGGGCAAGGGAAGAGAAAAGCTGCACGCTTGGTCCATTTGGAACTTCTTCCGCTGATTCATACCATTTCGTTTGCTGTTCGGCACAAAAATACGGGCCATAGAAGATTTCTTGCAGACAGATGATTTGTGCCCCTTTGGCTGCCGCCTCCCGCACCATCCTCTCATGCTTCTCAATGGCTTTTTCTTTGTGCAAATGGACCGGTTCGTCTCCGTGGACATCGTTTTTCGCCTGAATCAAGCCGACGCGAATGATATCTGCCATAATCGCCCTCCTCACCTTTTTACGCTGTCATTTATTACGGTCTTGCAAAGGTCGATCGTTTTACAAAGCGTCCAGCCCCGGCTTGACCGACGAATTGCTGATCGCGAATGACAAATGAGCCGCGCGACAGCACCGAGATGATATCGCCGGTCACCTCCATTCCTTCAAATGGATTGTAGTCTACATTCATATGGTGAGTTTCAACGGAGATCGTGCGCTTCACCTTTGGATCAAACAACACGATATCCGCGTCCGAGCCTACCGCGATCGTTCCTTTTTGCGGGAACATCCCGAACAATTTGGCTACTTTTGTAGAGGTCATATCGACGAACTGATTGAGGCTAATCTTGTCCTTTGCTACCCCTTCCGAGAAGAGGAGACGCATCCGGTCCTCAATGATTGGTCCACCATTCGGGATTTTCGTGAAATCCCCTAGCCCCAGCTCTTTTTGACCGGAGAAATTAAAAGAACAATGATCAGAGCCAACCGTTTGCAAAATGCCATTTTTCAACGCGCTCCACAAGACGTCCTGATTCCATTTTTCCCGGAGCGGCGGCGACCAGACGTACTTCGCTCCTTCAAAGCCCGGCTTCTGTAGATCCGTAATATCGAGTACCAAATATTGCGGGCATGTCTCCCCGTACACATTCCATCCTTTTTCGCGAGCCTCTGCGATCCGACGCACTGCCTCAGCACACGATACATGCACGACATACAGTTGGGCATCTGCCAGTGCAGTCAGTGCAATCGCACGTCCCGTCGCTTCTCCTTCTGCTTCAGGTGGGCGGGTGTAAGCGTGGTACACGGGGTCTGTCTGCCCGTTTGCAATCGCCTGCTTGATCAAATAATCCAGAACGTCTCCATTCTCTGCATGGACCTGTACAAGGGCACCTAGTTCTTTAGCCCGAACCAACGTTTTAAATAGTGTCTCATCATCGGCCATCAGCACATTTTTGTAGGCCATAAATACTTTGAGCGAAGTAATTCCTTCATTTCGCACGACTGCTCCTAATTCCTCGAGAACTTGATCATTTGCATCTGAAACCATCAGGTGGAAGCCGTAGTCGATGACTGCTTTGCCCCTTGCTTTTTCGTGCCAGGTCGAAATGGATGAATGCAATGGCTCCCCTTTATTCGTCAGGCAAAAATCGATGATGCTCGTCGTCCCGCCAAATGCTGCTGCCTTCGTGCCTGTATAAAAGTTATCGGAAGTAACCGTTCCGCCAAAAGGCATATCGAGATGGGTATGTGGATCGATTCCTCCTGGAAAAACATAGTATCCGGTAGCATCGATGTCTTCGGCATCTTTCCCATCCAGATTGGAGCCGATTGCGACTACCTTTTCCCCTTCGATCAGGATGTCCGCCTGATACGTGTCTGACGCTGTCACGACTGTGCCATTTCGAATGCACTTTTTCATTCGATGATCATCTCCCCTTCAACCCGTCACTGAGTAGACATGCCTTCCCTTGTACACGCTATGCACCACACGACGAAAACATGACGCTTTACAGCTCGCAGTTGCCACCCGTAGCCAAAGCAGCCTGCCGCTGATTCCAACTGAGAGGGGCTTTGTCGCTCGGGATCTCGACCATTTCGATCGTTCCTTCCACTGGACAAACGATGGAGCACAAATTACACCCTACACAATCTTCTTCTCGTACGACTAAGCGCTCTTTGCCCGTAGCTGCGTCAGGAACAATGTCAATGCATTGATGCGAGGTGTCCTCACAAGCGATATGACACTTGTTGCAATTGATACAGGTCTCTTCATGGATGCGCGCCACGACCTTGTAATTCAGATTCAAGTGGCCCCAATCCGAGTACGTATGCACGGCTTTTCCGACAATATCCATTACGGACGCAATTCCACGCTGATCCAGGTAATTGTTTAGCCCATCAATCATGTCTTCCACGATCCGGAAGCCATGATGCATAGCGGCTGTACATACTTGAACACCCGTTGCTCCCATCAGCAAAAATTCAACAGTGTCACGCCAATCAGAGATTCCTCCAATACCAGAGATCGGGATACCAACCTTGGGATCACGTGCACATTCTGCGACCATATTCAGGGCGATTGGTTTGACTGCTGGTCCACAATAGCCGCCGTGCGCCCCTTTTCCATCTACATGTGGGATCGGCAGCCATTTGTCGAGATCAACCCCCATCAAGCTGTTAATCGTGTTGATCATGCTGATGGCATCGGCTCCCCCCTGGCTCGCAGCCCGTGCTGTAAAGCGAATGTCCGTAATGTTTGGAGTGAGCTTGACGATGACAGGGGTTTGGGCGACTTCTTTTACCCATTCGACCTGTTGCCGGATTAAATCTGGATGCTGACCGACCGCAGAGCCCATCCCGCGTTCTGCCATGCCGTGCGGACAGCCAAAATTCAGTTCCAGTCCGTCAACACCGATTGCCTCTACCTTTTTGACAATCTCGTGCCATGCTTCCTGTTTATGTTCAACCATAAGCGACGCAATCAACGTGTGCTTCGGAAAACGGCGCTTCGTTTCATCCATTTCCTTCAAATTGACCTCAAGTGGTTTGTCCGTAATCAGTTCAATGTTGTTGAAACCGAAAACTCGCTGTCCCCCGAAGTTCAGTCCTGCAAAACGGGAGGTGACGTTGATGATTGGCTCTCCGAGTGTCTTCCAGACCGCTCCACCCCAGCCTGCTTCAAAGGCACGCTGTACTTGGTAGCCTGAATTGGTCGGCGGCGCAGAGGCCAACCAGAATGGATTCGGGGATTGGATTCCCGCCAGATTAATGCTGAGATCCGCCATGATAGGTCTCCTCCTTTATACTGGTTGTTTTTGATCACGGAGCGATTGGTGGATAGCATGAGCCGCTCGTTTCCCATGATTGGCTGCATCGACTACCATCGCATCTGTCTTGCCCCCACCAAAAATGACATCGCCCGCCGCATAAACTTTGCCATGGGAGGTTCGATAGGTGCCTTCCTCGACCTCAACAATCCCATTGCGATGATGAAGTCCAAATGATTCAATCAAAGACAGATGTCTGTTTTGTCCGATCGCTTTGACAACATAATCTACTTCGATGACAAAATGACTGCCGGGAATCTCTACTGGCCTCTTTCTTCCTTTCTCATCCGGCTCACCTAGCTCCATTCGCACCAGTTCCAATCCCTTCACTCGGCCGTTTTCCTCGAGTACACGCGTTGGGGCAACGAGCCAGCGGAATTCTACGCCATCCTGTTTGGCGAATTCGTACTCAAACTGATAACAGGACATCTCTTGAACTGTCCGCCTGTATAGAATCTGAACATTGTCTGCACCTAGCCGTTTCGAACAGGTGGCAGCGTCAATCGCCGTATTCCCCGCACCGATGATCACGACTTTTTTGCCGAACATCTCGTTGGATAGTGGCTTGGTCTTGGTCTCCTCCACGAGTGCAATGGCATCGAGGACACCTTCCAGTTCTTCTCCCGGGATATGCAGCTGAGGGACATTACCCATACCCGCTGCCAACAGGATAGAATCATACTGGTCCAATAACTCTTCTGGCGCTACATCCACGCCGATTCGCGTATTGGTACGTATCTCTACCCCTAATGCCTCTACTTGCTCGACTTCCCATAGCGAAATTTCCTGCGGCAGACGGAACGACACGATGCCGTACGTGTTCAATCCTCCTGCCTTTTCTTTGGCTTCAAAAACCGTAACTGCGTAGCCGAGACGAGCAAGCTCACGCGCTGCTGATAACCCCGCCGGGCCTGCTCCGACGATCGCTACCCGTTTTCCATTTGCTTCGCCTTTTGTAAAAAGCGTAGCTTTATTTTGGATTGCCCAGTCTGTCGCGTGACGCTGGAGAAGGCCGATCATGATGGGCTTGGAGGCTGAATTTAGTACACAGGCACCCTCACACAGCTCTTCGGTTGGACATACGCGCGCACAGCTCGCCCCGACGGGATTCGACTCCATGATCGTCCGGGCTGATCCGGACAAATTCCCGGTTGCAATTTTTTTGATGAAGGAAGGGATATCAATCGACGTGGGACAAGCCTTAATACAGGGTGCGTCGTAGCAATACAAGCAGCGATTCGCCTCATCGATGGCTTCCATCGGTTTTAGGGCAGGCACGACTTCCACGAAATTTTTCGCGATCTCATTGGGAATGCTCATCTGTCCACAACCTCCTCACCAGATCTAAACATGCTTGCTATTAATCAATGTGCGAAATCGCTTTTTTATGATTGTTACATTTCCTATTTGGCTAGTGAGGTCACGAAATCAATCTGCTTGGATTGACATGAATGATTTCATATTCGAATACGATAAAAACAAACAAGGAAGAAAGGGCCGTCCCGTATGAAGGATTACGACCTGGAAATCAAGGTAGTGAAACAAAAAATCGCAGATGCACACGCGCTTCTTGGCCAGTTGGAAACCGAGCGCAAAAACTACCTGGCGCAACTCGAAAGACGCAAAGCGTTTCTCTCTTCGCGCGAAATTCTAGACATCCTGGAGACAAAAGCTGGCCGTGTCGGCAGTATGGCTACCGTCAAACGCTGGGCAGATCAAGGCTACTTAGGGGAGTGTATAGACGAACGGGAGACCTTCCCCCTTTTAGCCAGTAAACAAGGAAACAAACGATTTCTTTTTCCTCGAGAATCCGTGCTCACTTATCTATATAAAAAAGGGTATCTTCGCCCGAGCTACGAGGTTTTGGATCGTGTCCAGCTCACAAGGGATAGTACCTGCTGCTGGGGAATCATCACCTCCGTCGAGCGAAGCGATCAGCACTTCACCTACCAAGTACAATTGGAAAAAACGGGAGAAGTATTGTTGGCTGTACCAGAAGAAGAACTGCTCATCCCGTAAGGAGGCACTATGGAACTGGCCATAATCACGCTGGAAAATACAGCTGCCAATCAAGAGCGATCACGACAAATTCGCGATTTGCATAAAAAAAAGGGCCAGCCCCTCGCTATTCGATTTAGCGAAGAACTGACCCATATTATTTTAGAAGCACCATGCTTGTATATCCCCGACCAGGAATGGTTGGACAAAGCTGTAGTCATCGAAGGAATCGTAAAAAAATCAGCGGAGTACTACGAGCTACACCCCCGAAGCAAAGGGAAGACTGTCAACCTTCACCTTGATTCAGAATTGGTAGCTGAGCTGGAGCTCATTCGCTCTCTCGTCAGCAGCAAAACGCAGCAGGAAGTCCTTCGTGAGTTGTTCATTCGAGGCATGCGCTCGTACTTGGCTGAGAAAGAAGCAGCCAACTCGCCCATCAGCGCCAAAAAAGAACGATGATCCCTGCTCTCTACCAGGTAAACGTAATTTTGTCGCCCGTGATTTGATAACGAACCGTGTAAGTCTGATTCTTCTCTTTCATGCCGACTTCAAATACAATGGCTTTTTTTGTCAGATCTAGCTTGACTGTATCGACATCCAGCATATCAAACGGCTCGTTTTCCTTTTTCTCCGTCCCAACAATTTCTATCTTTTCATGGGTAGTAACATGATAAACTCCTACACCCATCATTGTCTGATACAAGATCCAGTTGTTGTCCAGCCACGTTACTTCATCAATAAAATAACCTGGAAACAGTTGAGCTTGTGGTGTGTAGTCTGGCTGATAGAAGCGAATATTCGCGGTATTGTACAAATTGTCTGAATCAATCACCGCGATTTTTTTCTTGTCTGGTGATAGGATTCCAGCTTTTTTCGCCAATTCGATTTTTTCTTTTTCGGTTTCGATCCTCATTTTCTCGATCAGGAACAGCGCATCTTCTTTGGAAAAGACAATGTTTTTTACGTTTTTCAAATCAGCGAGCTTGTCTTTGCTTGCAAAATTACTGTAGATGGTTAGCGTTGCATCATCTGGCATACCATCGTAGGCGATGCCTCTGGATGGATATTCCCACGCATATGTTCCGATTCCTCTAAGGTGGTACGAAAAATCCGGCTTACCCCATGCACCAAAGATAGAAAAATCAGCATATTCAGCGGGTGCCCCTAATTTTTCACCGTACTCTTGCAAATTTTTAGCCATATCAACAAGTGCTTTTGTATCGGCGATTTGATCACGACGATAGATAGAAATGGCTTTTACTTTATCCTGAGCAAACGTGAAAAACAAGTGGTAGCCCTGTTCCGCATAGCCAATCAACTCAAGCTTTTCATCCGTAAAATGTGGTTTACCCAAGACTCGCACGATCTCGTCTTTTCTTTGGGAGGTCGTAATACCCTTTACCACTTCACCTTTATAGGAAGGTTCAACGAGAACGGCAAACGCTTGCTTGTTTTCGTCCCACTTTATGCTGATTCCTTGTGGGTAATACACATAATCATCAAATTCTTTCACGGATTTCCCCAGTAGCTTCGTAAGCGAATCTTGTTTCCACTGATGGGAAGTGAAGGTATTCACGAGCAGCCCTTTTGACAAATCTGCTGGTGCCTGTACGGATGTTCCAGTACCGCTTTGCGGTGTGATTGGCATTGTCGTTGATGCGCTTGCTCCGAATGCTGTCGAAGCGAACAAACAGCAGGACAACAGTAGCATTATCGCTTTCTTTTCCACTTCATTCCCTCCCAAACTATCAGCCTGACTATACAACCATCGCCATAAAACAACGGTTATCCCTAAATTATACCAGAAATAGACAAAATCCGCTAAACGGATTTTTTCATCCATAATCCATGTAACAGAATAAAGCGTCCTTTCCCCAATGTTGTGAAGGGAAGGACGCTTTTCGATGCACGCTATTTACTTCGATTCGCCGTTGAGATAATTGAAGAACGGCTGATCCACCCAAAATTTGTACGTCTCTACCTTTACTTTGTCATTCAGCTTTTGGAAGCCTTCCACGACTTTTGGTGATTCTCCATTCAGAGAGAAAGACTGCACGACATAACGGCCATCTTTTAGCACGTTGTTCGTAATGACAGCATAATCTGCCAGCTCCGTGCGGGAATGATACAGCGGCTGCCACCAAGAAGCCTTGAGCAATCCGGTCATGTCCTCTTGATCCCGTTTGGCATATTTCAAAACGATCGGCTGGAACTTCTCTTTCTCTTCCACACTGTCGAATTCCAGGCTGAGATCGTACTCCTTGGCATACGCAATGTAGTTGCCGTTTTCAATCTGAACCACCTGATAATCGGCTGTTTGAACAGGCTCTCCCCATTCCTTCAAGTAAATGAAGGCAGATGTTTTCGGTTCAAATTGAACCTTGGCATGGACGCCTTCACTTTTTAACAGGCCGATTAATTGAATGGCGTGGGCGATATCACTATGCCCATACGTAATCGTGCGCTGTGGATCAAAATGAGGATCGAATGCGGCATCCTTCAGATTGTAGCCAGTAATCAGGTTTTGCTTCAAGCCTTTGTCTACGAGCTCTTGCAATTCACCGGCTTTAATGATTTGCGATTCGTTCCACGCCTGTGCAAGCTTGCCAAAAATCTCTTCATCGGCGATTGTGCCCAGATAGTTTTTGGCAGAGCCATGGAACTCTGCTACTTTGGCTAGCAATTGACTCGCAAGCTCTGCGGATACTGCTCCTTCTACAGAAGCTGACTTCAAGGCGTTGGCGGACACAAGCCCCGTGTCAATAGCCACAGCCAGCTCTTGTGCAGCCTGCAAGGTAAGCGCCCCGCCTTTTTTGTACGAAATCCCTGCTTTTTTCAAGGCAGCCGCTACTTTTTCCTCGCTATATGTATACCCGAGCTCTTTTAACTCAGCAGCTTTTGCGGCAGCGCTAACCGCTTCCCATACAACCAGCTTGGAGGCATCTTTGGATGCAGGCAAGAATGTTTTGGCTGACAAGTCTTTTTCCGATATACTTGTGGTAGTAGATACAATCTTGAGCAATGCTTTCTCAAATTGCTCTCGAGTTACCTTCTTGTCAAATTTCACACCGTATTGCTGCTGCAAAAAGCTGCTCCACTCTGTGTGTGCTTCTACCGTGGTTTTCGTTGTTGCACCTACAGCAGTTGGAAAAACGAGTGCCGCTGAGAGTACGGCAGCCGAAGCGGAGAGTTGTAGCCATTTCGCTGATCTGTTCATGAAGAATCCTCCTGACGTATGAAGACGAATCATATTAACATTATTCCTATATGTTTACTAGGTATATAATCAACTACATTAGCACTCCTGCACTCATCCTGTCAATAACTAGAATAACCCAAATTCCTCGCACAAATGGAGGCTTCGGGTTATTTTTTCACTCGTTCTTATTTATCCAGCTCTGACCATTTGTTTACTTTCACCGGTGGTGTGTAATCGCGCATCCGATCTAGCAAAATAGCGGGATCACTCTCGCACAGAATCAATTCGCCCTGCATAGCGGGAATAAATCCAGCTTCAGTCGCATGCGCCACCATTTGCATCAACGGAGTATAGTAGCCGTCCACGTTCAACAGTCCGATTGGCTTTTGGTGAATGCCAATTTGACCCCAGCTCACCACTTCAAAAATTTCTTCAAAGGTACCCAATCCTCCTGGCAAAGCAATGAAGCCATCAGACAGATCGATCATTTTCGCTTTGCGCTCGTGCATCGTCAGGACCTCATGCAATTCTGTCAGCCCTTTATGTACGATTTCTCCGCGGAACAGTCCCGTAGGCATGACGCCGATCGCTTTGCCATCGCCTTCCAGTACTGCATTTGCAACACGTCCCATCAGTCCCATGCTAGAACCACCATAGACTAATTCAAGACCACGAGCGACCAATTCTTTTCCCAACTCCTGTGCGTACCGCTCAAAAAGTGGATTGACACCCGGATTGGAACCTGCATAAACACAAATACGTTTCATGTCATCCTCCCAAAACTTGTTGAAGTAGAATGTTTCCCTGAATTTCTTTGCGTGTAATATAATTATACTAAAATCAGGAAGGGACAGATATATGTGAATATAACTGAGTTTCAAAAATGGGTTGGAGATTTTTATCAAGAGCGTGGATGGACTGGGTATGGTCCGTTTATTCGTGTAGGATTTCTGATGGAAGAAGCTGGCGAACTGGCAAGAGCTGTACGCGCCATTGAAATTGGTCGAGATCGTCCTGATGAAGGGGAAAAGCCTGCAGAGGAAGCTCGGCAGGAGCTGGTGGAAGAGCTGGGCGATGTACTCGGGAATTTAATCTTACTGGCAAACCAATACGAGGTTCCTTTTGAGGAGATATTGGAAGCACATCGAGCAAAGCTGCAAAAGCGCTATCAGCTCCATCGTTGAATACATACAGCGGCATTCTAGGTTTTTCGCATCTCCTAGTCTGCCGCTGCTTTCATCTATTCGTCTTTTCGTCCAAGCTACCCCTACTCCAACGTATCAAAGGCTTCCCTCATTACCTGCGCAATAAAATCGATATCATCGCTCGTCGTGGTAAACGGTGGCGACAGTGTCAGTACATTGTTGAAGCTTGGAATGGTGTCGCCATTGCGTCCGATGATTAGCCCACGCTTCTTGCACTCAGCAATCACCTGTGTTAATTTCGCTGGCGCCGCTGGTTCCTTTGTTTTGCGATCCTCAACCATCTCGATCCCCATCAGGAAGCCGAAGCTGCGAATGTCTCCAACGTAAGGATGATCTGCGAGAAACGCCAGCTTGGCACGCAATTCTGCACCGAGTTCCTCCGCTCTCTCCACCAGTTTTTCCTCTTCTAAAATTTCGAGATTTTTCAGGGCAAGCGCGCATGCCGCCGGATTGCCGCCGAACGTATTGACATGACGAAAATGCAGATTATTCCCCTGCTCATTAAATTTGTCTGCAATTTCTGCCCGCACAGCCGTTGCAGAAAGTGGCAGGTAGGCGCTTGTAATCCCTTTGGCCATAGTCACGATGTCTGGCTTGATTCCGAAGTTTTGGTGGCCGAACTTTTGACCGGAGCGACCGAATCCGCAGATGACCTCGTCTACGATCATCAACACACCGTACTTATCGCAGATTTCCCGCACTTTTGGCATGTATTCCGGCGAAGGAACAAGAACGCCTCCCCCTGTAATGGTCGGCTCCATGATGACCGCTGCTACTGTCTTTTCACCTTCCCAATTGATCACTTGATCGTAATATTGGGCGCACTCCAGATTACATTTGCCGTATGTTTTTCCAGCCGGACAGCGATAACAGTAAGGCGGCGGTACATGAAGGAAGCCAGGCGCTAATGGCTCGTATTTTTCCTTGCGTATAGATTGACCAGTTGCAGCGAGAGCCCCCATCGTATTTCCGTGGTAAGCCCGATGTCGCGAAATGAATTTGTAACGGCCCGACTCCCCGTTCTGGTGATGATATTGACGGGCAATCTTGAATGCGACCTCGTTCGCTTCCGAGCCACTGTTAGAAAAGAAAACGCGATACTCCTCCCCAAGCCATTCGCTAATCTTCTCGGATAGACGAATAGCGGGTACATGGCTTTGTGTGAGTGGAAAATAAGCCAATTGCTTCAACTGCTCATAAGCGGCGTCTGCTAGCTCCTGTCGACCATAGCCAACGTTGACGCACCACAAGCCAGACATCCCATCCAGATATCGGTTCCCGTCGATATCGGTGATCCACGATCCGCTCGCTTCCGTTACGATCATCGGATTGGGGTTGTAGGGGGACATATGGTGCCACATATGCGAACGGTCGGCATCCAGCAAGCGCTCTTTATCAAAATCTTTCGTTACTTGTCCTTGCTCCATCGCGCAATCCTCCTTATTTTTTCGTTAGAGGTTACTTAACAAAAACTTTTTGCGAGCCAATGCTGGTATCGCCATCTTCGAACCATCTGGATGTGACCGTTTTTTTCTTCGTGAAAAAGAGAACGCCATCTTTTCCATTTGCATGCAAATCACCGTAAAAGGACTGCTTCCAGCCTGAGAATGCAAAGAAGCCCATCGGAGCAGGCACCCCTACATTGACACCGACCATTCCCGCTTCCACCTGCTGAACGAATTCTCTTCCCCATTTTCCGTTGTTCGTATAGATGGTCGCCCCATTGCCAAAACGCGAGCGGCTGATCGTCTCCAAGCCCTCTTCAAAGTCTTTTACACGCATGACACTCAGAACAGGCGCAAAAATCTCGTCGCGAACAATGACCATCTCGGCATCTGCCTTGTCAAAAATCGTAGGCCCGAGGAAGTATCCATCCGGCAGCTTTTTCGCGTCCTCGCGACCATCGCGAACCAACGCGGCACCAGACGCGACACCTTTTTCGATATAGTCATGGACTTTGGACAAGTGAGAATCACGGATGACTGGCCCGAGATCGATGCCCTCCTCCAAACCATTCCCCATCGCAAGAGCACTGGCTTCCTCGATCAGATGCCCGATCAGCTCATCGGCAATCTCTTCAACAGCTACGACAGCGCTGGCTGCCATACACCGCTCTCCTGCACAGCCGAATGCTGAGCTCGTGATTGTTTTTGCCGCGCGCTTCAAATCCGTATCAGGCATGACCAAATGGTGATTTTTCGCGCCAGCCAGTGCTTGCACACGCTTTCCGTTCGCCGCCGCTGTCTTGTACACATATTCCGCAACTGGCTGCGAGCCGACGAATGATATCGCTTTTACATCCGGATGCTCCAACAGACCATTGACGACATCATGCGCTCCGTTTACGACGTTAAATACACCGTCTGGCAGCCCTGCTTCCTTGAGTAGTTCAGCAATCCGAATTGAAGACAGCGGCGTACGCTCCGAGGGCTTCAGGACAAACGTATTTCCTGCGGTAATTGCAATCGGGTACATCCACATCGGAACCATCACCGGGAAGTTAAAGGGAGTAATCCCGCCCACTACCCCCAGCGGAAAACGGATCACCTGACTGTCGATGCTGTTTGCGATATTGGGCAATGTTTCTCCCATCATTAGTGTTGGCATCCCACAAGCGAACTCTACCATTTCCAGCCCACGCAATAACTCAGCCTGTGCCTCAGGCAGATTTTTGCCGTTCTCCATGGTGATCATCCGGGCAAGTTCGTCCTCGTGCTTGAGGAGAAGACTATGAAAACGAAACATAATGCGCGCACGATCCACGACAGGGGTAGCACTCCAGCTCACATACGCTTCCTTCGCGGCAGCAACAGCCTTGTCCACATCTTCTTTCGTTGACAGTGGCACACGCGATAACAATTCTCCTGTTGCCGGATTGGGTACATCCTCAAAACGTGTTGTCAGTGAATCTACCCACTGCCCCCCGATGTAGTTTTTCAACGGATTTCCAACGATAGCTGTGTTCATCCCTTCAACTCCTCACGTTCAATTGATTGACAATTCCATTTTATCCAAAAATAATACCTGTCAGCACTAGACAAAGCGTAACGCATTACGTAGGGTTAATCATACAGAGTGTAAACGGAAGAGGTGAACCTAATGAGTAACGATTTGCGTCTGACCCTTACAGAAATCATCAAGCGACCATTGTTTCAACATGCCCAAGTGGTGGCGGGTCATCGCGGGCTGTCCCTTCCTGTTCGCTGGGTTCACGTCTTGGAGACTGCCGATACGGGACAGTTTTTAAATGGCGGCGAGCTGATCCTATCAACCGGGCTAGGATTTGGAGAAGAAAAGGAAAAGCGACTTGCATATTTATCAGAGCTCATTCGGCGAAAAGCAGTTGGACTGTGCATAGAGCTGGGACGTTACATCCCCTCCATCCCTGAGGATATGCTTGAGTTGGCGAACCACCACCAGTTTCCGTTGCTCGTCTTTCATCAGCCTGTGCGCTTTGTGGACATCACGCAAGATTTGCACGAGCATTTGATCCATGCGCAGATGCAAGCGCTTCGCAATCTCGAAGCATACTCTCGCAGTTTGCAACAGCTCAGCCTGCAGGCAGCTGGCGTCCCCAAGCTATTACAGCATTTTCAGGTGGCGGTTCAGATGCAGGTCTTCTATTACGCACCAGATGGCTCCACACAATTTGCCCCGGTGGTACCGCATGATGTTGCAGTGGAGATGAGCGATTTGATGCGGTCTCATTTTTCCGAATTGGATAGTAGTGAAGCTGGCGTCCGCTTCCTTTCTCTCTCTGCGACCAGGCAGCTTGCTTATCAACCAGTGATGGCGATGGGTCACGTGCTCGCTTATGTCGGTATTGTCTTGTATGAACGAAGTCCGGATGAGTATTTGCTCCTAACCTTAGACAATACAGTCAGCGCGATGGCTCAAATTTTAATGCGAAAAATGTTTGTGGAGGAACAGGCACTTGCTACCGAAAACCGGCTGTTTGATGATTTGATTGCCAACCGCACCATACCGGAGGAACAAATGCGTTCCTTGCTCGGTATCACGGGCAGCGGTAAAGCCTCGGCCTATCACATGATTATTTTATCGTTTGAGAAGCCGAAGAACTTGGCCGAGGATTCCCTTCCGCCGCACGATCTGACGGCTATCTTCCGTTCCCTATTGACTCGTCATCACTTTCGTCCTTTCATACGTTGCAAGGGCCATCGCTTTTACTTTTTACTGATCGAGCAGCGTCCGCTTGCAGATTCCCGTCGTACCCTGGAAAAAGCCTTTCGTGATGTCAAAAGAATCATGACACAAATGCTAGGGGCGGATGTTCAACTCTGGATGGGCATCAGTCGAGCCGGGAAACGGTTGTCTGACGCTGGACGACACCTCGCAGAGGCGGAACAGGCCCTGGCTTTTTATCAGGAATCATCCAGTCCGTTTTTCGCTGATCTCGGATTGTTCCGACTCCTGTTCCACGTACCTAGTGAGCCAGTGCTAAAGACCTTTATAAGCGATTACCTCGGCCCACTGTTAGCCCATGACCAAGCACACGGCTCCTCGCTCGTACACACGCTGCGTGTCTATTTTGATGTTAGCCTGTCTAAGCAGGAGGCAGCGGAAAAACTGTTCATTCATCGTCAAACGCTCTATCATCGCTTGGAAAAAATCGAAGAAATTCTCGGTGAGGATTACACGGCAACGCAAAACAGGATTTGTCTGGAAATCGCCCTGCGAGCGCGGGACTGGTTAAGCAAAGAAGAGCAGCATCAGTAAAAAAGACACAACCTTTCATCCGATCAAAAGATGAAGGTTGTGTCTGTTATTTATTTTCCTGGCTTTTTCATATATAGGCGATACTTCGCTTCTTTTCCATCCGTCAACACAACGCGAATATTGTACAGACCGGATTTTTCAAGATTCACCGTTAGTTGTTCCGGATTGTCGGTGCTTGTTGCAGCAGCAAGCTCTTGTGAACGACTGTTATACACGTACAAATCAATATTGGCATCCTCTTCCCACTCTACGGACAATTCCAAATCACCAGGTTCATTAACACGGATCAAATACTCCATGCTTTTCTGCTTCTTCGTCAGTTTCCCTGTTCGCGCAGGTTCTTTGTCTACAACTGGCGGCTTTTCCTCTTCCTCGTCATCGGCCTTTTGCCATTTTCCCGTTGTCGCTAGCGCATACGGCTGAGGTCCTTTCGGGATGTTATAGCCTTCGACCGTCACGGTATAGGTTCCCTCTTCCGGCTCGGTAATCCATACCTGCTCGACGTTGTTGAGGTTGTCCACTTCGTCGTTGTACGGGGCCTCAAAAAAGTCGTTGCCGTTCAGCTTTTCTCCACTTGGTGTCGTCACCTTCAGATTCAAGTCGTTGACGAGCGCACGCTTTGCGACAATGGCAGCGGGATAATCTGTCCACGCAAGCGTAATTGCCAAAGGCTTGGAATCATCCGAGACCTTGACCTTATACGTGACTTTTTCACGCGTGCGAATGCCATCCTTCTCGTCCTTGTAGTCCGTTTCAATCGCATGCTCCAGATTGGCTCGTCCGAAGCCTTGCTCTCGCATGTCTTCATCCAAGTTGTCTGCACTCGTCAACAGCATGGCTTTTACTAATGCACCACTCGGATTTTTTTCCCCTTCTTCCTGCAAAAATTCCCGGATTTGTGCCACACCGCCCGCTAAAATCGGCGTAGCCATGCTCGTCCCGTTCATATATGCGTAATGCTCATTGAAACGCTTATAGAAATTTTTGCTCGGTGCCAGTGAAGAGCGCGTAGACAAGATCGCTGTACCAGGCGCGACAATATCAGGCTTCAAACGTCCCTCGTCCGTTAAGCCGCGACTGCTCGATACCCACACGTCGTCCGCTTTATCAGAGCTCTTCCCCAAGTTGGGTCGAACATTTTCCGTAGCGCCAACGGCGATAACGTTTTTAGCAGTGGCTGGGCTCCCAACCGTTTTATAGCCTTTCTCGCCATCATTTCCAGCCGCAATAAGCACCGTCATATCTGGATGCTCCCATAAAAAGCGATCAAACAGAAGCGATGATAGGCTGTACGCTCCCTTATCATTCGTCCCCCATGAATTGGAGTGAATGCGGGCTCCCTCTTCGTATGCTTCCTGCAAAATGGTCTCGACATCCGTGTTGAGCTTCCCTTTTGCGGTCTCGATGGAATGAAAAACGAGCTTCGCTCCCGGTGCTGTTCCTTTATACTGTCCATCTGATGCTTCTCCTGTGCCCACAATGGAACCGGCTACATGTGTACCATGACCGTGAACATCACTTGCATCATTCGGTCGCCCAAGAGAAATGAGCTTCTCAATCTGGCCTTTAAAATCTGGATGCATCGCTTGAAGCTTCCCTGTATCAAGTCCGGTATCGGCTACGCCAACAATTTGTCCCTTGCCTGTGTACCCTGTCGAGGCCAGCTTGTCCGCATGAATGATGGTAGCTGCCACATCATTGCGCAGCTTGTTTTCTGGCACGGGGACAACTGCAATGACATCATCTGATTCGATCACTTGTTCAATCGTTTCCTGATCCATCTTCGCGATTGATATATGCGGAGCATCCTCTGGCGATTGAATGTCTCGTATATCTTGATCCTCCGTCATTTCCGTCATCGCTCGATACATATCCACCCGTTGGTTGAAACCGATGACGGCAACCTCGACCCGCTCTCTGTTTCCTCCTTCAAAGCGAAGCTCGGACGATACCTTGGACTTCGGAGTAAAGGCCATAACATCTTCGACAAAGGAAAGCTCCTCGACTCCCCTTCTTACCTGTTCATCTTCGACTTTCGCGATGAATGCATAATCTGGTATGTAATCACCAAGCGTGACGCCGATATCTTCCAGTTCTTCTTTCCACTCCTCACGAACAGGACCGGTTAACTGAATAACGACGAGCTCAGACTCTCTCTTTTTAGACGTAAGCTTGTCCAGTGCAAGACCTTTATCCGCTTCGATCTGGATATTGCCCCGACGCTCTCCCTCTTGCTTGGCATCCGCCGGAATGCCCTCCAGTGAAAGCGTCAGAACAAGTGTCGTGCATAAAGCTGCCTGCCATTTTTTTCGCAAAGCAAACACCCTTCCCCCATGGCATTATGAATCCATTTCTATCCATTATAAGAGAAAGGGTGAATTCTCAAAAGAGTAAGAAGGCATAGACACGGGACAAAAACTAATTTTTTGTCCCATCCTCTTCTACCGTCCACTGTAATAGGGGTTGAAAATCGGCCCATGCCAACTGCATCAGCATTTCCTGATTCCATTCCTGCTTCGGAATATCCATCAGTCGCACGGCCTGGTTTTGGATCGCCTCTTGCAATAGGTTATGGCTAAAACGGCCATTGCCATTCAATCGATGATCACTGACTGCTTTATCCAAAGACTGTGAGATCATTTCCAGCACATTCTTCTCAATGGCATACCCTACGTCACATGCAGCCTGTTCAAGTATGTGCACGAGTTCCTTCACGGTATAGTCGGCGAACGCAATATATTTTTTAAACCGTGACAAGAGTCCGGGGTTGCTCATCAATAAAGAATTCATTTCGAGTGGGTAGCCTGCGAGGACCACGACCAGATTTTCTTCGTGTTTGGTCATCTCTTCTACGAGTGTGTCAACGGCTTCCTGCCCAAAATCCCGTTCTCCCCCGCCGAGCAGCGAATACGCCTCATCGATAAACAAGACGCCGCCCAATGCTTCTCGAACTTTTCTGCGTGTAAGCGCTGCGGTCTGACCGACATACCCCGCTACCAAATCGGCTCTACTCGCCGTAACAAGATGACCGCGTTTCAAATAGCCGATTTCTTGCAAAATCTGTGCATACAACTGCGCAACCGTCGTCTTCCCTGTGCCTGGATTTCCAGTAAAGACGGCATGCAGCTCAATCGGACTTTTCGGCAGACCTCTTGCTGCGCGTTCTTGCTGGACGGACACATACGCCGCGATTTTTTTCAGCTCTGTTTTCACTTGAGCAAGACCAATCAAGGCTTGCAGTCGAGCTTCTGCATTGCTTTCTTTTTGCGGCGGATCAAAGACACGGACATCCTCTGGTTTCAGTATCGTAAAGTCATCCCATTTCAGTTCCTTACCGTCTGTCTGGCGTCCTTTGGCAAAGATCGCATCGAGCACGATATTTGTAACTGCCCGTGCATTACCAAACGTCTCGTCTACTTGCGCTTTTTCAATGCGCTGACGCAGCGTAACTTTTGCCGCCTCTGTCAGCGTAAAATCGTTCCGTACGGCTACTTCTTCTGCGATATGCACCAGTTCGTCCGCTTGATAGTCCGGCAGTAAAAAGTGGCCCGTCTCTGGAAAACGGCTATTCAGCCCAGGGTTGGCGTACAAAAAATGACGCATTTCTTCCGGATAGCCCGCAAGCATCACAACAAAGCGTCCTGCAAGCTCGCCACTCGTCATAGCGGATACAAGCGTGTCAATCGCCACTTGTCCGTAATCACTACCGGAGCTATCTGGGCGCTTCAAGCTGTATGCTTCATCGATAAACAGAACTCCACCGTCTGCCTGCTTGATCGCTTCCATGACGCGCTGCTCTGTCTGTCCCACGTAAGCGCCGACCAATTGCGAACGATCCACCTCGATGAGCTGTCCTTTTGCCAACAACCCGAGCTCCTGATACAGCTTGGCGATTAAGCGAGCCAAAGTCGTCTTCCCTGTGCCTGGGTTCCCCATCAGCACGAGATGAAGGGGGAGCTGGTCTTTCATATGCCAGCCCTTTTCTTCGCGAAGCTGGCGATACTTCAGAAATTGGGCCAACTGCCGAACCCGATGTTTGATCTCGTCCAGGCCGATCAACCGCTCCAATTGCTCTAAAGCACTCAAATCTTGTTGAGGCGCTTTTTCGCGATCTTCTACCCTTTCGTTCCTTTGCGGCAGGAGCTTTTCCTTCTGTTCTTGCTGGTTCATTAAAGCGCGAATCGTCTCTTGCAATTGGACGAGCATTTCACTGGAGTAAAAGACCCCGGATAAAGACGCTCCATATGCTTGAACACGTTCTTGCAATTGTACTAATAAATTTTGTCGTTCCGTGTATAACAGCACGAGGGCAGCAGCCGTAGCTTCCGCCTCCGAATCGTTCCACTTTTGCGCTGCCTGTAGTGTCTCTTCAGCGAGAGAGCTCCACTTCGTGATTTCAGCCAACTCATTGGTTGCCTGCTCTTCCAGCACTTCAACTGTTCTCCTGCGCATGACGACGTTATCCGTTTCACGCACGGACTTGAATTCAGTGAGAAAGGCATGGGATCGCAACTGTGAAAAGTACAGCTCGAGCTTAATCTCTCCAGCATAGCGATAATCAGGGGCTAGTTGAAGCGCACGATCTACCCATTCAGTTGCAAGTGTATGGCCTCCTGTTTTGTGCATCCGCAAAGCAGACATCCGCGTCAACACCATCGCTTCCATCAAATCAAGCTCTTCGCCTGGATGTTCTTGACGATGCTGTTCGAGCATTTGCAGGAATGTCAGGCATTCGCCTTCGGATAGTGACTGGATACTGGACGGATTTTCACTAAAACCTGCAATCAGTACCCTCGGGTCCCGTTCTTCTTGATGCTGCATCTTTTGATTGCTCCTCCCGCTCCATTGTTTCATCCCTGTTGTAGCATATTTAGCCGAACATGAAAAGTCTGTCCGAAGATTAGAACTCCCCTTGGATGTTCGCTGCGGTTCTTTTCACCATTTGACGTGTGAACAAGGTCGCCAAAGCAATGAGGATACCAGCCATACCAAATTCAAGCCAGACCCCTCCCCATTCTAACAGCATCGCGCCTACAACCGGACCTGCAGCCATCCCCGTATAGCGGATGAAATTGTACACACCAATGGACGTTGCACGCTCCGCTTCAAATACTTCGGATAGCAAAATCGTATGTGCAGGCATACCTACACCCAAGGTTAAGGCAAACAGCGTACTTGTTACCACAAGCAGGAGAAAAGAAACATCAGCCGCAGTCATAAAAAGAAGCATCGCCAAAGCATTTGAACCGGTCGTCACCAGTAATGTTTTACGTGCTCCCCATCGATTCTGCAATACAGCAGACAGCTTGCTACTGATAATAAAGACGACTGACACGAGCAAGAAAACCAATCCGATTATTTCAACGGAGACTGCGTATTGGTTCGTCAATTGGACAGGAAGAAACAGCAGGAAGCAATAATAGGCGTACATTTGACTAAAACCGATTAAAATGACAGACGCACCGACTGGGTGGAGCAAAATATAACGGAAAGACCCTAGTGTAAAACCGCCTGATGATGTAGCTTGATTCTTTTTCGTTTCGGGTAACAGTGCAGCATTGATGCCGACGAGAAAGACTGCGCAGATCGCCAAAAACAAAAAGACCGCAGAATGTCCGCCGATGCCGCCAATCCAGCCACCTAACAGTGGACCAAGTGCAGGACTGAGCGCAAGCAGCATCTGATAAGTCCCCATCGCAGATGCACGTTGGATTCCTGTAAATAGGTCTCCAATGATCGTTGCGGCTACGATCGGAATGGCAGCAAACCCTGCCCCTTGTAAAGCCCGGAAAAATAATAGCCCATAAATAGAATCGACCAGATAACATCCAATTGACGCGATCGTATATAGAATCAGGGCAGGTACCATGACACGCTTTCGGCCGAACCGATCGATAAATGGTCCGTAGATGATTTGCATAATCGCCAGCATGACGGTAAAGATTGAAACGGTCCAGTTGATCATGGTTACACTCGTCTGAAACTCTTTTTGCATGGCTGGTAAAATAGGCATGAACAAATTTTGCGCGAACATACCCAGCATAAGCGTTATCCCAAGTAGGTACAGTACTTTTCTTGGATTCATGGTTGCTCTCCTCTTATCTCGTTAATATTGTGTCCTTGGAAACAATTTTCACAAAAAAATAATGAACACCAATTGTATGTTTCCCCTAATCTTCTGTTGCTTCTCTTATGACCTCATCCAAAAATGCCAATTCAGCGGGGGTATATCTATCCAAGAATCGGTATACGTCATTCTCCAGGCGTTGATGGTAGTGTTCGTGAATCTCGTTTACCATTTCTCCTACTGATGTCAGCCTGAAAAAAACTTCCTTCTGATTGTCTTCGAGCTGATAGCGCTCGAGTAATCCTTTCTTCAAAAGTTTGACTGTTATTTTGGATATCGCACTCTTTGTTACCCCAATATGCTGAGCAATTGTCGTAACATTGACTCGATCCTTCCTCCCTACCTCTTGAAGGACGTGGAGCTCTGTTACGGATAACCTTCCAACTTTATCGTAATCAGGTACGCTGATTCTGATCTGGCGCAATAGCATTTCTTCACGTAGTTTGCTGCGCTCCTCCTGTTTATGTAGAAAGGTGATCCATCGATTCCAAAGCTTCTTCTTAGCGTCCAATGCAGCATCAGCTCCTCATCTATTTCGATATTTGTTTCCACGGAAACAAAATAACCTTACCATGAGATTTCCTTTTGCACAAGAAAAAACCGCAGCCCTGCATTCGCAAGCTGCGTTCCGAGCCCAGTCTCTATCCATTTAGATTGCCCAATTCCTTGTCCGCACTGAAATGAGCACGAGCAGCCTCAAACACTTCACTTTCCGATCCAGCCGAGATTTTGAAACTCGATACCACTTTCTTGCCGCATCGTACTTGTACGTTATACTGTGAATCCCCATCATACGTTGACTCGAAATGATAATCCTCACCATTGACCTGAATGGTTCGTTCCATGGTTACACCTCCTACCTTAGTGTGACCAAGCAACATGGCAATCATCCAATATTTTGTTGCAAAGAAATCGTTTTTCCCGTTGCAGCTGACTCCATGGCAGCTTCGATAATCAAAAGAGCGATAAGCCCATCTTTTCCTGTGACGATTGGCGTTGTTTGATTTTGGATCGCGTCTACAAAGGCATCGATTACCCCACTATTTGTCTGATGATCGTTTGTCTGTATCGCTCCTGTTCGCTCTACTCTTCTTTCCCCCGTAGCTGTTATAACCTCAATATCCTTTTCTGGATCAGCAAAAATCTTCATGACTCCACGCTCGCCGTACAGAATCGTACTGTTGTCCTCCTCACCGTAGTAGCTCCAGCTAAAGGAAGCCGTCCCCACCGCACCCGATTTTGTTCGTAAAAGGCAAACCATATGATCGCATACCTCGATTGGTAGGCCTTCCTCGTCTTTTTTGTCCAAAATAGCTGTTAAGGCACTGACCTGCACGATTTCATCCTGAAGCAAATAACGTAGCAGATCTACTTTATGGATGCCCAAGTCTCCGGCAACACCGAGTGCAGAACGATTCTTTTTAAAAAACCATGTGGCGTTTGTTTTGTTGATACTCCAATGCTCAGGCCCTTTATGTCCGAAGCTTGTTTTAAAGGATAAGATGCGCCCTAGCTCACCTGAATCAATGATCTGACGCGCTTTTTGATGGGCGATAACCAGCCGCTGATTGTGATCGATCATAAGAATCGCACCCGTAGCCTCGGCAGCCGCAAGCATAACCTCTGCACCTTCGCTCGTCGTCGCGATTGGCTTTTCACACAAGACATGTTTGCCAGCCAATAGTGCCTCAGTCGTGATGATATGGTGCATTTCGTTCGTCGAGCAGTCGCTGATTGCTTGAATCTCAGGATGATGAACAACCTCTCGCCAGCTAGCCGCTACCGTGCCCCCATACTTTGCAACCAGCTTCTGCGCACGATCTGGATTCGGGTCAAACACAAGGAAAAGCTCGACATTTGGATGATGGTGATACTCTGGCGCATGCCGTTCGTTTGCAATGGACCCGCAGCCAATAATGCCTACTTTTATGCTCATGATTGCTCCTCCTTTGTGTTGAACACTCTACAGACTCACCTGTCGTAATGTCATTCACTCTATGAAGTTGTTAGAGGGCACAACGCTGGTTGAAGCGCTGTGCCCTGTTTCCCTTTTTACAAATCCGCAATGTGATGCGCTTTTTTTCGTGCTAATCGCTTTTCACGAATCCCCTCAAAGATCGAATAAAGAACGGGAACCAATACAAGCGTTACGAGCGTGTGAAAAATCAACCCCGCAATTACCCCGGTAGCAAGCGGCGCCTCTAGTTCCGCTCCTTCCGCAACAGCGAGTCCCATCGGCAGCATACCGAGTATCGCTGTCAGCTTGGTCATAATCACCGGACGAACACGATCTCTCGTGCCCTGTACAATCGCTTCTTCCAATTCCATCCCCCGTGAACGGAGCAGATTGATTCTGTCAATTAACAGAATCGCATTGGAAACAACAATTCCTACCAGCATGATGAGCCCAATCATCGCCATCTCACCAAAGGTTCTCTGCGTGACCACGAATCCGAGAATGACTCCCACCAAGGCCATTGGCAATGACAGCATGATAATAAACGGCTGAGATAACCTCCCAAACTGCGCCACCATAATCACATAGATAAGGGAGATTACCGCTACCAGGACGATGATTCCCTGCGTAAGAGTGTTATTCTGTTCCTTCAAATCGCCAGCGATCTCGATCTTGTAACCAGCAGGCAATTCCACTGTCCCCAGCTTGTCATTGATTTGTCTGCCCGCCGTACCAATATCCGTACCCAACAGTTCTGCTGATACCGTAATGATTTGTTCTCCTTTTTCATGTTTGATCGTAATCGGAGATTTGCTGAAATGGAAATCAACCAGTTCGTGTAACGGCACCTGTGAGCCTGTTCCGGTTCGGATCATAATCTGCTGGAGTTGGTCAGGATGTGTCACCCAAGTCTCTGGAAATCTGGCAACAATCGAGGTTTCGATTCCATTTTGACTGAGTGTGGATAGGGGCTGCTCCCCCAGCAACATGCTGATTTGGCTGTCCAATGAATCTGAGTCAACCTGTAATTGAGACATTGCCTCCTGATTCGGTGTCAGCGTTACTTTTTCCTTCCCTCTTTCAAAGTCATTCCGAATATTGACTACACCAGGGATGCTCGCCAGCATTTCTTCTACCTTTGTGGAAATCGTCCGGGAAACCTCCAAATCCTCGCCCGCGACCTGCAACTCAATAGGTGCCGATTTACCTGAGAATCCAAATGTCATACTCGTTTGTTCCACACCGTCAATCGCATTCAAGCGCCCGTTTACTTCTTGCATAAACTCTTCTTTTTCTTGCGTTCGTTGCGATTTGGTCACTAATGTAATATTTAGCTCGACTGTCTCTTTCTTTGCCGTAAAAAAGACTTGATTCACGTCGGACAACTCTCTCAACGCTTTTTCCGCTTCAACTGCTGCTGTTCGCGCCTGTTCCAAACTAGTGCCATCGGGCATCGTTAGTGTGGCAAAAATTTGATTCTCATTGGCATTCAAGCCATTTCCTATCTTAATCAATGGAAAGAGACTCAAGGCCCCTACAAACACCGCAAAAGCCACCAGCAATGTGAGAACGCGATGACGAAGGGTTAACAGCAGTAAGCGCTGAAAGAGAGAAACAGCCCCATTTTTGCCTTTTTCGCTAGAGGACTGCAATTGTTTATCATGTTGAAGAAAACGCTCGGAAAAAATCGGAACAAACAGAAAAGCTGCAATCGTTGACGCAAGAATCGTAGAGGTAACGGTAAACGCAATGGTATGGAGAATAGGCTTCAGCCACTGTTCAAAATCCGCGACCACAAGCGGTAAAAACACGATAATCAAAGTTAATTGGGATGCAAAAACAGGTGCAATGACTTCTTTTGAGCCCTGAACGATGGCCTGTTTCAACTGCATTCCCTTTTCTCTCAAATGATAAATACTCTCCAGAACAACGATCGCGGCGTCAACAATCAATCCGATTGACAAGCTCAGTGATATCAATACCACCATGTCAATGTTGTATCCGGCAGCTTTTAAAGCGATGAAAGTCATCAGAATGGAGAGTGGCAGCGTCGTTGCAATGACCATCGTCACACGCCAATTTCGCAGGAATACCCAGAGTACGAGGATTGCCAATATTCCCCCGATGACAACATCTCGACTCAAATTGGTAATCGCTTTTTTAATAAAGGAGACGGATTCAAACATGACTCTCAGCTCATAGTTTCCGCCCGCCTCATCATTAATCTGCCTCACAACTTCCTCGACTTTTTTCTGTGTAGTGATCAGGTCACTCCCCGCAGCGCGCTTGACACTGATTTGCACAAAGAGGTTTCCTTCAGTCATGGAAATAGCGTCCTTCACGCTTCCGCGCAAGTCACTCACCGTTGCCAATTGTTCAAGTGCAACCTTGCCCTTGGGTGTCTTGATCAAAATAGCTTTGAATTCTTCTATATTTTTTAAGCTGTTGTCAATCATCACAACGGTGTCGAAACCGGGATTCTCCAATATCCCCACGGCTTTTTTCCAATTGGCACCCTGTAGCTGACCAACAACATCCGCCGCTGTCGTTCGATAGGCAGTAAGCCGTTCAGGACGAAATGTTATCGCAACCTTATTTTCAAAACCGTCCTCGGATACGACCACTTCCTTCACACCCGGGACGGATTCTATTCGATCCTTAATGGTCGTCTTCAGCAAGGTGAGCATGGTCTGTGTATCGGCACCCACCATTGCGTAGTCGATTAAGTCCTCATCACCTAAATTCGTTTGAGTGACGGTTACGGTATCTACTACTTTGGGAAACTCGTTGCGCAGCCGATTCACAATATTTTGTGTCTCTTGCTTGACCTTTTCACCTTCTCCATCCTCTGCAAGGATCGAGATGCCAGAAAACCCCGTCCCTGTTTTCGATGAGAAGTTTTTAATCCCAGCCAAAGATTTCAATTCCTGCTCTATTTTTTTCGTGACCTTTTCCACCATCTCTTCAGGCGGCAGTGCTCCTCCTGAAATATTCACTTCAATCCAAGGCAAATTCGTTTTCGGTACAAGCTCCACGTGGAAAGAAAAGAGAGCACCGATTCCGGTAAGCACGATGAGGAATGTGCACAAATAGAGGATCACTTTTCGTTTCAGCAAAAAGAGAATGACTTTGTCCATCGGTTACTCCCCTTTCACCGTAACGACTTCACCTTCGGCGTAGTACGTTATGCCGGAGATCAGAATTTGATTGCCTGACTGTAGGCCCGATAAAATCTCGACGTTATTTCCAAAAATTTGTCCCACTTCCACGTCGCGTCTCTTGATCACACCATTCTCGACAACCATGACGAAGCGCTTTGTTTCTTTAATGCCCACGCTTTGGACGGGTACGAGCATTCCGTTCACTTTGCGTGACATCTCTACAGTCGCGACCATGCCCTCAATCAACTTGTTGTCTTTATTGGAAACAGCTAACTCTACAAGATACTTTCCCGTTTCCTGGTTAAGTACAGGCGAGATAAATGTAATGGTCCCTGTACTTTTGCCCTTTCCCTCCACTGCCACAGGCACCGTGTCCCCTTGTTTGTAGTTTTCCATCACATCCAATGGGACATCGACCTTCAGCTTCACTTCCGAGCTATCAACCAGGTGAATGATACTTTCACCTGGTTGGGCAAGACTGCCTGCCTTTTGGGTAACATCGATGACCGTACCGCTAAATGGCGCGACGAGTTGCGTTTCTTGAAGGGTTTTCTTTGCGAGCTCTACTTCACTGGCCGCTTGTTTCAAATCGGCATCGGCACTGGCAATCTCGTTGACTTCCGCACCCTTTAGCAGCTTATCCAACGTAATTCGCGCCTCTTGTAGCGAAATCTCGATTTGCTCTTTTTCCGACTGCGCACTATCCAGCTCACTCTGCGAAATAGCGCCGCCCTTAAACAGCTCCTGGGCAGTCTCCCATTTCCGTTGCGCATCCTTCATGCGCTTTTCCTGGCTATCCACTGCCAAGCGCTGCTTGCTGATGAGATCGGCGCTTGCTCCTTGCAACGTTTTTGAACGCAACGCAGATGCACTTTGAACCTGGCTTTGTGCCGCTTCCAGCCCTTTTTGATAATAGTTCGTATTTAATGAACTTAATACCTGGCCCTGTGTCACCTTTGCCCCTTTTGTTACGTTCATTCGTTCAATCGTACCAGAAGCTCCAAAGGCTAGATGGCTCTCCTGTTTGTATTCAACGAAAGCAGTAAGTGGTATCGGCAAGGAATCCGTCTGTTTTACGGTGTGCACCTGCACGATCTTTTGTTTGGTTTGCTCCGTTTCCTGTTTCGTTTCCACTCCACATCCCGTGATGAACATCAGTACAACGGTCAAAACGACATAGCGCATACTCTTCACGTAGAGTCCTCCAGTAGTTTTGTCATTGTCTTTTTGAATGAAGCTGACATCATATTCTCTCTCTATCTTGACCTTGCTCAAGCAGACTTGTCTGTTGCTACCACCTGCTCTTCTTTTTTCTTAAAGTATTGACTCACTTGCTTGTTCAGATGAGCGATCAAGGCGATCACAAAAATGATGGCACCCGACGCCAACACAAGATACGTCCAATGCACGGCCTCCAGTAAAATACCGTACAACCAGATCCCAAACGGTACGGCCACACCGGTAAAAGTGCCGACCACTCCAAACATGCTGGCACGCAAATGCTCAGGCGTGTTCAATTGAACAAAGGTAAAGATCGGAATGTTCCCCATGGAGTTGAAGATCGCGGAGACCAATAAAATCCCGACAAACACGCCCGTAATGATCCAAGAGGCATTACTCGTTTCCGGAACAAAAATCGGGAATACCCACGTCAGCAAGAGAAGCCCTTGCAGTTGAATCAAAAGGAAGATTTTATTCTCAACGTATTTGCTCACCTTTTTCATAGAGACAACAGCCGCTCCGATAATGATCCCGATAAACCAGGAGGACTGAATAAAGGAGAATTGCTCCATCGATACTTTTTCAACTCGGTAGGCAATATGCAGCAGCCCCACATACATGAGCGGAGGGAAAATAAAGTTGAGCACAAGGAAAATCAGGAACAAGTACTTGATGACAACCTGTTCTCGGATATATTGGAAAACTTCCTTGATTGTGTCTGTATAGCTTTGCGTTGTCTCCTGTACTGCCTCGGTCTTGCGGAAACGGAGGAACATCTGCAAGATCCCTGCTCCGATAAAAGAAAGACCATCGATCAGCAAAATCATTTTCATCCCCAGCAAGCCGTAGGCCACCGCCCCTACCAAAGGACCCGCTACATTGAGAATGGCGCTGATCGCTTGGTAAATTGAGTTCATACTACCTACTCTTTCCTCGTTTACCAGCTCAGGAATCGATGCTTGTAAAGCGAGATACGTAAAAGCCTGAATGGTACTGATCACGAAGGCGTATCCGACAAACAGCCATAGATTCGTAGGAAACTGAAGGAAAAACAGTAAAAACAGGAGAACTAGCGCACCGCTTAGCAGCTCGGTGACAACCATGATTGTTTTCTTGTTGTGTCTATCAATATAGGCGCCTGCAAAAATATTAATCAGCACCCCTGGCAAGTACGAAAAGCCCAAAACAGTTGCAAATGCAGCGGAAGAACCCGTCACATCCGCAATGTACAGGGCAAGAGCAAATTTGTAGACACCACTACCTAATTCCGTAATGAAACGAGTAAAAGTAAAGAGAAAAATATTTAATCCATATGATTGTTTGCCCATCTTAACCTCCTTGAATAGTAATCCCTCTAGCTGACGCACTATTTCGGCAAGATGATCCCGCTACACCCCACGGACAATAAACCCGGAATAGAGCGGAATCCATCTGCCGATTTCCAATACGATGCCTAGGCCTCTCTTAGCGTATGACTAGAGGCATTCCTATCAATTTTTTCGCTTCCTCTTCCAAGATCACTCGTAGCTTCCTTTCATCCTCGCGATATGGCAGCGCCATAAAAATAGTCATTTTGCCCATGGATGTATAGGAAGCCTCAAAGAGAATACGTTTCTTTCCTTTTATAAACAGGTAATCGTACTCACTTGGTTGATGACTCTTGTTCTGCTCACCCAGAAAGTTGCAAATAATAGGTGTCATCTGTATGGATCGGATGAGTGAGTGATGGGAAAGAGGATAGTTTTGTGTTACGTCAGGATTTTGTACGAGATTGGCGAAATGGATGTTCCTATCCTTTGCGAGATCCAACCGAACCTTCACATACGCTTCCAACTCATTCAGACTCCATGCCGGATCAATATGAAGCGGAATATGATCGATACACTCGCCAAGCACATCGAAGAAATGGTTCCCCATAAAGGATCTGCCAAAGTTCATGAGGAAGACGGGTGCCTTGTGGACTCCATAACTTCTTTCACAAAATCTGGCTAAAAGAGCAATCGGAATCCGCGCATTTTCTGTCTCCTGCGGGTTGTCCATATCTAGTTCGCAGGTAACAATCGTGTAGCCGTCCAAAGTGGATGAAGATGCGAGCTGTCTTTCGATGGACAAAAGACTATTCTCAAATGCGTGAAGGTCAAATTCCTCCGTAATCTGCTGATCTTCGATTCCGACTGGACCCTTCGTAATTTGCCGGACAAAGTCCCAATACGTATTCCGATCATTTTCCGAGAGGTCTGAGTCATTCTCCAAAGCTTCGTAATACAGGTTCATGTCGTTTTGCAGGACCTCGCTGCTAATTAAATCAAAAATGAGATGCGACGCCGGGAATATGAACGAATACTCTTTCTCGCTCTCTTTCAGCAAGATCACTTTGTATGACAAAGAGCTGGTCGAATCATGCTGCTTGTAAAAATATTCGCTCTGTAAAAGATGGCGCACCGCTTCTTTTCTTTCTTCCGAATCGCCCGATACATCAACAACAGGGAGCTGAATTTCACTAGGGCAAGGATATTCTTTCCAATATGGCTCTTCTTCCTCAAAAGCCAACGTGCAACGCAGTAAATGATGCCGCTCTAAGATGGTAAGAAAGGCTTTTTCCAGCGTCTTAGGATCGATCATCCGCTCAAAGTGAATCACCGTTCCAGAAATGTCCTTTTCCTGTACATGATAGCGCTGTGAAGGTGACAGCGGCCGTCTGATAAAGGTCTGCTGATTGACGATTGCCTCCGAATAACGAAGGAGCTTCTGATCGAGGTCGTTGACGAGGCACTCCTGCCATGACAGGGTTTCTTTCTCATCAAGCGTAGCCTTTTGGAAATGATTCTTCTCTTTTTCCCATACTTTTTGGGAGAGATCCAGATATTGAATAGCGTGGGGCTGAATCGCAGGATCACAAGACCTACGCAATAAGGACAGGATTTCTTGGTGTTTGCCCTGCGCATTTTCCTCCACGTACAGAACAGCTCGGTGCTTGCTGCCGAACGGTACCTCTACATAGTTGCTTCGTACTTGAAAATGGGCGTAGATCAAGGCTTCCAGCTCTTTTTTATCTTGCGCTTTTGTGGTGCGAATCCGGTTTACTGTATCTACATATCCTGCTAGCGCTCTGACTGTATCGTATTGGAAGATCGTTTGAATCTTCACTTCAATGCCTTCCTTATGCAGTCGCGCTACCAGTTGGATCGCTTTGAGAGAATGCCCGCCCAGATCATAAAAATGGTCATCCACACTGATTTCCTGTAGGTCGAGCACTTCTTTCCAGATTTCTGCCAGCTTCATCTCCTGCTCTGTAACAGGGGGATTCAGTTGCTTACTCGCCTCCCGGATCATGACAGGCTCAGGTAATGCCCTCCGATCTATTTTTCCATTCGGTGTTACAGGCATTCTCTCAAGGACGTGGATATACGTTGGTACCATATAGGCTGGAAGGGTAGCCAAAAGCTCCTGACGCAAATCTCTGTTCCACTCAGGCTGCTCCCAGACCAGGTAAGCGATCAGGCAGGCATCTCCTCCCTGCTCTTTTTTGGCCAGCACGACCGCTTCCTTCACTCCTGCCTGGGATTGGATCACGTTTTCAACCTCATCAAGCTCGATACGGAAACCGCGTATCTTGACCTGATTGTCCATTCGCCCCAAATATTCCAGACTTCCATCCGCAAGCCATTTCACCATATCTCCCGTCTTGTAGAGCCTGGAACCAGAATGAAACGGATCTGCCACAAATTTCTCGTTCGTCAATTCCTCACGGTTGATGTAGCCATCAGCGACGCTAATGCCCGCGATAGCTAGCTCACCAGGAATTCCCTGGGGCTGCAAATGACCATGCGGATCGAGCACGTATACTTTTGTGTTGGCAATGGGCTTTCCGATCGGCACTTGCTGCGGCAGCTCCTCTTGCCCTTCATACGTCCAAGTCGTCGCACAAATGGTTGTTTCGGTTGGA
The DNA here is from genome assembly GCF_013284345.1 of Brevibacillus sp. MS2.2. NCBI lineage: Bacteria > Bacillati > Bacillota > Bacilli > Caryophanales > Paenibacillaceae > Brevibacillus > Brevibacillus sp. MS2.2. Next base: position 281,320 of record NZ_JABSUZ010000003.1, read on the forward strand.
CCGTATGCGTTGATGTATCGGCAATGCGCGCTCCATTTATGGACGAGCTCCCAGTTTGTTGCGGAACCTGCGGTGATTAATGTTTGCAGTTTCGGGAAATTTTCCGGCTCCAAATACGTCACAAAAGTAGGCGGGAGCGTCGCGACTGTTACTTCATGCCGCAGCAGATAGTCACTGAAAGCCTGCGAATCGAGTACGACATCCTTTGAAACTACGACCAGTCTCGCCCCCGTCAATACCCCCATCGTAAACTCCCAGACAGAGGCATCAAAGGAGATACTGGCAAACTGCAACACCTTGTCATTTTTGGTGATACCGAGATCGTTGATGAAAAACTGCTGGAGATTGGCGATTCCGACGTGGTGCAGTCTTACCCCCTTTGGCTTCCCCGTTGATCCGGATGTATAAATGACGTAGGCCAGATCACTGGAACGATGAAGGGTCTGTACATCAGATGTAACGCCGTTGTATACGCTCCTATCATCAAGATTGATCAACATTGCTGCTGGGAGAATACGCTCTGCATACGCTACAGTCGGATCATGGATCAAAACAATGCTGGCCCCGCTATCTTCGATCATATAGCTGATCCGTTCGCTCGGATGGTCGGTGCTAATTGGGAGAAAGGCACCGCCCGCTTTCAAAACCGCCAAGATGGCGAGGCTGTAAGCGGTAGAGCGCTCCACCATCACACCAACAATGCTGCCTGGTTTTACCCCTTTCTCACGCAGCACATGGGCCAGCGCATCGGATTTGTCATCTAATTCCTGATAGGTGTAGGTGCCTTCCTGATCGACCACGGCAATGTGATGCGGTGCCTTTTTGACCTGTTCCTTAAATAGCTGGTCAATGGTTTGCCTTTGATCAACCAGCATCTCCGTGTCATTCCATTGTTGCAGAATGAGGGCCTGCTCCTCGTCCGTGACCATTTGCATGTTTGCAAGCGGCTGGTCGGGATTGCGGACGACACTTTGAATCAACTGATTCAAATGCGCTCGGACTTTTTGCAGATAAGCATCGCTGTAGGCAAGCCCATTATAGATGAAGTGAATTTCCAATTCCTTTCCGGGAATAATGCACAAGTTGAAGTCGTAGCTGGTTTGCTCATATCCTTGGACATCCGTAATTCCGAATAAACCGCCTTTTCCATCTTCGTCGAATGCCTCCTCCGTCAATGGATAGTTTTCAAAGACCATGAGATGCTGAATCAGGTTTTGTTTTAATGCGGTTTCGGACTGAATATCCGCCAGAGACAAGTATTGGTGGCTGCTTGTGGCTGTGAAGAATTGTTGCACCTGCCCGAGCAACTCCGAAAACGTCTGTTTGCCTTCAGTGCGAATTCGCATTGGGATCGTATTGACAAATAATCCAACCATTTCTTCTACGCCAATGAGCTCGGAGGGACGTCCCGAAACGACGGAGCCGAAGACAACGTCTTTGGCATAATTGTATCGTTGCAGCAACAATCCCCAGAGGGAATGAAAGACGATGCTCAGTGTCACATCATTTGATCTCGCTATCTGCTCCAGACGGGCAGTCGTTTCCCGATCAATGCGAAACACGATCGATTTTCGTTGGTACCCCTTACCGGTTGAAAGATATTCAACCGGTAAAGGAGATTGCTGATCAAATCCATCCAAGCTATCTCGCCAAAACGAGAGTCCCTCTTGTTTGTTTTGCTTGCCAAGCCAGGTGACATAGCTACTGAACGAATACGGTGGAGCAAGCTCGGCCTTCTTATTTTGAAGATAAGAGCGATAGATATGGAAAAAGTCTTTTGCGACAATCCCCAAGCACCAGCCATCCATAATAATATGGTGGAAGCTCCACACCATCTTGAATTTTGATTCATTCAATTTCATAACGGTAATCCGAAACAACAGATCTTTTTCCAGATCAAATCTATTGCTCCGATCCCTTACAAGAAATTGCTCTACAAATGCTTCTTGTTCATCCTGAGTCAGGTCAGAGATGTCCTCAATCTGAATAGCTGCCTCTCTTTGCTTCAACACGATTTGCAGAGGCTTTTTACTTTCTTTATAGTGAAAGACTGTTCGCAGGATATCGAATCTTTCGACGAGGTCGCGAAAGCTCTGATCAAGGAGATCAAGCCGCAACGACTCCTCCATCGTAATCACCGTTTGTTCGAAGTGAACCTCTGATTCAGGATGAAGGATAAAGTGATACAGCATGCCTTCTTGCATAGGTGTCAAGCGGTATATATTTTTAATCTGAACACCATTCAAACCTCATCACCATCTATCATTGAATTTTTTCACCCAGCAGTTGGGAAAGATGATCTAATTCCTCAATGGACAGCTCATCGTATGTGAAATCTGTTGGGCTTTGCTCGACTGACTCTTTCGATAAGCAGTGCGTAATGATTTCTACGATCTTATCTCGGTAGGCATCCACGAGGCGCTGAATGGTTCCTTCTTCAAACTCTTCACGATGATACGTAAAAGTAAGTGTCAGCTTGCGATTCACGACCATTCCATTCACATCAAGCGCAAAGGATCGAATGGCGGTCGGACTGATTTCTCGGCCCGGAGAAAGGGAGGAAGTCGTCATGCTTCCTGACTCCAAGTCTGTATCGAACTGGCCCAAGTAGTTAAAACTGATCTCGGGCTTTACCTGGAATGTTAACGGAACATCGGTTTGTTTCGCAGACAGGTACTGTAAAATGCTGTACCCAATGCCTTTGTTCGGCACACGTCGCAGGCTGTCTTTCACCATTTTGATTTGGTAGCCTAGGGATTCCGATCGGCTCATATCCAGTACGAATGGATACTGGGCTGTAAACCATCCGACAGTGCGTGAAATATCGATGCCCTTCACGATCTCTTCTCTGCCATGTCCCTCCAGATTCACGAGCACATGATCTATCCCCGCCCACTCTTTTACCGTCAAGCCCAACGCCGTAAGCAACAAATCATTCACTTCCGTGTTATACGCCTGATGGCTCTGCTTCAGCAGCTTTTCTGTGTAGGCTTCATCAAGCTCGAGGGTGACATCTGTTGTATCTTGCATAAGCGGTGCCCCAATCGTTTCTGCCTTTGCCAGAGGAGAGAATGGCATTTCCTCGACCTGTTTCCAATATCCGATTTCCTGCTGAATCTCGCTTCCCTGCGCATATTTTTGCAATTCTTCTGACCAAGTTTGATAGGAATCGGTTTTCATAGGCAAAGCAGGCTCTTCTTTCTTCAGTAAGGAGTCATACAGCGTATGGAAATCTTCCAGAAGAATCCGCCATGAGACACCATCGACAACGAGATGATGAATCACGATTAACAAGTGATCTCCTGCATCTGTTCGGAAAAGGCCGAGATTTACCAACGCAGTATCCGTCAAATCGATCCCTTCGTGTATGAGCTGCGCCGCTTGCTCCATCTCCGCTACGCTTTGAGCCGGGAACTCCCTGATCGTAATGGGAACCATGCACTCGTCCAGTTCCCGATGTTCCTGAACAATGCCTGACTCATTCATTTGGAATTTCATTCGCAAAGCATCATGATGCTCAATCAGCTTCATAAATGCTTGTTGAACCAGCTCTGGATCAAAGCCAGCTTCGCTGAATAACATGACAGATTGATTGTAATGATGCGGGTTCTGATGGTTTTGTTCAAAGAAGTTCATCTGGATCGGTGTCAACGCTACTGCCCCTATTACAGGTCCTTGCTCAATCTGTCTGGTCAGCGTCTGGAGATATTTTGCTGCACTGCGAATACGCGGGTTTTGGAACAAGTCTTTCAATCGGAGCTCATACCCATGACTCCTCAATCTCGCTATCATCTGAAGAGCTTTAATGGAGTCTCCCCCAAGCTCAAAGAAGTTGTGGGTCACACTTACTTGCGCAAGCCCCAGTACATCCTTCCAGATGGTGACCATGATTTGTTCCTGTTCATCGGACGGCTCGACGACGTGTTCCTCCACCAAGAGAGAGCGATCAGGAAGGGGGAGTTTTTTCCGATCCACTTTTCCAACAGCAGTAATCGGCATAGCGTCTAGTCGAACGAAGAAAGACGGGATCATGTAATCGGGCAAATCTTTAGCGAGCAAGTCTCTCCAATCGTCAGCGGCAAGCTCATGCTCTGTCACAATATACGCGCATAAGTACTTGCTTCCATTTTCTTCTTCTCTGGCGATAACGATTGCTTCTTTTACCTGTTCCAGCGAAAGCAGCTTGCTTTCGATTTCCCCTGGCTCGATTCGATATCCCCTGATTTTGATCTGGAAATCCCTTCTGCCCAGAAAATGGATGTTTCCATCAGGTAAATAGACAGCCAAATCCCCTGTCTTATACATTTTTTCATAGCCCGGTTCCGCGTATGGATTATCAACAAAGCTCTGTCTCGTTAGCTCCTCGTTATGCAAGTAACCTAGTCCAAGCGGCATGCCTGAGATGTAGATTTCTCCAGGGACACCTATCGGCACGCGCTTTCCATACGCATCGAGCAGAAGGATTTTCGTGTTGAATATCGGTTTTCCAATCGGGATGCGATCTTCTTCTCCCGTAATTTGATAGGCAATGCATCCGATACTTGCTTCTGTCGGGCCATACAAATTCGTTGGTGATACATACTGGAATATTTTCAGGAATTTGGAAACCGCAGACGGAACGATTTCCTCGCCGCCGATAATGATCTTCTTGAGCGATTGTAATTTGCCCTGTAGTTCGAGATTTTCTGCTAACTGATTTACGATCACATTAAAGACGGATGGGACGAAATCCGTTAAGGTAATTTGTTCGTCTTCTATGATTCCAGCCATGTAATCAGCCGAGACAGTCATCCCCGTAGTAGGCAAGACCGTTTTTCCGCCATTGGTCAGTGGCCAGAAGAATTGCCAAATGGCACTGTCATAGACGTGGTTGGTGGTTTGAAGGACAGATTGGGCTGCATCTTGGCCAAAATAATCATCCATCCAGTTAAAGCGGTTGACGATCCCTCTATGCGGTACAACGACTCCTTTTGGTTTGCCTGTTGAGCCAGAAGTAAAAATGACGTAGATGGGGTCTTCCGGCGATACGGCCAAATTAGGATTTTCCGCTTCCCTTGTCAGGTGCCCCAGATCAATCGCAACCAATTTCGCTCCCAAATCCGTTTCCGAGAAGGAATGGTCAGATTCTACGAATACGAACCCGCTACCCAGCTCGGCAATAACAGACTGGAGTCGATCGACAGGCCACTGAATGTCCAGTGGTGAGAACGCAGCTCCTGTCTTCATTACACCCAATAACGATATGACCAATTCCAGACTTCTTTCCATAAGTACAGGTACATACTTGCCTTTTCCTATACCGCGTTTCAGCAGATCAGAAGCAACTGCATTGGCTTTCTCGTTTAATTGTTGGTACGTGATTGTCGAGCCTTGATAGGAAACGGCAATTCGATTTGGATAAAGTCTGGCTGATTCCTCGATGGCAACATGGATCGGTTGTACCACAGAATACTCTCGCTTGGTATCATTACTGAGCTTCTCCAAAAACTGCACTTCTTCTGGAGACATGAGGTCAATTTCACCCACAAGAATATCCATGTTCGCCGCTACCTGCCGCAGTACATTGGTAAAATGGTTGATAAAACGCTCCATCGTTTCAGGCTTAAATAGACTGGTGCTATATTCGCACTCCACAAAAAAGCTGTCATTTCTCGTCTCGACATTCATGACGATGTCTAACTTGGATATTTTCGTTTGGAATGGATAAAGCCTGACCTCTACCTTGTTCCAGTCAAATGCCGTATCTTCCACATTGTCATAGGAGAACATGGTGTCAAACAACGGATTCCTGCTTGGGTCGCGTCGAACCTGAAGCTTTTCTACCAAGTCTTCCAATGGGTAATCCTGATGTTCAAACGCCAGTAGTGACTTCTCACTTAGCTCTTGGACAAACTCGCGGAACGTTTTGGTGCCTGCTGGATAATTTCGCAGGGCAAGCGTATTTACGAACATCCCCACTACATTTTGAACATCGGTGTGGTTACGTCCTGCCACTGGAGTCCCTACGACAATGTCCTCTTGCCCTGTATATTTGGACAGTAACACGTTGTACGCCGCCAAGAGAATGGAAAAGACCGTTACGTTTGCTTCCTTCGCCAAGTCGTGCAATCTGCGGGAAACATCCGCCTCAATCTTTCTTTCGACCTTACCCCCTTCAAAACTTTGAAACTGCGGACGCTGATAGTCCGTAGGCAGATTCATAACAGGTAGTTCCCCGCTGAATTCATCTATCCAGAACTTCTCCTGCCTATGCGACTGACCCGTCGTCTTGATCTGTTTCAACCAAGCGGAATAATCCTTGTACTGTACAGTGAGTGGTTCTGGATTCCGCCCGTTATACAGATGATTCAACTCATCAATCACAATGCTCACCGATGTTCCATCTGCTATGATGTGATGCATGTCAATCAGGAGCAAATGCTTGTCCTCTACCAGTTTGACCAGCTTGACGCGCAATAATGGAGCCAGACTCAGTTCGAATGGTTGAATGAACGCCCGTATGAGATTTTCTATACTCTCAGCGCTGTCCTCTGTGTGAGCCTGATCGATGGCAAAGCGGACAGAGTCATGGACAAATTGTTTCGGCTCACCATTTACGTAGTCGAAGGACGTACGGAACGCCTCATGCCTTTGGATGAGAGACTGGAATGCGTTTTCCAATGCCGCAACATCCAGCTTCCCGGAAAGAATCAGAGCGCCTGCCATGTTATAGGCCACACTTGTTTCATCGAGTGATTGAACGGTAAAAATCCTTTTTTGCGAAGGAGAGAGCTCATAATGCTCTTGTTTTCCAACCACCTGAATCAAAGGCTTTTCGGCCTGTGTCGATTCAGAAATGACGTGGGCAAAACTTCTGACGGTAGGATTTTGGAAAACGGCTCGCAGCGGAATTTCTACCTGCCACTCCTTATTCACTTTGGCAAGCAGAATGGCGGCATGCAGCGAATGCCCACCGATTTCAAAGAACCGATCCAGAGCGCCGACTCGCTCGATACCCAAGACCTCTTGCCATATTCCTGCAAGTTTTCTTTCATTTTCAGTCGCAGGCTCTACGTATTCCTCAGATATCAGCTTAGAAAGGTCGGGGGTTGGCAAAGCATTACGATCGATTTTGCCGTTTGGTGTCACAGGCAACTCTGCCAATTGGATGATAAAGGTTGGCACCATAAATTCAGGCAGGGAATCGGCTAAAAATGCTTTGATTTCAGACGTACTTACTCCCTCATCCGTCGTGTAATACGCGCACAATACAACAGATTCATCTCCCTTTGTCTTCGGAAGCACAATGGCATTGCGTACTTTTTCATGCCGTAACAGCTGATTTTCGACTTCGCCCAGCTCCACACGGTATCCACGAATCTTCAATTGATAGTCCGAGCGACCAACAAACTCCATATTTCCATCTGCCATCCAGCGCACAATATCGCCGGTCTTATACATGGTCTCACCAGGACGGAAAGGATTTTGAATGAAGCGCTCACGGGTTAATTCCTCACGGTTCAGATAACCCCGTGCAACACCCGCTCCCCCGATATATAGTTCTCCGTACACTCCCACCGGCTGTGGCCTCAATTGAGAATCCAACACATAAAATTCTGTGTTTTGCAGCGGTTTTCCGATCGGAACGTTTCCGGTTGTCATTTCGGTATCGCCAGCCATTTCGAAGTAGCTGGAATCAATAGCCGCTTCCGTGACTCCATAGCTATTGATGATTTTGATCTGCCCGAAACGCTCGACCAACCGGACAAACGCTTCACTTTGGCATGTATCCGAACCAAGAATCAGCAGTTTCAGATGAGTGAGCGGCAATCCATTTTGATAAATGTACTCCATAAAAGGAAGAACAAGGGCAGGTGTCGATTCAAACAAGGAAATTTCATACCGGGTCAACCACTGGTAAAGAGCTGGAAGATCAATCCTTACATCACTAGGACAAATCACCAAATGTCCACCATGCAGCAAGGCCCTGCATAAATCCCCTGCAAACACGTCAAAAGAGAAACTCGCCATCTGCAAAAGATTCACATTCATCTGTTCAAGTTCGTACTCATAGCGCCATGTATTGGCTACGCTCACCAGATTGCGATGCTCGATCATGACCCCTTTGGGTTTGCCTGTCGTGCCGGATGTATAGATGATATAAGCGAGATCGCTCGGTCCGGAGATGCCTTCGAGATTGGACGAATCCTCCCTGTAACTGGCCTCTGCGTCCAGATCGATGATGGCGCCGCTGAAGTCTATTCCGCTCTGTCCATTTTGATTGACCAGCATGACCTTTGCCTGACTGTCTTCCAGCATGAACGAAATGCGGTCCTTTGGATACTGAGGATCAATCGGAACATAGGCTCCACCCGCCTTCATGACAGCCAGAACAGCGATGACCATGTTAATCGAGCGTTCTGCCAAAATCGCAACGGAGCTGTTTGGTTTTACACCCTGATCACGCAGCGTTCGGGCCAAGCGGTTTGCTTTCGCATTCAGTTCCTGATAGCTGATCTGCTCTTCCCCGTAAGAAACAGCGACTTGCTCTTCATGGCGTATTGCTTCTGCCTCAAACCATTCATAGAACGTCGGATAGAGAGGAGCGGGTATTTGCTTTCTCGCTTGATTAAAGTCGGAAACAACCTGCTTGACTTCCTCGCTGGACAAGTACTCCAAATCAGCTAGGCAACTCTCATTAGACTGCACAATGGAGTGAAGGATCTTGGCAAAATGATTGGCCATTCGCTCAACTGTATCGCGTTTAAACAGATGAGTGCTGTAATCAAATTGGCAAGTGAGCGTTGTTCCATCGTCATGGACATCAAGACTGAGATCAAAGAGGGACACGCCTTTTGGATATTCATACATCGTGACTTTGAAATCATCTGAGGTCACGTCGTCAAAGGATTCATAATGGTAATCAAACATGGTATCAAAGAGAGGATTGCGGCTCAAATCTTTGTTTAGTTGCAGAGCATCAACCAGTTTTTCAAACGGATACTCCTGGTTTTCAAAGGCACGTAATGCTTGATATTTCACTTCTTTCAGGAAATCCGTAAAGGTCTTGCTTCCAGTCGGATAGTTTCGGATGGCCAATGTATTTACAAACATGCCCATCATTCGTTCTAAATCAGGATGTTGTCTTCCCGCCACAGCAGAACCGACAATCAGCTCCTCCTGTCCGGTGTATCGGTAAAGCATGACATTGTAAGCAGCAAGCAATACCATATACAAGGTCGTGTCAGTTTCCCTAGCCAATTGGAGCAACCGCTTCCTGACTTCCTCACCGATCCCCATCGTCAAGCGGTCACCTTCAAAGGATTGAACCGGCGGTCTTTGGTAATCGACGGGAAGCTTCAATACCGGAAGTTCTCCTTGGCTAAATTGCTCAAGCCAGTACTCCTTTTGAGCCAAGAGCTGTTCTGACTGCTCCCTCTCTTGCTCCCATGCCACGAAATCTTTATACGTCACGCCAAGCTCAGGCAGTGATTCTCCTCTATACGTATGGAGCAGCTCACGGATAAACAGGGATACCGAATAGCCGTCCGAAATAATGTGATGCATGTCCACAGCTACAATGAAGCGTTTGGCTGACACTTGGAAGATTTTCGCCCGAATAAGCGGTGCTTTGCTGAGATCAAATGGCTGGATAAACGTGCGAATCGCCTCATTTACATCCTCTTCAGCCAATTGTTCGACCTCTATATCCAATGGCAGATCGTCATGTAAAACTTGCACGACTTCATTATCTCTGATCACAAAGTTGGTTCGGAAAGACTCGTGCCTTTGTACAACCTGTTGCAAAGAGTGAATCAGACGATCAAGTTCCAGTTCCCCATTCAATTGTAAGTAGCCGGACAGGTTATAGGCGGTTCCTCCATCCAGACCTTGGAGGATGTACATTCTTTTCTGCGCCGAAGAAGATTTATAGTATGGCTGCAATTCGCATGAGCGAATGGGTGTAAAAGCTTGATGCTTGGAAGAGTCTACATATTTGGCTAATTCACGTATCGTCTGCGATTGAAAAATTTGATGCAAAGGAATTTGCACGTGGCATTCCTTGTAGATTCTGCTGAGCATGACAGTTGCTTGTAAGGAGTTCCCGCCTTGTTCAAAAAAATTATCATCCAGATACATTGGGGAGCTTCCCAAGATTTCCTGCCAAATGACTCTGATGGTCTCTTCGGTTGCCGTTCCAGCCGACTCTACTTCTCTGCCGATCATGCTTTGTTTCCCTGCAA